>JAZQXJ010000079.1:0-51611 GCA_045632815.1 Acutalibacteraceae bacterium | reverse complement strand
ATTGTTGCAACCTTGGTCTTGTTGGGAACGCCCGAACCGCTTTCAATACCGCAAGCCTTCTTGATAAGAACTGCTGCGGGCGGTGTCTTTGTGATAAAGCTGAATGTACGGTCAGCATAAACTGTGATAACAACAGGGATGATAAGACCCATATCGTTCTTTGTGCGCTCATTGAATTCCTTTGTGAAGGACATAATGTTAACGCCGTGCTGACCGAGTGCAGGACCTACAGGGGGTGCGGGGGTAGCCTTGCCTGCGGGGATCTGTAACTTAATTAAGCCGACAACTTTCTGTGCCATAATTAAAAACCTCCATATAATGTGGTAAATTGCGGAGCTTTTCTGCTCCTCCCACGAAGCCGCGCCGTATGGCGGACTGCGCTGTTAAAAGCGCTAAATTTGAAAGGGTTTAACCCTCAAATTACCGTGATTATTCGGCAAGCTCAACCTGATCAAGCTCAAGCTCAACGGTTGTCTGTTTGCCAAAGAGTGCGGATACTGAAACTTTGACCATATTATTCTCAACATCAAGTTCCTCAACAACTCCCGTGAAGCCGTCGAAAATCTCATCGATGATGTTGACTGTGTCGCCAACAGCATATGAAACCTCAACAACTCTCTTCTCGACTCCGAGCCTGATAACTTCTTCGTCGGTAAGGGGGATTGCTTTGTTTTCGGGACCTACGAAACCTGTTACGCCTCTTGTGTTGCGGATGAGAAGCCATGTTTCATCGCTCATTGCGGGACGGTTGTCCCTGTCGGGTGTAACTGCTACCTTAACAAGAACATAGCCGGGGAAGAGCTTGCGCTCAACTTCCTTCTTTTTCTCAACATCGGTAACGGTTTCTGTCGGAATTTTGACCTCAAGAATCTGATCCTGCATTTTGCGGTTTTCAACCATTTTTTCAATGTTGGTTGCAACCTTGTTTTCATAGCCTGAATAGGTATGAACAACGTACCATCTTGTGTCAATTGCCATTGTAATCTGCCTCCTTTATCAGCCGATAAAGAATTTGCCGAGGCTTATCATACCTGTGCTTGCAGATGTGGTTGTTGTGTTAGCTGAATCGCTGAGATTTGCTGCAACATCCTTAAGACCGGAAAGACCGAGTGAAAGGAGCTGGTCAACAGCAAAAATAGCAAGACCGCATACTGCAACAACAACGAGAACTACTGCAGTTGACTTAAGAACGGTTTTTGCATCGGGCCAAACAATCTTCTTGATTTCGCCCTTGAGATCTTTGCAGAACTTTTTGATTGCCTTGCCGGCTCTCACGAAAATGTTTCCGTTGGGATTAGCAGGCTTCTTTTCTTTCTTGTCAGCGGCGGCAACCTTTTCTGCAGCTTTGGAAACTTCTTTCTTAGCCATTAGGTTTATCCTCCTGCTTACTTTGTTTCTTTGTGAACAGTATGCTTTCTGCAGAAGCGGCAGTACTTGTTCATTTCCATCCTGTCGGGTGTGTTCTGCTTGTTTTTCATTGTGTTGTAATTGCGCTGTTTGCATTCGGTGCAAGAAAGTGTAATTTTAACTCTTTTACCGTTAGCAGCCATGTGCGGCACCTCCATTTTTGGAATAATTAGCCCTGAAACGGGTCTATCAGGCAACCTGAAACAGAGCCAGGCCTCCCTCTGCTTAATAATTTTTACAATTTATTTTTGGGCACAAAAAAAGAACCCTCCTGCAGAGGTAGAACTATGATATCACATTCTACCCTTGCAGTCAAGCACTTTTTTTCGATTTTTTGATTAATTTTTTCGCTATATAATATTACATTATATATAGTGCATCTCTTAAAGATACGCCACTATATCTGCCTCGCTCTTGGGCGAGAGCATTGAGGGAGCAATGTCAAGAACGGTTTTGCAGCCCGTATTCCCCGCCTTGTTGAGCTTGTAAGCGGCTCTTGCATATGCAATGAGTGCGCTTGAAGTGAACTCGGGGTTTGAGTCAAGCTTGATTTTATATTCAATAACGTGGTTATGCTCTCTGTTTGCGCCCGTTTTACCCGAGCGGATAACGATGCCCTGATGAGGCAGACCGCCGTGCTTTTCGTCAAGCTCCTGCTGAGTAATAAAGGTTACGGTTGTGTCGTAATCGGCAAAATAATTGGGCATAGTCTTTATTTCCTGCTCAATTCTCGCCTTATCCGCACCCTCCTCAACAACAACATAGCACTCTCTTGTGTGCTTCATACGGGTTGTCAGTTCGGGATTTTCGCCGCTTCTTGCCGCTTCAACAGCCGCAGGCACGGGAACTGTATACTGCCTTGCATCCGCAACGCCCTCGATGCGTCTGATTGCATCGGAGTGACCCTGACTTATGCCCTTGCCCCAGAAGGTATAATTCTGACCCTCGGGCAGGATTGCCTCTGCATAGAGACGGTTGAGCGAGAAAAGACCGGGGTCCCAGCCAACTGAGATAATTGCGGTTTTACCGCCTGCCTTTGCCGCCGCATCAACATTCGCCTTATGCTCTGCAATGCGTGCGTGGGTGTCAAAGCTGTCTATTACATTAAATATCTTTGCCATTGCGGGAGTCTGCACGGGCAAATCCGTTGCGCTGCCGCCGCACATAATCATAACATCTATTTTATCTGCATAATCTTCAACTTCGTTTGCGGAAACAACGGGTGCTTCGCCGAAAACGGTTTTAACCGTCGCAGGGTCTCTGCGGGTAAAAACTGCGGCAAGCTCCATATCGGGATTCTGCTTTATTGCGCATTCGATTCCCTTGCCGATATTTCCGTAACCGAAAATTCCGATTTTTATGCTCATAAACATACATCCTCTCATTTATGATAGAAAAGTATAACTCTAATCATTTTATTATTCAAGTATTTTATAAAACTTTTCTGAAATACAAGCCCCTTGTAAATTCACCGGGTGCCTTTTCATTATTATTATAAGCATTTATCACACTTAAACATTCGTCTTTTGACTCGTTTGTGAAATAAAGCAATTCATAATCAGTATTGCGGATTTCGTTTTTCTTATCTGCAAGCCACAGAGGCACGGAATTAAGCACAAAGCTTGCACCGTTTTTGCACACAACGGGGAAATTCACACCCATTCTGTCCGTCAGCACGCTTTTACCGCCGCACTCGGCGCAGGTAAGTTTATTTTTAACGGGACAATTCCTCGTAAGCATAAGCGGAATTCTGCCGTAGGTCATTATGCCTCGGGGCAGGTCGCCGCCAAGCCTTGCCGCATCGGAAAGCGAAATCTCGCAGGAAAGCAGGCAATCCCTGCCGCCCAGACGCTTTATTTCTTCCGTTGCCGCAGTGTTGTAAATGTTCATTCCGAAGCCCGAAGCAAAAGGCATACCTGCTTTTTCGGCAATGCCGACACCGTCAAGAGTGCAGACCCACGCAAGTGACACACCGTGCTTTTTAAGCTCCGTCAGCTTTTCGATATATCTGTCCGCATTTGAGAAAACAGCCGCAGGAATTTCAGCCGCAACCTCAATCCCCTTTGCGCAAAGGCTTTCAACCGTCTCGCCGCTGACCTCTACGGGTACAATCACACGGGAAACGCCGTCAAGGCTTTCGGGAATCTGCTCCTCACGGAAAAAGCGCGCGTGGACCACCTTGCGTTTCTCCGCCTTGTGGGGCTTATACTCCTCGTTATAAGGCAGGATACCAATGCTTTCTCTGTGTATTATTTTCTTTTCGAGCATTTCAAGCGTATCACGCCTCAGAGCGTTCAGCACGCCTGCGGAAACATTAAGCCCTTCGGTAAAATCTATTTCAATATTATTTGCATAAAACTGCGTGCCGCCGCATTTTGAAATTCTCTGTGCCAGTTCATCACGGGAAAGAGCTTTATTCAATGCCTTTTCGGGGCATTTTTCGCTTGTCACCTGCACGGAATGACCCAAAGCATATGCCGAAAGAATCATCGGCTCATTTTCTTTGAACGTGAGGGTTAAATCAACGGGAATAAGGGGATTTTCATTGTCATAAAGCCTCTGAAGCCCTGACAGCACTCCCGACGCACCTTCAACATCCTCCTTGCGCCTTGTGCCGAACATTTCCTTGCCGAGCCTGCCCTCAAAATAACCTTTTGTGAAGCCCGAGCGCGAAAAAACAGCGCGCAGGGATTGGTTTATATTCTCATCATTTATATTGTTAAGGCTGTTTTTGCAGGCGGTAACCGCCGCCGCAACATATTCGGGGCGCTTCATTCTGCCCTCGATTTTAAATGAGCATACCCCTGCCCTTTCAAGCCTGCCAAGATCTTCGGTAAGTGACAAATCCTTGAGGCTCAGGTTACTGCCGCCCTTGCCGTTGACTCCGAAAGGAAGCCTGCACGGCTGAGCGCAAAGCCCTCTGTTGCCACTTCTGCCGCCAAGTACGGAACTCATAAGGCATTGACCCGAAACGCACATACACAGCGCACCGTGAACAAAATACTCAAGCTCCATTTCCGTTCGGGACGAAATGGCGATTATTTCTTTTTCGGAAAGCTCACGGGGCAAAACCGCCCTTGTGAATCCGAGCTTTTCAAGCGTTCTTATGCCTTCAATGCTCTGCACCGACATCTGAGTTGATGCGTGCATCGGCATAGAAGAACAGACCCGACGCACAGTTGCGACGAGTCCAATATCCTGCAGAATAAGTGCATCCGCATTGACTCTGCAGGCGCACTTCACCGCCTCATATGCTGTTTCAAATTCGCCGTCACTCACAAGGGTGTTGAGGGTCAGATAAACCTTAACATTCCTTGCGTGACAATATTCAACGGCTTCCGCCAGCTCCGTTTCGGAGAAATTGGATGCATTTCTGCGCGCGTTAAGCAGCTTGCCGCCGAGATAAACGGCATTTGCTCCGCAGCGCACGGCAGCCCTGAGCGCATCCGCACTGCCTGCAGGCGCAAGAATCTCCACCGCCATTATTTGCCTGAAGCCTTGAGAGCCGCAAGCTCTTTTGTTACTCTTTCAAGCTCACGCTTTGTAACCTCGGCATCCGTTCTTGCTCTTGCGGCATCCTCAAGATAGCCCTGAATCTGCGCTCTGAGATTTTCGGATGAAATCTCGCTCTTTTTAGCCATATCCGCATACTCAAGAGCCGTTACGATAGCCGCCTGAGTGATTGAAATTCTGACATTACTGCTCATAAGTGCGCTGATTTTCTGATCAAGCTCTGCGCCAAGCTCCGCAACATAATCAAGGTCGTCGTCTGTGCCGATGTTGTATTCCTCACCTGCGATTAAAAGTCTGATTTTTTCCATGGTGTCACCCCGTCATATTTATTACATTATAAATTATACAACAAAAAAATGAACTAATAAAGACATTTTTCAAATTTTTTTGGAGATAGCTTTATAAATGCGGATTTATGTGCTATAATGTGAGCGAAAGGATTGATTTTATGAAAAAAATTGCGGCGCTTCTGCTTGCCGTTTTGCTCATATTCCCGCTTACCGCCTGCGGCAAAGAAAAAAAGACCGCACTCATCATTGCAGGCACGGAAATCAACAGCGAAATTTTCACTTATTTTCTGGACAAGGTCAACAGCAGACCCATTGTATATAACCTGCCCGAAAATCCCATTAAATCCGACCTCAAGCAGGCGGCGATAAACGAATGCAAAAAATATCTTGCAGCCAACACATCGTTTGAAGAAATGGGGCTTACTCTCACCGCTTCGGAAAAGGTTGAAATTTCGCAGAAGGTCAACGATTATTGGGTCAGATTTGAAAACCATTACAAAAACATCGGCGTTTCAAAGCAGACTCTCACAAAAATCCTTACCGCACAAGCCTATGAGGATGCAGTTTTTGCCGCCGAATACGATAAAGGTACTGGCAACGCGGCGGAAGAAGCGGTGCTTCAGAATTACTTTTATGAGAATTACATCAGCTTCCGCAATGTCTGCGCATATTTCACAACCTCTGACGGCACTCAGATGACACAGCTTGAAAAAAATCAGCTTATCGCATCAATCGGCACGCTTGCCGCAAACGCAGACACGGATGTTGAAAAATTTGCAGAGAATGCCCTCGCGGCAGGCTACAGCCTTTCCGATTCCGTGTTGCTGAAAAAGGGCGCAGAGGGATATCCCGACGGATTTTTTGAAAAGGTTGCGGAGCAAAAAGACGGCACCGTGCAGGTTATAACCTACGACGAATGTATTTTTATCGTATGGAAAGAAAACCTCAGGGAAAAAGGCGAAAGCGTTTATGTCAATTACCGCTCCGTTTGCATAAACGACCTTTACGCAGAGCAGGCTCAGGCAAAAACCGACGAATACATCGCCACCTTTGATATTGAAGAAACGGGCGAGGTTGACAGAATAATCAAAAAGCTGACATAACAAACAGAAAGAGGATGTAAAAAAACTTTCGTTTTTTTACATCCTCTTTTTTGTTTATTCAGTTCTCAATGCTTCTACGGGGTCTTTTCTCGAGGCAATCTTTGAGGGGATAAGACCCGAAATAAGGGTCAGCACCATACTGATAACAACAAGAATTATCGCTCCGTCAACGGGAAGCTTTGCAACCTCGGGAAGCGAGGTAAGATGAGAAATAACTGCATTTATGGGCAGGGTCAGAAGCACGGTTGAGCCGATGCCCAACGCACCCGAAACAAAGCCCACAATAAGGGTTTCCGCATTGAACACTCTTGAAATATCCTTCTTCGACGCACCGATGGCACGGAGGATACCGATTTCCTTTGTTCTTTCAAGAACGGAAATGTAGGTGATAATACCAATCATAATCGAAGAAACAACAAGCGAAATTGCAACGAAAGCAATCAGAACATAGGAAATGATATCGATGATTGTTGAAACCGATGAGAGGAGAAGTCCGATATAATCGGTGTATTTGATTGTGCTGTCCTCTTTACCCTCGGCAGCCTTACTCTCGTTGTATCTTTCAATTTCTTCCGAAATAATATCCTTGGATTCAAAATCCTTGGGATAAATATAGATTGACTGAGGTGTTGTGATATCCGCAACGCCGAGCAGAGTGAGCGCCTCCTCATAGCTTGAAGCAAGGGGCATCGGCTCGGGTTCGGGTTCAGGCTCAGGCTCAACGGGTGTTTCGCCCTGAGCATTTTCGTCACCCGTATTTTCATCTGCATTCTCATTGTTTGCAGGGGGTGCGTAATCGCCGAACTCGCCGCTCATAATTGCGTTGAGCATTTTAAGCTTGGTTTCCTTATCCATCATCTGGAGGAAGGAAAGCGCCTGACTGCCGCTTATCTGACCCATTCCCTCAATTTCCTGACCTGCAAGCATTTCGTCAAGATAGCCCGAAAGCTCGCGTCTCTCGCTGATGGAAAGAGTTGTTTTGAGCATAAGCTCAACGGTGCGCTTCATTTTTTCGGCTTCTGCTCCGCTGTAGTTTTTATCGATTTCGGCATAAACCTCTTCCTCCGTTACTGCGGGGAATTGGCTGAAATCGGGAATGCCCGTGGCGGTAAAGCTTGCCTTGGGAGCATCGCCGTCAAACTTCATTGAGCTTGCCGCAGGTGTCATACCCTCTGCAAGAGCAGGTGTATTGACCTGAGGGTCAAGCGAAACGCCCGATGCCGCAGGTGCCGGAGTCTGCAACTGCTCCTGCGCCTTTGCAAAGGGAATACCCGTGAACACATCGGTTTCGGGGTCTGCCATCTGCTGTTTTACTATTTCGCACTTGTTGGTTTCTGCGATGATATGCTCGGTGAGGGCGGCTGTATAGCCGACAGCACCCGTTGTTGCAACCATAACGGATTCCTCGGAGGGTCTGATAATGCCGACAACCTTTATTTCCTCGCCGTTTGCAATGAGGTTTGCAACATACTGCTCATCGCCGCGCATATCGTCCCAGGTTTTTGTCTCTGCATTATAGCTGAAATAATCAGGCTCAAGAACGATTCTGAAGGTAAGGTCAAGAATATCCGAATACTCCATCTGATGTGAGGTTGCCTTGTATTCCTCGCCGCTCTGCATAGCCATAAATGCCTGCATCATTTCTTCCTGAGTCATAAGTCCGAGACCCTGAATGGCGATATCGCTGATTTCGTTGTTTTTATCAACGATAAGAACAACCTCGTTATATGCCTCGGGCCATTTACCCGAAACGATTTCATACTGCTCCTCGAGCAGAGTTTTGTTATCGATAAGCTCCAACCAGGAGTTCATCATTTTTGTCATACTGGACATCATCGAGGTGTCAATCTGCATTCCTCCGAGGTCAACGCCGCCAACCATCGATTCCATCATTGAAATCACGGGGCTGGGGTAAACCTGATTAATGCCGTTTGCCGTGTCGGGGGAGAATATATTGATTTTTCCGCCGTAGGAATACTGAACGCTGCTTGAATAATCCTTGATTGTGCTTGCATCACTCTCAAGATATTCCTTGAACGATTTTAGGTCATTCTGCCAGATTTCTGACGAGAAGGATTCCATCATACTCGCCGCCATTGTGTTGGAATAAACCTTATCAAGAGGGTGATTGACTTCGCCCGGAGTAACGCCCGTCATACCGCTCATCATTGCATTCATATCCATTGCCGTGCTTTCAACCATCATAGGGTATGATGTGAGGGTTTCCTGCTGAATCGAATCAATGTATGCCTGAAATCCGCTTGAAAGCGCAAGAATAAGCGCAATGCCGATAATACCGATTGAGCCTGCAAAAGATGTGAGGAAAGTCCTCATCTTTTTTGTCATAAGATTGTTGAGCGAAAGCGAAAGCGCCGTGAAGAAGGACATCGAAGGCTTTTTGGGCAGCTGCTTTGCCGCCTTTTTCTCTTCCTTTTTCTCTGCTTTTGTTTTTTCTTTGCGTTCAACATCCTCCGTTGTGTAAGGATTTGTGTCGTCAACAATTTTGCCGTCCACAAGGCGGATAATTCGGGTTGAATATTCATCGGCAAGCTCGGGGTTATGAGTAACCATAACAACAAGCTTTTCCTGCGAAATTTCCTTGAGCAAATCCATAATCTGAACGCTCGTTTCGCTGTCAAGCGCACCCGTAGGCTCGTCGGCAAGAAGAATTTCGGGGTTGTTGACAAGCGCGCGGGCAATGGCAACTCTCTGCATCTGACCGCCCGACATCTGGTTGGGCTTTTTGTTTATCTGGTCGCCGAGGCCAACCTTTTCCAGCGCCTCAACGGCTCTATTTTTGCGCTCGGCTTTTGATACACCCGAAAGCGTAAGCGCAAGCTCAACATTGGAGAGAACGCTCTGATGAGGAATAAGATTATAGTTCTGGAAAACGAAGCCTACGGAATGATTTCTGTAGGAATCCCAGTCACCGTCCTTGAAATCCTTGGTGGATCTGCCCTCAATAATGAGGTCACCCGTTGTATACTGATCAAGGCCGCCGATAATGTTCAGCAGCGTGGTTTTACCGCAACCCGAGTGACCGAGAATGGACACAAACTCGTTTCTGCGGAATTCAATATTTACACCTTTAAGGGCTGTTACTTTTGTATCCCCCGTCGGGTATTCTTTAACTATGTCTTTAAGCTTGAGCATAAAAAATCCCCTTGACAAAATAAAATTGCAATGTTACACTTGTAACAGTTACGATTGTAACATTAGTTTATGAACAAATCATCAACAAATTCCAATTTTTGCAAAAAACGTTACACCGGGAGCAAATTTGTAATGGAAAAAACAAACGAAACCAATGTATTGACAAAAGAATGTATCGTCACCGCCCTGCTCAGGCTTATGGAGGTTAAAAGCTATTCAAGCATCACCATAACCGACATAACAAATCTTGCTGGCGTTTCAAGAATGGCATATTACCGCAACTATAAAAACAAGGACGAAATTCTTATAAATCACCTGCTTGAGCAGGAAAGCAGGCTCATAAAGCGCCTGCAGGGCAGCCACGCGCAGACCGTAAGAGGTATGATTTATTATATCGCCGAGTTTTTTCAGGAAAATGTTCAGGTTATAAAAGCGGCTTTTGAAGCAGGACTTGTTCACTCGATAACAACCTTGCTCGGCGAAAGAATTCAGAGCTATTTCCCCGTTGTCAACAGCAGGGTTGAGGGCAGATACGCCATTCAGTTTTATGTCAGCGCAATAATCGGCGTTTTCAGAATGTGGTTTGACAACGGAATGGTTGAATCCGCTGAGGAAATTTCCGACATACTCTGCAATCTTATCAACAGAGACGAAGCCGTGCAATTCCTTGTTATTCCCGATGATAATAAATAATGTATAACAAAACCCTCCGAGGCAGTCAACCTCGGAGGGTAATTTTTTAGAGTGCTGTGAAAAGACGGGAAATGGGATTTACGATATAATCGGTGAAAATCGCAACAATGCCGTTTGCAAGAATGCTCAACGTTGCAAGAGGCATCTGTGAGAAGCCTGCCGTGCCGTAGCTGCCGTAAATCCAGCTGCTGAGATTGGGGAAGAAATCTGAAGGCTCTTCTTCTTCCTCAACCTGATATACGCCTGCGTTCACAAGAGCCGTGATAAGCTTATCCTCAACTTCCTTCTGCTGACCTGTGTAGCAGTTTGTGCCGTTTACAAAAGCCTCGGCTTCTTCGAGAGCCTCTGTGAGCGCGGCTGCATCAGCAGCATCGAGGGTTGAAAGGTCAACCTTCTTTGCATCGGGAATAAGGCTGTTCTTGAGTCTTCTTGTGTCTCGTCTTGCGCTGAACTGAGGATAATCGGGTGTTGAATAAACATCGGTAATATCGTCAGTTGCAAGAATTCTTGTTGCAAGCGAAATAATGATGTCATTTCTCGCTGTCTGCTCGTGATTCTGCTCGTCAAAGTAGAATGTTGTGTCGGGCAGGAGACCTGTTGATGCGTCAACAACTCTGTCGGGAGAAATGTGGTTATGCTCGGGATTTGAGCAATACGTGCCTGCCTGCTTATAGCCTTCGGGAAGGGTTTCGCCAACCTTAACGCTGTAAGCACCCATTGATGTTGAATCAAGGTGAATAACGCCGTCTGCGTTGTCATCATTCCAGGCGTTGCCGATGCAGTAGAGGGCTACATCGTAGTCAACGATATTGAACACCTGAACGCCTGCTTCAACAAACTCAAGGATATTCTTATCGGAATTTATCTGTGCCTGATAGTACATCTCTGTCTGGCGTCTGATTTCTGCTCTTTCGGGATACTTTTCGGGGTCAAGATGCATAGCCGCAAGCTCCTGATAATATGAGGAGGGGCTGAGCGCCCAGAGGCTTGTTATCTTGCAGGCAACCTCGTCAACAAGAGTGTCTGCAACCGCATTGAGTGCGCCGAGAAGAACATCATCGGGAAGAATTCTTGCGATGACCTCAATCATCGCTGCATCTTCAGCATCCATAAGTGTGCCGAGGAAGCCGTTATAAAGGAATTCCTTATCAAGGAATGTGAGGTCCTTTGAAAGAAGGTCGCCGACGATTGTTGAGCCGTCAAGTGCGGGAACAATATATACAACCTTGTTGATATCGTTCTTCACTTCGGGATAATACTCAAACAGACCGTTTGCCATTGTGCCGCCCATGCTGATGGGAACAATGTTGACCTTATCGTGACCTGTTTCTTCCTTAACCATCTGAATGAACTGATAAAGCTCGTTTACCGAATCAAGATGGTTGCCGAATGAATTGTATGCAAAGTAGTAGAGGTGGTCCTCGCCTACCTGCTCTGCATATGCCTGCAGAGGAACATTATTATAAATCTGCTTCTTTTCGTAATCGCTGCATTCCGCAACTGAATAGGGATATTTCTCAACCTCAAAGTTGCCGGTGTTCTTGCCGCTGTCATCGCACATATTGACAGCAAAAGCATCAAGAACAGCATCCGAAAGCGCATCCGAAAGACCCATATCCTTCTGAGTGATAAGTGTAAGAAGAACGGGAACGATGGCTCTCTTGATGATTGTGGGAATATCGAAAATTGCGGGGAATGCGCTCATTCTCTCGCCTTCGCTGTCGAGAAGATAATCGCCGTTTTCGTCAAGCGCCCATACATTGGACTGACCGATACCGGGAACAACGATTGAGGGGCAGATGTCGCAATTTCCGCCGCATTCCGTCTTTACCTCAGATGCCGAAGCGCCGATTGCCGCTACCGAAAAGAGGAGCGAGAGGCAAAGGAGCATGGAAATAACTTTTTTCATTACAATCTCTCCCTTTTAAATCAAATTAAAAGATTTTACCGAGAATATTGCGGATGGGTGAGAGAAGCCAGTCAACAAGGCTGCCGCCGCCGATTGTATCAACGAGGAACTTACTTGTGCCTTCAAGAGCGTTGCCGAGGAACACTTCAAAGTCTGAAGGCTCTTCGGGGTATGTATACTTGCCGTACTTTGCAAGAACAGCGTTAAGCTCGTCTTCAACTTCCTTGAACTTCTCCTGGTCAACTACTGTTGCGGTAAGAACTTCGTCACCCTTTGCGATAACAGCTTCAAGCTCTGCAACCTGCTCGGGAGTAAGCTCAATATCATCCTCATCGTTTGTAAGGAGATCCTTTGCATCGGGAAGTCTCCAGCGGCGGATGTACTTTGTGTTGCAGCTGTAGTTGAACTGAGGATATGTTGCGGGATCGTCGTTTACGCTTGAAACCTTGCCCTCGATGATAGCCTGAACAAGATTGAGAACAACGTCGTTGTTACCAACCTCGTGGTGCTGCTCAAGGAAAATCCATGTGTTCTCGGGCAGAACTGCAGTTGAAACATCAACCATATTGTCGGGTGAAATGTGGTTGTGTGAAGCGTCTGTGCAGACTGCTTCTCTTGTGTATTCGGTGTTTGCAAGTGTGTTGTCACCTGCTGCGCCTGTTGCGCCGATTGTTGTTGATTCAAGGTTGATGATGCCGTCTGAGTTGTAATCGCTTGCAGATGCAACGATGCCGAAGAAAGTGTAATCCTGCTCGCCGAAATCAAGGTTTGCAGCAGCGATTGTGTTAACTCTTACGCCGTCCTCAACAGCAGCAAGGATATTGTCCTCAAGGTTAAGTCTTGCCTGCTGGAAGCGGTCTGTCTTTTCCTTAAGCTTTGCCTTTGCGGGGTCGCTGAGATATTTTTCCGCAAGAGCATCGTATCTGTATGAGGGAATCATTGCCCAGATCTGGGGGCAGTTGATCATCATTGAATCCAGAATTGCGCTGATTGCGCCGGTGAGGATTGCGTCAACACCTGAACGGGGAATAACGTGAAGAATTATGTTGATAAGATAGCCGAGAGCAGCGTCATCGCCGAGGATGGGGGGAATGAACTCGTGATAGAAATATTCATCCTCGAGATTCCACTTTCTTTCCATCATATCGGCAACGATGTCCGTACCGTTAAGGCAGGCAACAACATTGACAATCTGGTCAATTTCCTCGTGGCCGTATTCATTGAGATATGCGGTAAGAATTGTACCGCCGAGTGAAACGGGAAGAAGGTTTACCTTATCGTGGCCTGTCTGCTCCTTAACCATATCGATGTATTCGTCAAGCTCAGCTGCCGACTGAATGGGATCGCCTACAAGGTTGAAGGTGAACATATAGATATGGTCGCCGCCGATTGCCTCTTCAACTCTCTGGAGAGGAATCATTCTGTAGAGCCATTCTTTATCATCCTGAGTCATTTCGGAAATGGGATGCTCCCATCTCTGAGTCTGAAGGTTGTTGATATAATTGCCGTCATTGTCACATTCCTGAACCCAGAATGCAGCCTTTGCAGCGTTATATGCAGCCTTTTCAAGACCTACGCTGTGCTGAAGGGCGATTGTGCCGAGAAGGCTGACAACGAGTGCGGGCAATGTACCCCAGAGCTTGCTGAGCTCGAGGATAAGCAATGTTCCGCCTACATGGTTGCCGTCAGCATCCAGATAAGGCTCGTCATTTTCGTCATAGAGGTATGTGGGTGAATGGTTGATGCCGGGAAGAATGATTACGGGAGAAACATCGCAGTTTCCGCCGCACTCTGTTTTTGTTGCAGCAGAAGCGCCGATTGCGCCCATTGAAAGAAGCATTGCTGCACACAGAATGATTGAAATCACTCTTTTGATTCCGTTTTTCATTTTTAGCACTCTCCTTTTGGAAATTCCAAATTTACACCTTATCATAACACAGAATTTAGGTGATTTCAACAATATATTTATAATTTATTTAAAAGTTATATATAATTTGGTAATTTTTATTCTTTTTTCTTGACTCTCCCCCGCCGCGAGTGATAAAATTATCGTGAAGGTGAATATATAATGATAAAAAACATAATTTTTGATATGGGCGGAGTGCTGATTGACTACAACCCCGAAAAATCTCTTTACTCGATGTTTGACAAAGAGACCGCCGACATCCTTCTGCGTGAAATTTTCAGAAATCCCATATGGAGCGATAAAGACAGGGGGATAATCTTCCCCGAGGACATAATGAGGCAAAAAAAGGATGTTATTCCGCCCGAGCATTACGCAAAAACAGCGGAGCTTGTGGATAATTTCTTTCCGTATATGCCGCCGTTTGAAAAAATGTGTGACCTTGTGAAAACTCTTAAAGAAAACGGCTACGGAATCTATCTGCTTTCCAACGCATCCTCCGATTTTCACGAGAGAAGAAAAGGAATTCCCGCGCTTGCATATTTTGACGGCGTGATTATTTCAGCGGATTACAAGCTGCTCAAGCCCGAAAAAGAAATATACCTCACTCTTTTTGAAGAATTTTCACTCATTCCCGAGGAATGTTATTTCATTGACGATGTTCAGAAAAACATTGACGGCGCAAAAGCCGTCGGTATGGACGGTCATTGCTATTACCACGGGGATATTGAAATTCTGAAAAAAGCGATGATTAAAAAAGGCATAAAGATATGAATTTTTACAGCGAAACCGCAAAAAGAATACCCGAGTTTATTTCACTCGCAAATGCAATCCGCAAAACCCGTCTGCCCTCCGGCGTGACGGGTCTTTCGCACATACACAAGGCGCATATCATCGCATCGATGTGCCATTGTCTGCTGAAAAAGGCTCTTGTCATCGTACCCGACGAGGCTCAGGCAACGAGAATGAGGCAGGATATGGAGGCCTTCGGCATAAATGCTCTGCATTTCCCTGCAAGAGATTTTTCATTCCGCACGATGGAAACCGTTTCCAGAGAATATGAGCACGCGCGCCTTAAGGTGCTGGACAGAATGCTTTCGGGCGATTACGATGCCGTTGTTGTTTCCGCAGAGGCGGCATCTCAGCTGACCGTGCCTCCCTCAATGCTGATGAACAGCAGCCTTTCCGTTGAAACGGGCGAGGATTACGATGTCAATGAGCTTATTTTCAACCTCATCCGCTGCGGCTACACCCGAAGCGAGCAGGTTGACGGACCGGGTCAGTTTGCCCTGCGAGGCGGAATTCTCGATTTCTTCCCTCCCGATTCAAAGCTACCCTGCAGAGTTGAATTCTGGGGCGACAGCGTTGACAGCATTGCACTTTTTGACCCCGAAACGCAGCGCCGCGAGGACACCGTAACCGAAATCCGCATAACACCTGCAAGAGAAATTCTCTGCACGGATGAATTGCTCATTGCCCTTATTGAAAAGCATATTGCGGAAAAGAAAATAAAGGGCGAAGCGCTGAAACAGCTCAATACGGATATCGAGGGCATCCGCGGCGGCATACGCCTTTCTTCGCTCGATAAATATATGCCTCTCATTTATCCGCAGAGTGCGGGAATTTTCGACTACGCCGGCGGCTGTATGCTCTTTGTATGCGAAAGCTTTGCGGTCAAGGATAAATTTTCCGCATCCTGCCAGCTGATGAACGAAACGGTCAAAGGACTCTTTCAGGACGGTGTTCTCTGCAAGGGTCTTGACAGATATATAATTCAGCCCTATGAGCTTTTTGACCGCTACGAAAAAATGGGCGCTGTTTATCTTGATAATCTTCCCCGAGGCAGCTTTGACACTCCCGTCAAGGAGCTTATAACCTTTACGGCAAAGC
Organism: Acutalibacteraceae bacterium; assembly: GCA_045632815.1. GTDB lineage: Bacteria > Bacillota > Clostridia > Oscillospirales > Acutalibacteraceae > CAG-177. Next base: position 35,750 of record JAZQXJ010000079.1, on the reverse strand, counting down.
AGATTGCCCCCTGGAACGGCACATTTTCAACCGTTGTTGACGATATTCAGGCGGTTAAAAATAAATTGGGTCACGCCTGCGTTGTGCTTGCAGGCACGGACAAAGCGGCAAAAACTCTTGCCGAGGACTTTGAAAACGAGGGCATACCTGCCCTTTACTGTCCCGTACCTCCTGCGGATATTCCGCAGAAAACTGTTTGCGTGCTGCCCGGCGGCACATCATACGGAATGGAATATCCTTCCGCAAAATTTACTCTCATCACCTACCGCAGCCGCACCGTCAGCAAAAACAGAGTTGCCTCAACCAAGCGCGGCAAGAATGCTTTCAACAACCTTGATGAGCTTCGCAGAGGCGAATATGTTGTTCACGTTGCCCACGGTATAGGTATTTTCGAGGGCATACAGACCCTTGAGGCATCGGGAACAACAAAGGATTACATCAAAATCAGATATGACAAGGGCGACAATCTCTATGTTCCTGTCACCCAGCTTGATCAGGTTTCAAAATATATCGGTCCGAAAAATGATGACAAACCCCTCAAGCTCAGCAAGCTCGGCGGCAAGGATTGGCAAAAATCAAAAACCAAGGTCAAATCCGCCGTCAAGGATATGGCAAAGGAGCTTATCGAGCTTTATTCAAAAAGAATTCAGGTCAAGGGTCACTCATTTTCGCAGGATATTGATATGCAGAGCGATTTTGAGAGGCGTTTTGAGTTTGTGGAAACCGATGACCAGCTCCGCTGTATTCACGAAATCAAAAAGGATATGGAAAAGCCCTATCCTATGGACAGACTTCTCTGCGGCGATGTGGGCTTCGGCAAAACAGAGGTTGCTCTGCGCGCCGTGTTCAAGTGCATTGCCGACGGAAAACAATGCGCAATTATGGTGCCTACAACCATTCTCGCCCTTCAGCATTATCAGACAATTCTGCGCCGATTTGAGGGTTTCCCCGTTGAGGCAGGTATGCTTTCACGCTTCTGCACAAGGAAAGAAATCGAGAAAACTCTAAACGGTCTGCGCAGAGGCTCGGTTGACATCGTTGTCGGCACTCACAGAATAATTTCAAAGGATGTTCAGTTCAGGGATCTGGGTCTGATTATCATCGACGAAGAACAGCGTTTCGGCGTTGCGCAGAAAGAAAAACTGAAATCCCTTTTCCCTGCCGTTGATGTGCTTACTCTTACGGCAACCCCCATCCCCCGCACCCTAAATATGGCGATGACGGGTATCAGGGATATGTCCGTGCTGGAGGAGGCTCCGCAGGACAGACTGCCCGTGCAGACCTATGTTATTGAGCATAATATGCCCGTGCTTGTTCAGGCTATGGAGCAGGAGCTGCGCAGAGGCGGTCAGGTCTATTACCTCTATAACCGAGTTGAGGATATTGAACGGAAAGCGGCTGAAATCAAAGAGCTTCTCCCCGATGCAAATGTGGGTATAGGTCACGGCAAAATGAGCGAGGATGAGCTGAGCGAGGTCTGGCGCAAGCTGCTTGAGGGCGAAATCGATATCCTTGTATGCACAACAATCATCGAAACGGGCGTTGATGTGCCGAATGCAAACACGCTCATCATTGAAAATGCGGACAGAATGGGTCTTGCACAGCTTCATCAGATAAGAGGTCGTGTCGGCCGCTCATCACGCAGAGCAAGCGCATATTTCACATTCACCCGAGGCAAACAGCTCTCCGAAATAGCGGTGCATCGGCTTGATGCAATCAGAGAATTCACGGAATTCGGCTCGGGCTTCCATATTGCAATGCGTGACCTTGAGCTGAGAGGCGCAGGCAATGTGCTCGGCTCGTCACAGCACGGTCATATGGAATCCGTGGGCTACGAAATGTATGTAAAACTTCTTGAGCAGGCAATCTGCGAGGAAAAGGGCGAAAAACCCTCCGAGCCTGAAAAAGACTGCGTTGTTGACCTGCCGATTGATGCTCATATTCCCGATGAATACATCGAAAGCGTACCCCAGAGATTGCAGATTTACCGCAGAATTGCGGATATCAAAACAAACGAGGATGCATCCGATGTTATTGACGAGCTTTGCGACCGTTTTGGCGACCCGCCCGAAAGCGTTGAGGGACTCATAAAAATCGCCCTGCTCCGAGGCAAGGCGGCAAGGCACGATATTTATGAAATCACCTCTCAGGGTGACAGACTTATTTTCAGAATCAGTCAGCTTGATATGGAAAAAATCGCAAAAACCTCCGCCCATTTCAAAGGCAGATTCGTTGTCAGCGCAAGCGGCGGCAAGCCCCATATTGCGGTTAAAATGCTTAAGGGCGAAAACAAGCTCAACCTTATTGACCGCGTGCTTGACTTTATGGACGAATAGTAATATTATTCAAAAACCCGTCATACCTTTTGGTGTGACGGGTTTGTTTTTTGCAATTCGCTTGTCGTAAAATTGCAGAATTCGCCGTATTTTCAAAAAAATAAATTATTTTTTGCGGGGTATCGGCACGCCGACTTTCATATTGTATAATTAAGTCAATAATTTAACCAAGGAGGCTATCGGGTTTTTACACTTTCTTTTCGTTTATGTTTCAGCGACTTTATCGACAGTAAACGGCTTGCACAGGTGACTGTGCAAGCCGTTTTTTTAATAATATCTGTAACTGGCAATAACCTTGCCGAGAATGATAACCTCATCAACGATTATCGGCTCATAAGCGTCGTTTTCGGGCTGCAGCCTGAAATGACCGTTTTCCTTGTAGAAGGTTTTAACCGTTGCCGAATCCTCAACAAGAGCAACAACCATTTCGCCGTTGCGGGCTGTGGGAGTTCTTTCAACAATAACGATATCGCCGTCAAGAATACCTGCCCAGAGCATACTCTCGCCCTTGACCTTAAGAGCAAAAAGCTCCTTGTCGCCTGCGCCGGGCATTGAGAAGGGCAGATAACCCTCGATTTCCTCAACCGCAAGGATAGGTTGACCTGCTGTTACCGTGCCGAGCAGAGGAACATGGGTGATATTCTCCGCCTGACCGACAATTTTGATGCATCTTTTGAGCATAGGAGGGCGCTGAATATAGCCTGCCGCCTCAAGCGCATCAAGATTTGCCTGCACCGACGAGGTTGAGCGCAGACCCACCGCCGCACCGATTTCTCTGACGCTGGGGGTCATATTCTCCTTTGCCATCTCCACAAGAAATTCATATATTTTTTGCTGAATAGGGGTGATTGGTTTCATAATTCATCCTCTTTTCTTATTTTTAAAGCTCTTTTTTTGCAAAATATTCCTTATCCGTCACCATTATAGCACAAATGTTCAGAAAATGCAAACATTTGTTTGATATTTTTTAAAAAATTTTTTGCATTTCGGGTATTTTCTATTTTTCCGTTTTATGCTATAATATAATGTAATCAAAATAATCAGAGGATGCACTATGGTCGGTTTCACTCAAAAAACAGATACAGCGCTTGAAAATCACGGCAAAAAAAGAAAAATTATTGCCGCGGTTTCGGTTGTTGCTGCCGTTACGGTGTTTCTGATTGCATTTCTTCTGGCAAAAAGCACAATTTTCTTTGCCCTTGCCGAAAATCAAGCCGAAAACGGAGACTATAAATCTGCCGTAAGCTTTGCTGATAAATCGGGCAGCAAAGGCGCAGAGATACTTAAAGAATATTCGGTTTTGCGCATTGAAATCAATAAATACTATCCCCTGCTCATTTCCGATTTCAACCTTGACAAAATCAGGGAATGGAGCGTAACGGCAAAAACGGTCAACAGCAGCAGCTATCTGCTGAGCGACGAGCTTTCCGCCGAAATTCTTGAACTCGACACAGCTCTTTCTCAAATAATTTCCTGCTGCGAGGAATACGGCACGCTGAAAAACGATATACTTAATATGATGGATATTTTTGCGGAGATAAACCGCCTGCACACAAAAGACTCCGAGGGCAAAAATACATCCTTTACCGTTGCGCAGGAGCGCGCAAAGATAAACGAATGGACCGATATCAACAACCGAATGCTTGCTTTTGTGGCACGGATTCCGCGCACGGAAAATATTTATCTTATAAATTTCCTCGCAAAAGAAGCTCAGGGAGAAATTGCCGAATTCTCCGCAACAATTGACGGAGTTGCCGCCGCCTATGACGAAACCGCACTTGTGCGTTTCAGCGGCGATGCATTCAAGCAATATCCCGACATTTCAAACAGCAGCGGAAAAAGGGTTAATCTGCTTGAAAAAGACGGCTTTGAGCAGTTTATGTATGAGGAGCTTTGCTCCGAGCTTGTGCGTACCCTTGCAGGCTTTTATTCTGTATAAGTAAATAATTGACAAATTTACCCTTATGTGGTAATATAGATACAAGTTAAAGGGGAGTAGCTTAATGGCTCCGTCATAACCGATTGTCAACAACCGGCGCATATGCGTCTGGCAAGCGGCCATTTTTATGGAAAGCAAGACCTTTGGCAGAGAAAATTATGTTCTCTGTCAGAGGTCTTTTTTATTAAAAATTTTTTTATAAATAAAACCGAAAGGATTGGCACCAATGAAGTTCTACCTTGAGCAGATCGACTCCGTATTCAAGCAGGTCAACAGCTCCGAGCAAGGTCTTTCAACCGCAGAAGCTGAAAAACGCCTTGCCGAAAACGGCAAAAACAAGCTTGAAGAAGGCAAAAAGAAAACAACACTCCAGCGTGTATTCGAGCAGCTCTCCGACCCGATGATTATCATTCTTATCGTTGCGGCGGTTATCTCCGCAATAACCGAATGGGTTGAGCACGGTTTCGGCTTCCCCACAGACACGGTAATCATTATGGTTGTTGTTGTTATCAACACCGTTCTCGGCGTTATTCAGGAAAGCAAGGCAGAAGCCGCTATCGAAGCGCTTCAGGAAATGAGCGCCGCAACATCAAAGATTCTGCGTGACGGCAAACTCGTTTCAGTTCGCAGCGAGGACCTTGTTATCGGCGATATCGTTATTCTTGAAGCAGGCGACGCTGTCCCCGCTGACTGCCGTATTTTTGAAAGCGCAAGCATGAAGATTGAAGAAGCTGCGCTGACAGGCGAATCAGTTCCCGTCGGCAAAATTATTGAAGTTCTCAACGGCGGTGAAAAGGGCGAGGTTGCCCTCGGTGACAGAAAGAATATGGCATATATGGGCTCAACCGTTGTTTACGGCAGAGGCAAGGCTGTTGTAGTCGGCACAGGTATGAACACCGAAATGGGCAAGATTGCCGATGCAATTGCTCAGGCAGAAGAAAGTCAGACTCCTCTTCAGATAAAGCTTTCACAGCTTTCAAAAATACTCACAAAGCTTGTTCTCGGTATCTGCGTTTTCCTTTTCGCATTCCAGATGATCACCGCATACTTCAAGGGCGGTCTTGATTTCAGCATCGTGCTGGACAGCTTTATGGTTGCGGTTTCTCTTGCGGTTGCCGCTATCCCCGAAGGACTTGCGGCGGTTGTTACAATCGTTCTTTCCATCGGCGTTACAAATATGTCCAAGAAAAATGCAATTATCAGAAAGCTTACGGCTGTTGAAACCCTCGGCTGCGCTCAGATAATCTGCTCCGATAAAACAGGTACACTTACACAGAACAAGATGACCGTTGTTGACCACTACGGCGATAACGAAAATCTCATTGCAACCGCAATGGCACTCTGCACCGACGTTTCCGTTGACGCAGACGGCACGGTAACGGGCGAGCCTACCGAGGCGGCACTTGTTAACTATGCAATCTCACTCGGTCTCAACAAAAACGACCTTATGGCAAAGGCTCCCAGAATCGGCGAAGCACCCTTTGATTCAGGCAGAAAGATGATGTCCACCGTTCACAATGACGGCGAAATCGTTCAGTACACCAAGGGCGCACCCGACGAAATCCTCAAGCTTTGCACAAGCGCACTCATAAACGGCGAGGTTGTTCCCTTCACAGAGGAAATCAAAGCGGAAATTCTCGCAAACAACAAGAGAATGGCAGACAAGGCTCTGCGTGTTCTTGCAGTTGCTCTCAGAAAATATGACAGCGCACCCTCGGATTTCGCTCCCGAGGCACTCGAAAACAACCTTGTTTTCGTTGGTCTTACAGGAATGATTGACCCCGTTCGTCCCGAGGTTAAGGCGGCTATCGAGGAATGCCGTTCGGCAGGAATTACACCCGTTATGATTACGGGCGACCATAAAGACACAGCCGTTGCAATCGCAATGGAGCTTGGCATTATCGAAGATGCATCAGGCGCAATCACAGGCGCACAGCTCAACGAAATCAGCGACGAAGAGTTTGCTGAAAGAGTTACCGAATTCAGAGTTTATGCACGAGTTCAGCCCGAGCATAAAACAAGAATTGTTAACGCATGGCGCGCAAAGGGTATGATTACCGCAATGACGGGCGACGGCGTTAATGACGCACCCTCAATCAAGAGCGCAGATATCGGCATCGGTATGGGTATCACAGGCACAGATGTTACAAAGAATGTTGCCGATATGGTTCTTGCCGACGATAACTTTGCAACAATTGTTTCTGCAGTTTCGGAAGGCAGAAGAATTTATGACAACATCAGAAAGGCAATTCAGTTCCTTCTCGGCTCAAACCTTTCGGAAGTTCTTTCAATCTTCGCCGCAACAATCCTTAATTTCACAATTCTCAAGCCCGTTCACCTGCTGTTCATCAACCTTGTAACAGACAGTATTCCTGCCCTTGCACTCGGACTCGAAAAGCCCGAAAAGGACATTATGCAGCGTAAGCCCCGTAACAGCAAGGAAGGCATTTTCGCAGGCGGCCTCGGCTTTGACGCCGCTTATCAGGGCATACTCGTTACTATTCTTACCCTCGCCGCTTTCTTCATCGGCGAATTCCTTGAAACAGGTCATTGGCAGTTCACAAACATCGCTGACTGTAAGGAAGGCATGACAATGGCATTCCTCACTATGTCAATGTGCGAAATCTTCCATTCATTCAATATGCGTTCGCAGAGAGGCTCTGTTTTCACAATGGTTTTCAAGCAGAAATCCCACAACCTCGTTCTCTACGGCGCAATGATTGCTTCACTCGCTCTCACAACAGCAATTATCGAAATCGATTTTCTTGCAGAGATGTTCGACTTTGCTCATCTTGATCTCAAGGCATACGGCATTTCAATCGGTCTTGCATTCCTTGTAATTCCCATTGTTGAAATCGTTAAGGCAATTCAGAGAGCATCGGCAAAAAATAAATAAACCAATAAAATCGCCCCGTACCAATCGGTACGGGGCTTCGTTTTATTTAGCGGCTGTTTTTTCCTCGTTGTATTTTTTAACAAATTCCTCTATCTTCTTGCCGTCCTCATAGCCGAGCTGATAGAGCTTTTCCATATTTTCCTTTTCGCCCGAAATAGTGCTTACATCAAAGCACTCACGGGGATAAATAACAATTGCCTTCCCCTGCTTTTCAAGCTCCAGCAGGCTTTCTATTCCGTTGTTATACACATCGTGCATCCCGATTACATAGTCCCTTATCTTCGGATAACCTGCAAGAAGCAGCTTTACAAGAAATGCAGGCATAGGCGTTTTGCGGTGATCAATAGGCAGAGTGATGCAGATAATCAGCTTTTCACAGCCGTCCGCAAATGCTTTTTCATAGGGCATCGGGTCGGATGCACCGCCGTCAAAAAACTTCTCGCCTTTGAAGCTTATGGGCTTGCGGCAGGCAACGGGCAACGCGCAGCACGCTTTGAGCAAGGTGTAATCATCCTGCTTCATATCGTCCTTTGTAAAATAGCAGGGCTTACCCGTCTTTGCAACGGTTGCAACGCAGTTGAATGATTTGGACGAATTTTTCACCGCATCAAAATCGAGAGGGTCCTTGCCGTCGCTGTTTATGAGGGTTGAATAAATATAGTCAAGGTTAATGAGCATTCCTTTTTTTATGTAACTGCCTGCGCCGAGGTAGTTCTTATCAAATGAATGCTCTGTATAGAATCGCTTTGCTCTGCCCCTCTGACCCGAAACATAGTTAATCAGATTTCCGCTGCCCGAGGAAACACCCATACAGTATTCTATTTCAATTCCGTTATCTATGAGATAATCATAAATTCCGGCAGTATAAACTCCGCGGAGTCCGCCGCCGATATCAATTATTCCTAACATAAAAATCACCTTCAATCGCAATTGAATTTATTATATATTATACTGTTTTAAATTTCAATTGTCATTTTCCGGATATTGATTAAAATAAAAAATTCACCTTTTTGATTTTTGACAGTTTTGGGCTTTTATTGACAATTACTCTTAAATTCTCTTGACTTTTATACCAATTAATGGTATAAATACCTTACAAACTTTTCATGGAGGTAAACAAAATGTACGCCGGATTTATACGCGAAATTGATGATGTAGGCAGAATTGTTATCCCCAAGCAGCTCAGAAAAGAACTTGATATCCTCGAACCGGGCAGCAAGATTGAATTCTTCTGCGACGGCACACAGCTTATATGCAAAAAAGCAACAGAGGACTGCTGCTTCTGCAAATCAAAGGATGACCTTGTTGAATTTGAAGGTAAATATATCTGTAGCGCCTGCATCGCAAAAATCAAAGGTGAATAAAACAGACTTTTCCCCGTTCGGTATTGCTGAACGGGGATTTTTTTGCGCCTTTCTGAATATATTTAAATAAAAATATTATTCCGGAAGGGGAAAAATATGGATTGGCATTCTTTAACCGCGCTGCAGACCGCATCTGCGCTGAAAACGAGCATATCGGGCGGTTTATCCGAGCAAGCGGCAAAAAATCTGCTCATAAAAAACGGAAAAAATCTGCTTGAAAGCAAAAAGAAGCCCTCTGTTTTTAAACAGTTTATCGAACAGTTTTCTGATTTCTGCGTTATCATTCTTTTTGTTGCCTGCGTCATTTCCTTTCTGACGGGGCTTGTTGAGGGCAACGGCGATTTTGTTGAGCCGATTGTTATTCTGCTCATCGTTATTCTGAATGCGGCAATAGGAGTGTATCAGGAAAGGCGTGCAGAGCGCGCATTGGAGGCTCTGCAGAAAATGTCCGCACCCGTTGCATCGGTTATCCGTTCGGGCATAATATGTAAGATTCCTGCAGAACAGCTTGTTGCAGGCGATATAATTCTGCTTGAAAGCGGCGATATGGTGCCTGCCGACGCAAGGCTTATCGAGGCAAATTCGCTTAAGGTGCAAGAAAGTGCATTGACGGGCGAATCCGAGCCTTGCGAAAAAGATGCGGATGCAATATTCCCATCGGACTGCGCTCCTGCCGACAGAAAAAATATGATATATTCTTCAACCACCGTGCTGGCAGGCAACTGCCGCGCTATCGTGACTCAGACGGGAATGAACACGCAGGTCGGTAAAATCGCTCATCTTCTTGCAGATGAAGAATCGCCGCAGACTCCGTTGCAGATAAGGCTGAGTAAAATCGGCAAGGCACTCGGAATCGGTGCGTTGATAATATGCGCCTTTGTTTTCCTGCTCGGAATTATCCGAAAAAGCGGAATTCTGCCCTCATTTATGCTTTCCGTCAGCCTTGCGGTTGCCGCAATTCCCGAGGGCTTGCCCGCAATTGTTACGATTGTGCTTTCAATGGGCGTTCAGCGAATGGCAAAAAGCAATGCAATCATCCGCCATTTACCTGCGGTTGAAACCCTCGGCGCAATCACGGTTATCTGCTCCGACAAAACAGGTACTCTTACGCAAAACAAAATGACCGTCACTCAGGTGAGAGGAGTCAACGGTAAGCTTGCGCAAAACAGCATCGAAGCAAAAAAAATACTTACTTACGGAGCAATCTGCAACAATTCCCGCGCTTCCAAAAAAGGAAAAACGCTGACCTTTGAGGGAGACCCAACCGAAACAGCCATACTCTGTGCCGCCTGCGAAAATGGCGAAAAAGCAGGCGATATCGCCAAAAATTATCCGCGCCTTGCGGAAACACCTTTTTCCAGCGAAAAAAAGATGATGGCAACGGTAAACACCGTTTCGGGCAAAAACCTGCTTATTGTCAAGGGTGCGCCCGATGTAATTCTGAACGCTTGCGCAAAAACCGAATCGGGTTCGGTTATGAGTTCCGCACTCAAGCGGAAAATACTGAAAAACAACGAGGAAATGGCGGCGGAAGCCCTCCGTGTTATTGCCGTTGCATACCGTGAATGCGGCGGTGCTTTTGACCGCAAGGAAGAAAACCTCGTTTTTCTCGGGCTTATCGGAATGATTGATCCTCCCCGACCCGAGGCAGCAAAAGCGGTTGCAACCTGCAGAAAAGCAGGAATTACTCCCGTTATGATTACGGGCGACCACATTGCAACAGCCTGCGCCGTTGCAAAAAATCTTGGTATTCTCCAAAGCGGAAACACCGCCGTAACGGGAAATGAGCTTGACCGTATGAGCGACCCCGAGCTTGCGGATATCATCGGCTGCTGCAGAGTTTTTGCACGGGTCAGCCCCGAACACAAGGTCAGGATTGTCAAGGCATTCCGTTCCCGTGGCGAGGTTGTTGCAATGACGGGCGATGGAGTTAACGATGCGCCCGCCCTCAAAGCTGCCGATATCGGCTGTGCAATGGGTAAAGGCGGCACGGATGTTGCCAAAAATGCCGCAGATATGATTCTGACGGACGACAACTTCGCAACAATTGTAAAGGCGGTTGAACGGGGCAGAGGAATTTATGACAACATAAAAAAAGCCGTGCATTTTCTGCTCGGCACAAACATAGGCGAAATACTCGCCATTTTCGCCGCCTCTCTTCTCAGCCTTCCCGCCCCTCTGATACCCATTCAGCTGCTTTGGGTAAATCTTGTTACGGATTCTTTGCCTGCGATGGCTCTCGGTACGGAAAAGAGCGAGCGAAATATAATGACCAGACCGCCCATATCACCAAAAAAAGGTTTTTTTGCCGACGGCTTGTGGCTTGACATCTCTCTTGAGGGTATTCTCGTAGGCACAATAACCGTTCTCGCATTTCTTCTGGGCAACAAAACAAGCCTTGTTCTTGGCAGAACAATGGCATTCTGTACCCTGAGCTTTTGCGAAATTACCCATGCCATCAATATGCGCTCCGTTCAGCCGCTTTATAAAGCAGGCTTCTTCTCCAACAAAACAATGACGCTTGCGGTTATCATTTGCTTTGCCGTGCAGGCTTCGGTTATTGTCATCCCTCCCCTTGCGGAGATTTTCGGCGTTACCGCACTCACCGCTTCCCAATGGCTTACAGTCGCCGCGCTCTCATTCCTCCCCCTTGCCGTCGGCGAGGCAGGCAAAATACTGTTCTGCGAAAAATAAATATTTGTTTGATTGTTGAGAAAGGACAAAAGACAAGAAAAAAACCGCTTAAACGGTGTGCAAAGGTACATCGAAGCGGTTGTGACACAGCAAGCAAATTTCAATTTTGCGATTTTGACCTTTATCGGTAATCAAAAGCCCCCGTACACGAGGTACGGGGGCTTGATTTGTGATTCAGTCAGCTATTAAAGCAGACCCTTGATGAGGTTACCGAGAGCTCCGAAGAGACCCTTGATAGCGCTCCATGTGAACATGCTCTTGGGTGCGAAGATGGGATCAAGACGCATTGTAAGACCGCCGTCTGTTTCAAATGCGATCTTGTAAAGAAGGATAACTGTGTTTTCCTTATCCTTATTTACGGTTGTGTCGCCTCTCTTACATACATAGTTGTTGTTCCAGTAGTAGAGCTTGAAGTCCTTGCCGAGAGCCATATAGATCTTACCGTCTGTGCCGTAAACTCTGAAGAAGAATTCTGAATGATGCTTCCATTCGGGCTGATAGATAACGGTTGATTTTGCGATTGTTGAGCCTTCGTCGTTTATGCCGGGCTTCCAGTTTTCCTTGTTGTAAATGTCAGCGCCTTCTTCAACGTGGTAAGTATTCCATGCTACAACTTCGTAGTTGTCGCCGGGCATATCGCCTTCAGCGATGATTGATCTCATAACAAGAGTACCTGTACCCATTGTGATGTTGTTTTCAACATCCTCTGCTCTTTCAAGGTCATCACCGTAGTAAACGGGATAAAGCTTTGTAAGAGGTGTTTCTGCAAGAGTATCCTTAAGGGGAAGAAGGTTGCCGTCTTCGTCAGTCTTGCCGTTGTTGTAGTCAACATAAACCTTGATTGACTTTGAAGTATATCTTGCATAAACATCAAGACCGTATGCGGGCATCTTGCTTACTGTGCCTTCTTCAAGCTGTCTGAAGTTGTAGAAGGTGTAGCCTTCGGGAGTATTTGCAATAACCTTTTCAAGGTTTTCGCCTGAAAGTGTAAGTCTGATTGTTTCGCCTGTCTTATACTTAAGAACGATGGGTTCGTCTGCATACTTTCTGTCCGCAACATCAAGTGACATATCTGTTTCGGGAACTGCATAGAAGAATCTGAGTTCATACTCAAGAGCTTCCCACTGAGCGTTGATTGTGATCTTTTCGCCTGATGCATATTTCTTAATTATATCTGCAGTAAGTTCTGCAACGGGGAAGGTAACGTCAGCTGCATCGTCCTTGCTGTACTTCCAGCCCTTGAACTCGTAGCCATATACGTTCATGAAGGGATTAGGCTGCTCTGAATTTTCCTTACCGATAACGGGAAGTTCAAGTTCTTTGCCGTCCTTGTCTGTGAATGTTACGCCGTCAAGATTGATTTCGTCGCCAAGCTTGAATGTCTTCTGTGCGGTAAGCTCGTCGGGGAACTGACCGTTCTTGATATTGAATACGAGTGTATATTCAGCTTCCTGGAAATCTGCAACGAATGTGATTTCGCGGTCAAAGCTGCCGTCAAGAACGATACCGTAAGATGTGTATTCTGCGATTTCGCCTGTAGCCTCATTCTTCCAGCCCTTGAATGTGTATCCGCCGGGAGCTGCGCTTGCAGCATCAACTGTTGTCTTTGCGTATGTTGAGTAAATGCCGGTAGTGCCGGTCATATTGGTTGTAACCTTTGTTGTTTCTGCAACCTCACCGTCAACTACCCAATTAACATTGAATGTGATAGTTGTTGCTACATAGATTGTTGTGTCGCCGTTGAACTTGATGCCGTCTGAAATGTTGATGTATTCGGTAAGAGCTTCGTCTGAGTAAACAGCTGCTTTGAATGCGATTTCAACAATGTCAACTGCATTTTCTGACTTAATCTTTGAAAGGATTGTGTCAATATTGCTCTTGCTGAGAGTTGAGCCGGTGTCGCCGCCCTTAACGCTTGCAACCTTCCAGCCGCTGCCGTTTTCATAATCTCTGATCATGAATGTAACGGTTGAATCGTACTCTGTCCATGAAGCGTAGAATGACTTGTCGCTTGCAAAATTGTATGCAAAACGGTCTGTTGTTGAAACAACTGCACCTGTTTCTGCATCAACCCAGCCTGTGAACTTGAAGCCGTCCTTCTCTGCCTTGTATGATACATTAGCCTTGTAGGTTGCATCAACAGTGCCGAGAGCTTCTGCATCGCCTTCGTTGAGATAGAATGTTGCCTTATATTTGTTTGCAGTCCAAACAATGTTAGCTGACTTGCCGTTGATGTTGTCAACTGTGATTGTTTCTGCATCCCATGTGCCTGTGTAGCCTTCCTTGGTGGGAACGGGAACTTCTGCAAGGTCAACTTCTTCGTTGAAGCCTGCCTCGATAACGATGTTGCCGTCTTCGTTGACTGTTGCGCCTTCGGGAACTTCGCCGCCGTCAACATTAAGAACGATTTCAAACTTGTCTGTATCAAGAACGCGCTTGAATTCAGCCTTTCTTACTGCTGTGTAATCTGTAAGGTCTGCAAGAGCGCCTGTTGCTGTGTTAGCCCAGCCGATCTGGCCTTCAACTGCAGGGGGAACTGCAACTGCTGCATCCTTAACATATTCTGTTGATGAAATTTCTGAGCCGTCATTCTCAAGGAATGTTACGGTGTATTTCTTCACGGTTGTGCCGCCTGCATTGGGGTTAGCGCCGATTGTGAAGTTATGCTCGAGGTCACCGAAGAGGAATGTGTCGATGAGGTCGTAGTTAACGTATGATGTCTTTGTATCTGTAACAAATACGTTATTGTCATCTGCCTCTGTTGCGGTTGCAGGTCTTGTTGCGATACCGATTGTACCCTTTCTCTGCATCCATTTGGTGTTTCTGCTTGCTGCTGTTGCATCATCACAGTTCCAGAAACCGGGAAGAGTCTTTGAATAACCTGTTGTGCCGTCTGCAAGACCTTCCTTTACTTTGTATACCCAGCTGAAGAGCCATACATCATCATCATATACATATGCTGTATCTGCCTTGTTACCTGACAATGAAATAAGAGCAAGAACATAGTCGATTACTGCAAGTTCATCTGTTGTGTAACCTGACAGTTTAGTCATCCAGTTTTCTGTTGCACAGTCTGCTGATGAAAGCTGGTTGGTAAGGTCGTTCTTGATAACTACGGGGTTTTCGGGGTTTACAACACCTGTGTAAGCTGTTGAATAGCCTGTTGAGTCAGGTGCCTTTGTTGTAACCTGTGTAATATCAAAGAATGAATTATCGTATGCCTTGATAAACTGACAGTCACCGAAATAGAAGTCGCCCTTGATGAAGAATCTTTCTTCAAGGAGCTGGCCTGCGTCTACATAGTAGTCGGTAAGCTCTCTGCTTGTAACAGCAGTGCTGAGTGTTCCGTCTGCTGTTTCGATTTCATAAACTTCTGAACCGAAGTAAATGAAATTATCATACTGAGCTGCAAGTTCTGCATATGACTTGACACCTGATGTGCCTTCAGCTGCAGAAGCCTTGGGAGCAACAACTGCGCCTAAGCATGAGAGTGAACCAAAAACCATAGCAATGGCAAGGAATACACTCAAAGCGCGTTTGAATTTTGACATTTGCTCGTTTCCTCCTTTAATTTTATATGCTAATAATTAGGAACAATTTATAGAGCATCGTCGGATATAAAAAGCCTTTTGGGGGCATAGCCTGCGCCAACACAGGCTATGCCATAATAAAGTTTTAATTAAGCCAAATAATTAAATCAATCAGATAAGTGATACGAATGAGGGTTCTGCGTATTCAGGACTTACTTCCTGGTTGATATAACCACTACCAAGAGCAGCCTTTGTGATATAGGGAATATCACCAGCGTCGGGTGAACCGTCGTTACCGATATCTGCAGCTGCTGCAAGATACTGCTCGTAGCCTTCCCACTCCCAGTCAGTCTTACCAAGAATGTTACCACGAACGAAAGCGATGTCGTCTGATGTTACGATACTATCTCTGTTAAGGTCACCGAGAACAACAACAATATATGTTGCTTCAAGGTCGCCTGAGGATGCATTGAAGATCTGAATAAGAGTACCTGTACCGAACATACCGGTATCTTCGTCGGGTGTAACTACTACATTTGCATTTTCAAGAGTTGCGAATGCTGTAAGGAGTGTATCCTCATCAGGAACACCTTCACCGATACCTACAAGGTAGCCGTTAACTTCTGTTCCGTCTTCAAGAGTCTGCATATAGAATTCATGGTTACATGTACCAACTGAGATCTGAGGTGTGAATTCAGTGTTGAAACCACCGTCCATGAACATACCGTTGGGAGCTGTGATGAATTCAATAACAGTTTCGCCTGATGTTGCGGGAGCAAGATTTGCCTGAGCTGTTGTAAGGTCTGAAGTAAGACCTGCAAGGTACTTGTTGTTCTCTTCTGTATCGCTGAGATCCTTTTCAGCGTTCTTTGCTGCATTGTATGCATCAAGGAATGTCTGATATGAATCTGCTGTGTAAACCTTCTGCTTGGAAGCATCGGTACCTGTTACGTTGATAACAGTTTCTGCTGCTGCAATAGCTTTGTTGAGTTCAAAATAGCTTGCTGAAGCTGCGAGCTTCTTCCATGCTGCAACGAGTTCTGATGAAGCTTCGTTGATCTTTGAAGGACGAGGATCGCTTTCAGCAAGAACCTTTGCTGCGAAAGCAACTGCTCTGTCGTATCTATCTTCTGATGATTCAGTGTAGGATACGTTTGCATCCTTAGCATCGCCGTAAGCATTGTAGAGGAGCTGAAGTTTGCTTGTGTCGCCGGGAAGTCTGATAAGACGACCGCCGGTGAGGTTAAGCATATGGATAGCATATGTTGCTTCGATTGAGCTGATAACGCCCATGTTTTCGATAGCAAGGTTGTATGCTTCAACTGATGCTGCGTATGCAGCCTTATCTTCGTCAGTCAGTTCGTAACCTTCTTCAAAGCTGATAACGAATGCCTGCTGTGATTCGATAAGATCTTCTACACGGTTTCTTGCGTCTCTGTACTTGTTGTAAGTATGAGGAACATAGTCGCGCATGCCGAAGTATGTGTAAGCTGTATCGTCATAATCGATGTCAACTCTTGTGGGATAGCCGTTAGCATCGTTAACTGCCTTGTAGTTGATGCCGCTGTAGTTAGCAAGTGCTGACTTAAGACCTGCTGTACCTGAGTTAGCCTCGAATGTTTCAAGAGCTTCGATAGCTGTGCTGAGATCTTTAGCAAGCTTCTCGTACTTGTTGGTGTAGCCTGTGCTGGGATCGATAGCGATATCAGCAGCGAAGTCTGCGCCTGCCTTGGGCTTAAGAACAAGTCTTGCAGCTTCCTTAAGAGCAGCTACATAGTTGTTCCATGCGCCTTCGTAGTTGCCCTGATAGTCTGATGTCTGACGGTTAGCTGCGACAGCTCTTTCAAACATTGAAACAAGGCCGAAGTCATCATAAAGATGGATTGTTGTGGGGATTGTGTATGTCTGGCCGTATGCTGTAACTGAAGTTGTTACATTGTACTGACCGTCTACGATACCGCCGTTGTTGGGAGTTGTGGGATCAAGAACGGGCTCGCCGTCTTCGTCAACGATAACGTTGCCGTCTTCGTCTACTGCGTAGATTTCTTCAAATCTCTCGTAGAATGAGCCGTCAGCCTTTGTTGCTACATCGAAGGGATAGAGGAAGTAGAGACCCTGCTTACCTTCCATTGAAACTGCTGTTTCAGTAGCTTCTGCGTTCTTTGTAAGGAATGCGGGAGTGCTTACGCTGTTAACTGTTGCAGTTGCAGCTGCTTCGTCATCCTTATCCTTGATACGGATGCTGTAGCCTTCGATATCATCGAGGTCGTCGCCCTGATCAAGGTAGATTGAGGGATAGTACTCAAGGTAGGGAGCGCTTTCAGCAGTCTTAACTGCTACTGCATCGTCATCAAGGTTTGAAGCACCAACGTAGGTGTAAACTGTCTTTGAAAGAACGATGTCTGAACCGTTAGCCTGGAAAGCTTTACCTGTTTCTTCGTAAACCTTGTAGTTTACTTCGATTTCAACGAGGTGACCTTCAACACGGGTACCGTTAAGAGCAACTGTGAGCTTGTCACCACCGGAGATGTTACCGGTCTTAACTGAGGGGTTAAGGTCGTTGGTGTTAGCACCATTTGAGTCGTATGTTCTTACAAATATATTTGTAATTTCATATCTGTAGAGCTGGTCCTGAACAACATTGTAGTTGCTGTCTCTGTAAGCAGTGTTGATACCGCTTGAACCGTTAACGATTTCGAATGTGGGAGCTGTGCCGTCCTTAAGTGTTGAGGGAATTGTTTCTGAGAGATAGATTTCCATCTCTTCGAATTCCTGGTCATCACTGAGGCCGAGGAGCATACATACGAGGGGAAGAGCAACCTGAGCAAGTTCGTCACCCTGTGCTTCAAGGAATGCACCCTGAGCATTTGTTGTGTTGTTTGTGCCGAGAGCCTTGAGAAGGTCGCCAACCATTGCACCGAGGAGTTCGTTGTTAAGAACTGCGTCGATTGTATCCTGGGGCTGGAATACGCCGGGGAAGAGAAGCTCGAATATACCTGTAAGGAAGCTCATGATGATTTCAACACCGTTATCTGATGCGAACTGGCCGTTTGTATTTCTTGCAAAGATTTCTGCAAGGTTTGTAGCATCAAGGTAATAAACGGGCTTAAGAATGTAGTCAAAGATAAATGTCTTTGATACGATTGTATCACCGTCACCTGCGATTTCGCCTGAGATCCAAGCACCTTCGCCCTTGATGGGGATAATTGAGTCGAGGATAGTATCGATATCCATCCATACATCGTCGATGTCAAGACCGGTTGTTGCGCCGTTTGCATCGTCACACTGGAAGTTGAGGTTAAGGACGGGACCGTATGTTGTTACTGCCCAAGCAACGATCTGGATAAGCTTGTCGCTGTAGTGACCTGTGTCACCGCTGTACTGAAGAAGACCGTTCTTAGTGGGATCAGCTGCATCTGTACCTGCTGCAGGAACCATATCAAAGCCCTGATTGAGGTTATAAACTGCAACATCAAAGAGGATTGTGATAGCCTTATCAACAACAGCATCATAGTATGCTTCGTCTGAGGAATAATTTGCTCTTGCGGGCTTGGTGTATGTGTACTGAGGAATATCCTGCCATGCAAGCTGTTCAACAGCTCTGTAACCAACATCAGCGATTGTTTCATGTTCGCTTTCGATGTACATCCAGTCAACTGATGAGTTGAGGATAGCTCTTACAACGAATGAAACGAGCTGCTGGTTGTTCATTCCAGCAAGCTTTTCAGCACTGGGAACATCAACGCTGTCGCTGAAGAAGAGACCGCCTGTGATCTGGATAACGAATCTGAGAACTGAGCAGATGTTTGTGAAGAGGTACTCGTTACCGTTGTTGCGGCCGTTTTCTTGAACTGTACCGTCAATCCATGTCCATGAGTAACCGTCTGCAGTAACTTCATCTCTTGCAACCTTAAGTACGTTGTCAAGGAAAGCACCGAGAGTGTTGTTGAAGTTATCAACAAATGTTTCACCTGCGGGGATAGTTACAGTCTGAACGAAAGCATCCTTGTTAAGGAACTGATCATAAATGTTTTCAGGATCTGCTACATATACGCCGTCGTATGTAGGATCAAAGTCGGGGTTTTCTACCCATTCGCCTGTTTCTTCAACATAGATGGTTCTCTTTGTATACTTTTCATCATACTCAACGCCGCAAAGCTCACGGAGCCATACTCTTGTGTCTCTGTTGAGAACGGGAACAAGGAGCCGGTTGTAAGCTGCCTGCATAAGAGCTTCGATGAATTCGTAACCTGTCTTATCTGTTGTAATATCAACAACATTATATACAGGAGCAGGAGCTGCTTCGCCGGCATTAACTCTTACGCTGCCGCCGAGACCTGTTGTTACCCAATGATTGGGATGAACCCAACCGTAGTAGTCATACTTGGATGTATCGTGGTCTTTTTCGCCGTAAGCTGTCTTGAATGAGTAGCTCTCATACATTACATAACTATAGGGATCGTCGAACTCTGCGTCAAGCTGTTTCCATTCGCCGAGAACGATCTGGTTGAGAAGATCCTGGAGAAGAGTGAGAGCGCCGTTTGTGGTGTTCTTGTACTTATCGGGGAGGCCTTCTGCGCCGTCGTCCATTGCATCATAGTCAGCAGCCTTGCCTTCTTCAGTCATGCCGTAAACAAGACCGATTGCAAGAGCTCTGACATCGAACTTGAAGCTTGCGATGAAGGAATCAAGAATGCCGAGGTCGATTTTGCCGGTAACAAACTTTTCGGCAAGAGGAGCGAGCTTTGAGATGAAGTTAAGGAGAGCATAAACTACATCAAGGTCTGTGTCCTCAAATCTCTGAACGCCTTCGAGAGGAGTTACGAAAGAGGGAAGTGAGGAAGCATCGCCCAGAAGGGGAAGGAGTGTTTCAACACTACCAACAAGTGAAAGAACGCTTGTAAGGGTTGTGTTAACGCTGCCAAGATCAAGAGTACCGATGAAAACATCAAGTACTATCTGCTCTTTGGCGAGCATACGATCGAGTTCATCAAGAGCCATTGATGCCGACTGTTCGAGAGTGAACTCTACAGCGTCGACGTCGTTGTACTGGCCTTTGATGGCGTCGCCCTTATATGCCTGATATGCTGAACCCATTACTGAGAATGAGCCGAGGAGCATAACAAAAGCCATAAGGATTGCGAGAATGCGAGTTGACTTTTTCAAATTTGTACACCTCCAAAAAATTTTGCAAAAATGAAAAATGATTAGGGACGACCGGGTTCCGATGCTGACCGACCTCCTTAAAGCTTTTGCAACGGATATTATCCGACAGCAAAACCAAACGATCAGTTCCGTAATCCGGATGTCCACAGCAGTTTTCCCTGCCACAAACACGCCTGAAGGCGCAAATACAGCTGGAAAACCACCATATGGTCATATTAAATATACTCAAAATCGGAGCGAATGTCAATGATTTTCAAAATCGAATTTTTAATTTGTTAGATTTCAACAATTTGATTTGCTTTTTTTTGTTAAATCTGTCAAAACTCTGCTTTATACCGTCATTCAGCCGGTTATATCCCGTGCTGTAAAGTAAATTATCCTTACAAATCTGCAATTTTTTATGTAACGGAGCAAAACAATGTGAAGTAAGATTTTGCCCCGCTGTGAGGGTATATATATAAAAGGTATAGTAAATTGATGCAGATTATCGCTTATTTGTTGTGCTGTTTTTTCTTTATCGGAATTTTATTTTTTAGTTGTAATGGTCACAGCCTTTACAGATTTTTTTGAATAAATTGTTCCCGAGGCATATTTTTATTCAATCCGAAACAAACTTTCAGGGCAGAAAGAATAAAAAATCTGCAATTTTTAAAAAAGCACATATCAGCTTGAATTTATGCTGCCGCAATTCAGATTTTTTCGGATTACACTTAAAAATTATTCCTCGGAGCGTTATTTTCACATCACGGCGGTTAAAAAGAACCGTAATTTTTGACTTTTGGGTGTTAAAACCGTCTTTTTATTGATACTGACCGTCATAACCAAGACAAAAGTGCCGTAAAAACACGCAAATTTCATTTCAACCTTATTAGCGGAATTGTAAAGGTGTATTGCTTGTCAGTCTTGTAATATTTTTGAAATTCAATTGCAAACGCAATATCAAGCAATATCAACGGTTTCTGATGTTCAGAGCTTCATTTTTCTTGCGATGTAAAGTTTATACGCTTTACATATTCGACTTTTTTACACTCATCTGAATTTTCTCCTCAAGCAGGCTTTTTGCTCCGTTCATCCGTTTATCCGCCATAAATCTGCGCTGCATACATTGCCTGTTGAGCAAATTGGCAACCGAAATCATACTCATTCCCGTGTGATGTGCCATATACATCTCAACAACCGAAAAAACACCCTTGTTTTTATCGGAAGTATAATCAACCGCTTCAAAAAAACCGTATTTACCGTACATTCTCATTTTTATAAAACGAGACAGATTTTTCATTGAAGCCTTTGGAGCCAATGTAAATGTCAGAAAAGATGAATACGGAGAAACTATATATTCATCGTCCATTCCCCGTTTGATTGCCAGACTCTGCACTCCGTGGGCTTTATACTTGTAATTCATTTTCCCGTCAAAAGAGTGAAATGCACTTTCTGACACGCCAAACGGGCGACCTGAGGCTCTTTTTCGCTGACAATATAAACAAAAGCAAAGTGCTTCGGCGGATAAACTGCCTTTCGGAGCAGGCAGAAACAGATTTGGCATAAAATACTCAAACATTGTACCTGTCCACGACGCAAGACCCGTATATCTCCCCTTTTTTACGGCAATTCTTCCCGTTGAACCCCAATGCTTCTTTGGAATCTGTCTGCAGGCAACGGCGAAATAAGAGGTCATTCTTGCTTCACTCATATACATATCATAAAAACTTCCGCTTTTTTCGCCGTCATCAGGCGTAATTCCGATATGAAGCAGTTTTTTTCTTCTGTTATACATCGGAGACAAATCCGTCATACCAATAATATTCTCTGTTCTTCTGATTATTGCTTCCAGTTCGGGACATTCGCCTTTATATTCCTTAAGCCCTTCTTTCAAAGCTGTAAGACAGCAAAGAAGATTTCCGCTGTCAACCGTAGACACAAAACGGGGTTCAATTGTTTTCAAAGTTGTAGTATCATACCAATTAAAAAGATTACCGTTGAATTTTTCAAGCTTTTCAATAGAATCAAGGCTCTTTGACAGCCTCGAGGCAAGCTCTTCCGATGTTATAAACCCGAAATCTCTGGCAGCAAGCACAGAAACAAGCATCATACCGATGTTTGTGGGAGATGTGCGTACAGCCACCTCCTTTTTGGGCATAAACTGAATGTTATCCGGTGGCAAAAAGTTATATTTTTCAACGCAAAGATCATCAAAATAGCCCCACATGGATGCCGCATAGGTCAGAAGCCTCTCCCTTTGCTTTTCTGTTATCACTTTCTCGCTTTTTTTATGAATTTTTCCGTTGAAAATGCTCAGAGGTATATCGGTAAGAATTATTAATCCTGCAAGGCGATGCACAGGCAATCCGAAAGCGATAAGAAATACACCGAAAACCAAAGACGGAATGCACATAAGCAGCCTTGCACCGCCCGAATTCTCACTCTGCGCTGCAGTTTGCCATTCAAGCAGATTTTTTCGTGACACAAATCGCCTCCATAGTGCGATAACCGCCGCTGAAACGCAAACCACAGATTCCCTTGCGGAAAATGCCGCGCTAATAAAGCCTCTCAACAGATTACAGAGTCCCGCAGGCAAGACATCGGAGAAATACAGCCTTGAAAACGCAGAAAAAACACCGTTTTTCATTGAACATAAGCACGCATAAAAACCGCTTGCGCCAAGGGCAAAAAGTGATAACACCGCCAGAAAAACACCCGAATCTCCCTGAATAACCGCAGACACCAAAAGTGCAGCAAAACAAAACGCAGACGTAAGACTTCTCCTCAGATTATCAAGCATTTTGCAGCGTGAAATAAAATTCAGCGGATTTTCACCGAAAATAAAAGGTATATTCTGCCAATCTCCCCTCACCCATCTGTGAAGCCGTTTGTAATATGATTCGGGACTGCACGGAAAGCTTTCCGTAATCTGAATTTCGGGCAGAAAGCCTGCCCTGAGATATCCGCCTTCAACAATATCGTGGCTCAGCACCGTTTCGTCAGGCAGGCTGTCATCAAGCAATTCATAATATGCATCAACATCTATCAGACCTTTGCCGCAGAATATGCTCTCCCCGAAAAGGCGCTGATACCTCTCGCAGGTAAGCGAATCATAAGCAACAATCCCTCTGTCACCTGCCATAACAGATGAAAAAAAACCGTTTTTTTCGCTTTTCAGCCTGTTTACAGCCTTCGGAACAAGTATTCCGTACCCCTCAAGCACCCTTCCGTCACGGATTATGGGTCGGTTAAGCGGATGCTCCGCAACTGCAATAAGCTCTGCCGCCGAATCAAACACAAGCTCGGTATCGGAATCCAGCGCAATAATGTATTTAACCTTTTCAAGCGCTTTTGAATCGCCGCAAATCAACGAAAATCCCTTGCGATTACCTTTGATTGCCCTTATCAACTCGGTTATCGCTCCCCTTTTGCGCTCTTTGCCGATAAAATTGCCCTGCGTTTTGCTGTAAATTCTGGGTCTGACCGCAAGAATAAATCCACCGGAATATTTTCGGTTAAGCTTGTCTGTCATCCTTGCGGCTGAGTTCAGAATAATTTTATCCTCGGGCAATGCAGGCATATCCGCCCCTTTGAAATCCGCAAGACAGCAAACCTTTATCTGATTTGTGCAATTGCTGAGATAAAGCTGTTCAAGATGCTTTTCAAGAGCTTTCATTTTGTCGGCAGAGGGCAGAATTATTGAAACGGTAAGCAATGCTGTTGCAGATTTGACACACTCACTCTCGGGCGACAGCCGCGGAAGCCTTTCGGGAACAAGACCTTTTAATGACACATCTTCTATCGGGTATCTGAAAATCTCCCATAGAGGAAAGAACGAAAACAAACCAATCAACGGATTTACGGTAAGAATTCCGACGGCAATCGCCGCCGCAAGAGGCATAACCGCCTCCATTATCAGATAAAGGTATCCTCTGCGCTTCGAGAAATCATCCAAAATATATTTGCCTATGTGAGAATTGTTGCATTTTGCCTTTTCGAGGGCAGATTCTGCAATTTCCGTTTCAGTTTTTCCGCTTTTCATTGCTTTGAGCGAGACAGCATAGCGGTATCTGCCTTTTGTTTCATTATCCATTAAAGAATAGTGTCCCGAAGGGTCGGCATTAAGGATATCCTCTGCCGCAAAAAGCTTTTCATATATATAATCAAAATCAATATCACCAAACCTGCGCAAAGACAGAAGCGAATCCGAAAACAACTTATCATCTGCCGAGACAACAGCTTGCGAAGCGTAATCTATCAGAACACATTCAATGGCAAGAGTCAAAAAGCCTGCAACTATTCCGTTAAGTCTGTCAGCTCCGAAAAAGCTGATTATCTCATCCTCAGATGGCAAAATACCGTTTTTGCAAATCTCTGCACACTTCACAAAAAGACCCGAAAACCAATCCGAGCCTTTAATTCTTCTGCATTCCGCCATTGCCTGCGCTGCACAATCGGACAAAAAATAATAATCATCGGCAAGTGCGCCGTCCTCTGAATTTCGTTTGAAAACACGGCAAGCCTGCTTCATTTTTAAAGCAATGTTTACATTCATAAATCCTGCTCCTCGATTTATTTGCTGCGCCAGAATTTGAACGCAAGCCAGCCGCAGGCAACCACCGCACCTGCAACAACGGCTTTTTTTGCCAAATCCATTACTCTGACTGTTTTAAATGCAACATTTGCAACCTTGAGTGCATTTGTAATCTCGTTCATATTAACCTCCCGTCAGCAAAACTCCGTGGGCAACCGCAGGTATGCTCTCGCTTTGCAGAGTTGAAACTCCTGACATAAGCGCGCCTGTACCGACAAAAAACACTCTGTTAAGCTCCCCTTTTTCTATTTTCCCAAGAATCTCGGAGCATACAACTGCTCCGCTGCATCCGCAGCCCGAGCCGCCTGCACCCGTATCTTTCTGCGTTGCGATGTCAAAAATCATCAGTCCGCAATCCTCATGAATTGCTGAAATATCAATGTTTTCCTGCTTCACCATAAGCTCGCAGAGCAATTCTGAGCCAACCGCACCAAGGTCACCCGTCAGAATCATATCGTAATCCGACGGCTGAGTGTTTGTATCGCGCAAAAAATCCGCAATGGTGCGACACGCAGCAGGTGCTGATGTCAAGGGTACACCATAAAAAAACGGCTCCGTCAAAGACGAAACCGTTTTTGTTCAATAACTGTTATCTGTTGCACTTCCAGCTGCTCTGAGAAGTGAATCCTCATGAGTTGACGGCAAATCACAGCTGTAATGCCATATCATCACGCCGCCAAACCCGTTATTGATTGCATATTCTGTTTTTTCTTTTATTACTTCGGGTGTGTTGAACCAGAAATCCTTGTTGGTGATATCGCAATGATACCAACCGTTCTCATCGATATCCCCGTAGCATCCGTTATAGCCGTACCAATATGCCGACATATCCGTGGGGCGTGAGTAGAAAGCAAGACCGATATTGACCTTTTCAAAAGGCACACCGTAAATTCCGACCTTCTGTGCAGCCTTTACCGTATCTTCATACGTGGCGTGTCTGCCATTCTCATCCACCATATCATAAAGCATAAGCTCAAAGGTATCAATAGCTCTGATTGCGGCAGGAGTAAACTTTATGTTCCAGTCGTTACCGGCAACTCCCAGAGTATAGTCGCCGAGTTTTTTATCAAGTGACACAAGAAATTTGTTATAGTAATTCCAAGCCTCAAGAGAAAGCGGATATTCATAGTCAAAATGAACGCCGTCAAAACCGTACTTATCAAGCACAGCAATAATATTATCCTCCAGAACACCGCTTAAAAAAGCTTTGTTGTGTTCAACACTCTGTACTTCCATTTGCTCTTCCCACACTTCAGAATCCGTTGAACCTCGCGGTCCGAGAAGATTGAGCGTGATATTCACGTCTCTGTTACCGATTGCTTTACGGATATTGGCAAGTGCGGTTTCAAGTATCGGTTCATTGCAAATAACCTCTCCTTCACTGTTGAAAGAAGCGCATTCAAAAAGAATAACGTCTGTTATTATATCGAAATCCTCGGAATAAATGCTGTTTTCAGACTGAACATATTCACCTCTGACGTATGTTGTGACCTTAAAATCATCAACCTTTTCGGTGAATGGGACCGGAGTTATGCCGAGAAAGCCGGAAATAACAAGCACAATTGAAGTAAAAAACGAAACAATCTGTTTCAAGAAAATTGTCATATCGATTACTCCTTTCTGCCGATTATTCCGCAGAAATACTCCGTCTTATTTGTTTATTCCCTTGTACTCCGCTTTGACTTTTTCGTAGCTTTCGAGATTGCCGATATCATAGCGGCTGCCGGGCATTTCCATTGCGTGAACATCGGTCTGAGTGCAAAGCCAGGCGATATAACTGCCGGGGGCATCCGTACCGCATCCGCTGTCAATGCCCTTCTGCACAAGCTTTGCATCTGCCTTTGTGTAATAATAGAAAGGAGGACAGCACCAATGGGTTGCAGGTGTGGGAGATTTCTCCGTCATATTCAGAACTCTGTCATTTTCATCAATGGTCACAACACCGCATTTGAGGAGCTTCTGAAATTCAGGCTCATAATATCTCATAATGCAGGAGGTGGCCTTCTCTTTTGCGTATGCAACAAACTTTGTCAGGCTGAAATCAAGGACATTGTCCCCTGCTATAACAAGCATATCGTCATCAAGGCCCAACTTATCAATGGCAAACTGAATATCTTTTACCGCACCAAGACGGGTTTCATTGGTATCCGTACCATCATCAACAACCGTGATTTTCTGTGACTTTGCGGCTGCCCACTTGTCAAAATGACGGGCATATTTGCTGTTGGAGATAACAACGTATTCATCAACGTCGCCTGACGCATCGATATCATCAATAAGCCAGTCGAGAATGGTTTTGTCCCCTACCGTAAGAAGAGGCTTGGGAAAATTTTCGGTCAAAGGATAAAGCCTTGTGGCATATCCTGCCGCTAAAATAAGACATTTCATTGTTCAACCTCCTGTTAACCCAGATTTACACCATCCGCACTTTCGCAGATATGAACGGAATATTTACCCTCAAGATGCGGGAATGCTTCAAGATATTCACGGGTCACGGACTCGATAATACTGCTCTCAAACGCAGGGTCAATCAGCGCCATACAGCAGCCTTTGAAGCCTGCGCCCGAGAATCGTCCGCCATAGATTCCCTGAGTATGAGTCATAATTTCATATAATTTCTTAAGCTCGGGAGAGCCTGTTTCCCAGTTGTAGATTGAAGATTTGCCGCTTTCAAAGGAAAGTCTGCCGAATTCTTCAATATCGCCTCTGCGCCATGCTTCCGCACTCTCCTGCACGCGGAAGAATTCTGTGTACCAATGCTCGGCACGCTTACGCCAGTTTTCGGGAAGCTTGTCCTTGTGCTCAAGGTACACTTCATAAGGCACGTCACGGAGATTTGTCTCTTTGAACTTGCCGTATTCCATACCTGCATAGGCTTTCAGCGCATATGCGGCACTTCTGCACTCATCAACTCTCATATTGAAAGCCGAGCCTGCAAGAGAGCGCTCAAGTCCGCTGAAGAAAATTGCGATTTTGTAAGGCTTCATCGCAGGATTCTGAGGGATGAGTTCATATGTATCATTCTGCAAATCCATATAGAGAAGGTGGTCTTTCTTGCAATAAACCTCGCAGGACTGGTCCAATTTTCCGCAGGAAACGCCTACGTATTTATTCTCCGCCTCCTGAGAAATTTCAATCATTTCAGCAGGTGTAAGTGTGATTCCGTTCATTGTGCAAAGAGCAGAGAGGAACGTAATGATTACAGCCGCCGATGATGAAAGTCCGCCTATGGGAAGCTCACCATCAACAACAGCGCAAAGTCCTCTGCGCAGAGGATAACGCTTATTGAGCGCAATCGTTGCGCCGCGGAGATGGTCAGCCCAGTCATTCTGGACTGTTTCGGGAGTTGCGGCAACATGCCATTGCGCTCTTTTATCAAACTGCAATGACATTATTTCAACAACGCCGTTTTCCTTGGGACCGTACGCAATATGTATGCCTTTATCGATGGCAAATCCCGTGATTTTACCGAGTTGGTGGTCGCTGTGAGCACCTACGGGACAAATACGGTAAGGCGTAAACGCAGTGTTCTGCGGCTGTTTTTTATAGATTTTTTCAAATGCTTCGGCAGATTTCATTGCAACTTCTCCCTATTCTTTTGATTAATCACCAATAAATTATTTTCTATACATCGAATCCAATACGTCAAAAAGAATACGGTTTCTTCCGCACGTTTTCTTTATCTGATCAATATGTTTTTGGTTTATAACATCCGGATGCTTAACATTTTCAGCTTCTCTCGACATGAATATATTGTTCTGATTGATTTTATTGGTTATTCCGCATTTTCTTGAGTTTTTGGTTTTCTCAAAAAATTATAACATATTATAAATCACTATTCAATAGCATTTATTTTTGATTATCAGATGTACCTTGCAATTTTTTTGAAAGATGTACCTTGCAATTTTTTCGAAAAATTATTGACACTAAAAAAATGATATGATAAAATACAATAGTAAAAATGGAAAATAATTTTATTTGTTCTCGGAACGAGGAGAAATTGTTATGCCAAACGCAAACCTTTCTCTCCTCTGTTTAATCAAAGAATTAGCCGGTGAAGTCGTCGAACTTCCCGAAGAAATCCTTAACACTGCAGCAGGTGACGCATATTCAGTTGAATAATGGAATCAGATGTCAACATAAGAACGTCAGGCAACTCAGCAGCGTTCACTTCTTGCAAAGCTTGTTCTTAAAACACTCTGCGAACTCGATTGATTTTCAAAATACAGAAGGAGATTTCAGTTATGTATCAGAAGCCCGATTTTATTCAGATATCTGTTAAGGTAGAAGATGTTTTTGCTAACTACCTCACAACAGGTTGCCCCGAAGACGAAACATTAATGTGGATATACACTATTCCCTGTGCAGGTAAAGATAACTACCGTCAGGAATATCAGACACTTACTCAGGCAGGTATGGGCAATCAGTGCTATTCAACTTATAACCCCTGATTGATTATGCCTTTTAAGCTCTCTAATAATGATAACTTCAACTTACCCCGCATCATGATGCAGTTTGAGCCGTTCATGGCAAACGGGGATGAGTTTCCTTTTTGTAGCATAAATTTCATGGAAACAACCGAAGAAAGTTTAAAAAACAGGAAACTTGTCAAAAAAGTCGGAGATCATTATTTTCATCAATTGGATGATAACATTGTGGTCGCTAACGCGACCTCTTTTGTTTTAATCAGAAAAGATTTCTCACAGATGGACGTTTATCTTCCGCCAAACGGATATTTTGTCGAAACCCAGCTCGCTTTTCTTCTTTTGCAGGGTTACAGATATATCCTTGCTCATCACGGTCAGTTTCAGATGCACAGTGCAGTTGTTGTTCACGACGGTTGCGGAATTGCATTCTGCGGTCTGCCCGGCGCAGGCAAAAGCACTCAGGCGCATCTTTGGGAAAAATATCTCGGTGCAGAAGCGCTGAATCTTGATCAGCCTTGCATCTTTTTTGAGAATAACGAAGTTTATGTCAGCGGTTCACCGTGGAGTGGTAAAGAAGATTGCTACAAAAACAAAAGAGTTCCTCTCAAAGCCATTTTCTACGTTGTGCAAGCTCCCGAAAACTCTGTCGAAAAACTTTCTGTTGCCGAAAGTTTTTCTCACCTTTATCTCAACAACTATCTTGTTCCGTTCAACGAAGAAATGGAAAAGAAACAGCAGAATATCGTTATAAACCTTGCATCAAAAGTGCCCGTATACCGTTTGAATTGCACGATTTCAAAAGAAGCGGTTGAGGTTGCACACAATATTGTTTTCAACAACAAATAAGAGGGTGTTCTTATGAATTACAAAAGAAAATCCAACTATGAAATCAAAGAAATCGGCGGCGAAACTCTCCTTATTCCCAGAGGTGCGGAAACCGTTGATTTCAATAACGTGACCGTATTCAACGAAACGGGAGCGCTCCTGCTCCGAGCAATGGATGAAGCAACAGACGTTGATACCCTTGCACAGATGCTCGTTGAAAAATATAACATTCTGCCTGACGAAGCAAAAGCAGATACTGAAGCATATATTCAGAAAATGCTTGACGCAGGCATTATTGAAGCGGTGTAAACTATGTCTTTTTATGATGCGTTAATTAATTCAAAAAACAAAAGCGGTGATTTCACAAAACTCTTTGATAAACTCACCGTTGAAAACGATATACTCGCAAACTGCACATTGGAATTGACACCGCTTTGTAATTTCAGATGTGCTTTTTGTTATTCCCGTGTTTCGCCCGAAGAGCTGAAAAAACGCAACGTTTCCGTTATGAGATTTGACGAATGGAAGCGCTATATCGACGATGCAGCCGAAATGCAATGTATGACCTTGATTCTGACAGGCGGCGAATGCACACTTCATCCCGATTTTGCAAAAATTTATTCCTACGCTTATGACAAAGGTTTCACTATAAGCGTTTTCTCAAACGGTTCAAATATCACGGACGAAATATTTGAGTTGTTCACTCAGAAACCGCCCTTCCGTATTTTCGTAACGCTCTACGGCAATTCGCCTGAAACATACGAAAAGGTTGTTGGCGACGGAAAATATTTTTCCATCGTCAGAAAGAACGTTGAAGCCCTTGTTGCAAAGAAATTTGACGTTGTTCTTCAGGGAACTTTCGTTTCAGATAACGTTGAAGACGTTGAACCGCTTTATGACTATGCCACTTCTCTTGGCTGTGAATTCCGTTATAATGCAGATTTGTTTACAATCGGCAATAACACCGTGGAATTGAATAACGCGATTCAGGCTGATCTGGATTATCTTGCTCAGGCAAGTAAAAGAATCTGGTGCAAAAAACATAATTTTGACCTGAACGGCATAGAAGCCCGTGAAAAGAAAAGAGTTTCTCCTATTCCTGCAGATCCCGATGCTGTGGGAATCAAATGCAACGCAGGCAAAAACGCCTGCTTCATCCGTCACGACGGAATGATGGCTCCCTGCAATACACTTGAAGCAAACCTGATTGACACTCACGGCAGAAGCCTCAAGGATTGCTTCACAGAAATGTCTGCATGGGCAAACACCGTTCCAAGAATCAAAGAATGCGAGGGCTGTATTCACGCCGTTCATTGCAGAACCTGCATAGCAATACACTACAGCGACACGCATCAGTTCGGGGTCCCCTCTCCTCGCATTTGTTTCAAAATCAGAGAACCTGAAAAAGCAAAGGCAGAGCAGGAATTCTTTGCAAAGCACGGATATATCGAACTATAAAAACTCTGCTGAAATCTATTTTCAAAAAGCCACACGACTTAAAAACCGAAGTGGCTTTTTCTTTGTTCTGTGCAACAAACCGCAAACAAAAATGCCGTTCGGAGGAGTGCCCATATGATTAATCGCGAACTTATAGTTAATATGGACGAGGTCATCGACTCCGTCATGTCAAAAATTGAAAACGGCGGCTCCGTAACTATGGTTGGCGGCGGCACAAGTATGGCACCGTTCATTGAACCAAAAACAGACAAAATCGTTTTGTCCAAAATACCCGTCGGCAAAAAAATACGTGTCGGTGAAATTTATCTTTATCGCCGCAGCAACGGCAGATATGCCATTCACCGTGTTTATTCCGTAAACAGAAACACACTTTCAATGTGCGGTGATTCACAGATAACCCTTGAAAGAATCAAGAAAGATGACCTCATCGCAATCGTGACACAGGTAATCAAGCCTGACAAAACCATAAACTGCCTGAATTTCGGTTCTTTGCTGATTCACGGAGTCAGAATGAGATACCGTCAATTTAAATACAAACATAAATCAATTCAGAAGATTCATCGTATATTCAGAAAAATCAAACGAAGACTGACAGGGAATAATCTATGAAAAAGAAACTTCAAAAAGTTATCAACAACATCGTCAACTGGAAAGAAACGGTGGAAATATTGAAATGGGTTTACCGAATCGGCAGCAACTTCAAACGTTATATGCTGGGATTTCTGATTATCAACATGGTAACCATGCTCATTTCTCTCGGAAGCTCCATTGCAGGGCGATACGTTGTTGATGCGGCAACTTCATTCAGATCGGAAATGTTTTTCAGATGCATTATAATTATGTTCACCACTACCTTGGTGTCCATAGTTATTTCTTCTGTTTCCGAAATGTTTTCAAGCTATGTTAACGAGAAATACGCTTACGGCATTCGTGCAAAAATGTATGACAAAGTGCAGAGAAGCGTCTGGCTGAAGCTTACCAAATATCATAGCGGTGATTTGCTCTCCCGCCTTTCGGGTGACGTTGACAAAATCGCATCTATTCTTATCACAATGGCACCGAATATGATTGTTACGTTCTGTCAGCTGATAATTATTATGATTATCTTGCTGAAAAATGACCCTGTGCTTGTTCTTATAGGCATGGTAATCGCACCCATAGGAATGATAACCTCCGTTATATTCAGAAAAAAATACAGCGTTTATCAGAATGCTTTGCGTGAAAGCCACTCTGAATACTACGCTTTTATGCAGGAATCTCTCTCAAACATCAACGTTACAAAAACTTTCCAGCTGGAAAACGAAAACAACCTTTCTTTCGACAGCATAAGAAATAAGCGAATGGAGCTTGTTATGAAAAGCTCTGTTTTAAGCACCGTGATGACTTCATTTTTGAGGCTGATTTATAATCTGGGATATGTTATAACTTTTTCGTGGTGTGCTTATAATCTCACAAACAGCGCAATAACGGGATATACTTTCGGCACTATGACGCTATTCCTTTCTCTTTCATCCCAGCTTCAAGGCTCAATGCGTTCACTCGGAAAAGTTATTCCTCAGATGTTCTCTCTTTTTGTCAGCGCAAAAAGGCTCTATGAAATCAGCGAAATAGAAAATGAAGACTATGAAGAAATCGATAATATGCCCGAATCAGTCGGTCTTAAAGTATCTGACGTCAGCTACTCATATGACACCGATTCAGAGGCAGTTCTCAAGAACATAGATTTTGAAATACCTGCAAACAGCAGAGTCGGCATCATCGGCGAATCAGGTGCAGGCAAAACAACGTTTATCCGTCTTTTGCTTTCATTGATAAAACCTGACAGCGGAAATATGGAATATATTCTCAAAAACGGCGAAACAGAATCCCCCTGCCCAGCTTCAAGACGATTCATATCCTATGTTCCCCAAGGAAACACCTTGCTCTCGGGTTCGATTAAATCAAACCTGCTTTCAGCAAACAAGAACGCAACTGAAGAAGAAATGTGGAGAGCTCTTGAAATGGCTGATGCAACCCATTTCATCAGCAAAATGCCTCAAAAACTTGACAGCGTTCTTTCAGAAAGTGCAGGCGGCATTTCAGAAGGTCAGGCACAAAGAATCTCCATTGCACGTGCTCTTCTGAGAAACAAACCCGTTCTTATTCTTGACGAAGCAACATCTGCTCTTGACGAAAAAACGGAGTCAAGAATCATCGAAAATCTGAAATCATCAGAACCCAAAACCTGCTTTATAATCACTCACAGAAAATCAATGCTCAAATACTGCGATATGGTTATTGAAATCGATGAGAACGGTAACGCAACATTGAAAAAGCCCGAAGAAGTCATATAAAAAAGCCCATCGTTATGCTTACGCATCAAACGATGGGTTATTTTAATAATCAAAAATCTTTGTCAATGCCAAGATGTTTCCATGCATTGAATATTATTTTGTTGTCCGTCTGCGAAACTGTGTTTACTTTTTTGACTTCGTTTTTCATAACCTTTCTTTTCTTGCCGAAAACAAAACTGAAAAGTCTGTGAATCTGACAAAACGGAATCAGAATTCTGTACTTTTCAACAATCGGATATTGTTCTTTGATTTCATCATAAGGAAGAAAGATTCTCGAGAGAAAATATCCGATTTTTCCACCTTTTTTCTTCATTCTTCTGAAGTGACAAAAATTCTCGTTACCCATTTCACCGCCGACTGCGATAAACTCCTGAATGGCAAGAGTTGCTTTTGTATGCGGTTTATCGCAAAACCAGACCTTGCAAAGTTCATCCATACTCTCTGCAAAAACAAGCAATCCGCTTTCCTTCAGCCATCTGCGAAGTTCTTTTGACATATAGTCACGGTTTTGGCTGATAATCCACAAATCAAGAACGGGTCTGATTCCGCAACCACCTGCAAGGCAATGCTTTGCCATATGGGCAATATGATGATAAACGTACATATCGGAGTCCATTCTGTAGCAGAAGCTTTCTGCAGAAACGGGTGAAGATTTTTTCCACACGCTGTCAAGAAAACTCATTGCCTGCGGAATATATTCATCGCTTATCAGATGATGATGCACTTCAACCGTCAGCTTTTTGGGAGTAGTGAAAACTCTGTCGTTTTTGTTCTCTCTGTAAAAAGTATATTTCAGTTCTTCACAAAGAGCATTGCAGGCTTTCTGATGATTTTCGGCAGAAACAAGAATATCAATATCTCTGCGATTGCGCATCCACGGTTTGGGGTAATCCTCACACAAAACCGAGCCCTTCAAAGGAATATACGGAATCTGATGGCGGTCAAGAACCGAAGCAATCCGTTTCAGTTCATCATCAAGAATCTGATGGCGGATTACGGCAGAATAAACGTTGCTGTTGAGAAGCGAAAGCAACGCCGTATCTTCAACTTTTTGCGTTCTCTTCAAGGCATCGCTGACCAAGTGACTGAGGCTGTGTTTCTGCGCCGTTTCAAGCAGGGCACGAATATCTTCCGACGTAAGCGAAAGTTCGGGCAGAACGTAGTCTTCATCAATTTCGCAGCGCAATAATTTAATTAAAATGTCAATTATATGATCCATTTTACACCGACTTTATTTCAGATTTTTTGCTCACACGATATCATCTTTCGGTTTTGCAACAACATATCTTAACGCCTTGACTTTCAACACAAAAGAATTATTGCCGCTAATATCTTTCACATAAACATCTCACGTCAGTTAATAAGTTCTATTGTTTCTCCTGCTGAAAGTTCTGCCGTAAGGCAATTGTCTTCAATAACATACGGCTTATTTGCACGGAGGTTTTCAGTTTTGCTGTTCAATTTGATTCTCAACTTACAATCGCTTTCGGCGGTTACGGTTGCATTTTTAAGAACAGAATCTTCCCAGAAAATATCAAAAGTCAGATTTCCTCTTGCTTTGAGACCTTTGACAGAGCCTTTTTTCCATTCATTCGGCAAAGCGGGTAAAAGCTCCGAAACTCTGTTATCGGGAGATCCGAGATGGCTCTGAAGAAGCATCTCGGTTATAGCCGCAACTCCTCCGAAATTACCGTCAATCTGAAACGGAGGGTGAATATCAAAAAGGTTGTTGGCGGTACATTTTTCAAGCAGATATTTAAGATGTTTATATGCGTTTTCACCGTCTTTGAGACGGGTATAGAAGCAGATTGTCCACGCTCTTGACCAGCCTGTTGAACCGCCGCCGTTTTCAATTCGGCGTGCAATGGTTCTTTTTGCTGCCTCATATATTTCGGGGTTGCTTTCGTTAATCTGATCAGCAGGGAAAAGACCGAAAAGATGAGAAATATGGCGGTGTCCCGCGTCGGTTTCTTCATAGTCCCTGATCCATTCACGTATTGTTCCGTAACGCTCGCTTATTTCCATAGGAGGAAGTTTTTTCAGAATTTCGGAAATTGTCTTGGAAAATTCTTCGTCTTTGTCAAGAACCTTGCAAGCGTGTGCAGTACGGGTGAAGAGAGCATAAATAATCTGAAAATCTATTGTTGCTCCCTCGGTAAACATACTTTCCTGCTTTTCGCCGTTTGCATCAATATAGTAAAATTCATTT
>JAZQXJ010000078.1:0-13030 GCA_045632815.1 Acutalibacteraceae bacterium | reverse complement strand
TCTCTCAGTTGAAGAATCTGCATATTCGTCAATATATTTCACGCCTTCTTCACCCTCAAGCTCAAAGATAACACGGCGTGCAATAAGGTCATCGTCGGAAGTGTTGCGAGAGAAATTAAGATATTTACAGCCGTACATAATGGGCGGGCAGGCGGAGCGCATATGCACTTCCTTTGCGCCGTGGCTGTAAAGGAAATCAACGGTTTCTCTCAGCTGAGTGCCTCTGACGATACTGTCATCAACAAAGAGCAGGCTCTTGTCCTGAATAAGGTCGTGAACGGGAATCATCTTCATTTTCGCAACCTTACTGCGTTCACTCTGGCTTGTGGGCATAAAGCTTCTGGGCCAGGTGGGTGTATATTTGATGAAAGGTCTTGCAAAGGGAATGTCGCTTTCGTTGGCATAGCCGATTGCGTGAGGTGTGCCCGAATCGGGAACGCCGCTTACGTAATCAATGCCGTTGCAAAGACCGTTCTTCTTATCTTCTCTTGCCATAACCGCGCCGTTCTTGTTACGCATAACCTCAACATTGACGCCCTCATATCTTGAAGTGGGGTAGCCGTAATAGCTCCAGAGGAAAGCACAGATTTTCATCTTTTTGTGAGGCTTAGCAAGAACTTCAACCTTGTCGGGGAAAATCTGAACGATTTCGCCGGGACCGAGTTCCTTTACAAAATCATAATCCAGCTTTTCAAAGGCAAATGACTCGAACGAAACGCAATGTCCGTCGCCATCCTTACCGATAAGCACGGGAATTCTGCCCAGCTTGTCTCTTGCGGCAACGATTGAGCCGTCCTCTTTAAGGATAAGTATTGAAAGCGAGCCTTCGATTTTATCCTGAGCAAAACGGATGCCGTCAACAAAATTGCTCTTCTGATTTATCAGAGCCGCGGCAAGCTCGGTTGAATTGATTTTGCCCGATGTCATTGTGTTGAAGTGGCCGCCGCTGAACGAAAGGAACTGATTTACAAGCTCCTCCGAATTGTTGATGCAGCCGACAACGGTTATTGCATATGTTCCGAGATTTGAACGGATAAGTATGGGCTGCGGGTCGCTGTCGCTGATGCAGCCGATGCAGGCATTGCCGTGCATTTCGTCAACTATTCCTGCAAATTTTGTGCGGAAAGGTGAATTTTCAATGTTGTGAATATCACGCTGAAAACCTTTTTCCTCATTGACCGCCGCCATACCGCCTCTGCGGGTGCCGAGGTGGGAATGGTAGTCAACGCCGAAAAAAACGTCCAGAACAACATCCCTTGTTGATGTTGCGCCGAAAAATCCTCCCATAGGATACCTCCGAAATTAAATGTATGGATTATTTATTGTATTTCTCTTCTATCTTCTTGTTGGCTGCAAGCACCTTTTCGGTTGCGGCTGCTCTTGCCGATGCAAGCTTTTCTGCAAGCTCATCATCCGATACTGCGAGAATCTGTATACATAACAAAGCGGCATTAACTGCACCGTCAATAGCAACCGTTGCAACAGGAATGCCTGCAGGCATCTGTACGGTTGAAAGAAGTGCGTCCATGCCGTCGAGAGTTGATGATTTTACGGGAATGCCGATAACGGGGAGAGTTGTGTTAGCTGCAACAGCGCCTGCAAGATGAGCCGCCTTGCCTGCAGCTGCAATAATTGCACCGAAGCCGTTTGCCTTTGCGTTCTGTGCAAATGCCTTTGACTGCTCGGGTGTTCTGTGTGCGGAATAAACGTGAACCTCATAAGGCACGCCGTATTCGTCAAGAGTATTGATTGCTTTTTCAACAACAGGCAGATCGCTGTCACTGCCCATGATAATTCCGATCTTTTTCATTGATGCAGCCTCCTTTTCATAGCTTTTATAATTATACAATATATACTATTTATATGCAATAGTTTAAGGCGTAAAAAATGACAATTTTTTGCCCCTTTTTTTGTAGGTTGCAACAAAAGAAAAAACGGCGGCGGATTAGTGTTGACAAACCGCCGTGTTCCGTGATAAAATAATTAAAATTTCGGGTACCTCTGTATCCGATTTTTTTATGTGCAAGCACATGAAAAATGCAAAATGCAAAGTTAAGGGTCGCTCCGCTCCGATTATATTTTTGTTGAACAATTAAAAATCGGGTATGGGCAGCGTCCATCCGACACTTTGCACTCTGCACTTTGAACTTTGCACTCTTAAATTCAAGGAGTGATAAAATGTCATTGTTAACATTATTCATAACCGCCGTCGGTCTTTCGATGGACGCATTTGCCGTTTCCGTCTGCAAGGGTCTTGCGGTTAAAAAAGCAGGCATAAAGCAGATGATTCTCGCAGGTCTGTGGTTCGGCGGATTTCAGGCGCTTATGCCCGCAATCGGCTATCTTTTCGGCTCAACTCTTAAGGTTTATGTTGAAAAATACGACCATTGGATTGCATTCATTCTGCTCGGAGTAATCGGCGCAAATATGCTTAAGGAAGCCTTCTCAAAGGATGATGACGGGGAAAGCTCAAGCGCATCAATGGGTGTTAAGGAAATGTTCACCCTCGCCGTTGCAACCAGCATTGACGCACTTATCGTAGGCGTTGGCTACGCATTCCTGCCCGATGTCAACATCGTTGCCGCAGTCGGCTTTATCGGTGTAATCACCTTTGTTTTCTCGGGTATCGGCATCAAAATCGGCAACATATTCGGTCTTAAATTCAAGAAAAAAGCCGAGATTGCAGGCGGTATCATCCTCATTCTTATGGGCGCAAAAATTCTGCTCGAGCATCTCGGGGTTATAGGATAAACGGAACGGAGTGATACCATGCCACGCAAGGATTCACGCAACACAAAAATGAAAATAGTCAATGCCGCGTGGGAGCTTTTCTACAAAAACGGCTTTGAAAACACAACAATTGAGGACATCGTTTTTGAATCTGGCACCTCAAGAGGCTCTTTTTACCATTATTTTGACGGCAAAGAGGAGCTTTTAAGCTCTCTTTCAAGCCTTTTTGACAGCAAATACGAGGAGCTTCAGGAAAAGCTGACGGATGATATGTCCTGCTTTGACAAGCTGATGTTTCTCAACAAAAAACTGTACGTTATGGTTGAAAACAGCATTCCTCTTGACCTGCTTGCAAGGCTCTATTCATCCCAGTTGACGATGAAGGGCGACCGCAACCTGCTTGACCACAACAGAACTTACTATAAATTATTAAGAAAAATCGTTCTTGACGGTCAGGAAAAAGGCGAATTCAGGGACGATATTTCCGTTAACGAAATTGTGAAAGCCTACGCACTTTGCGAAAGAGCAATCATCAGCGACTGGTGTCTGTGCAACGGCGAATATTCGCTGGCAAGGTATTCGGAAACGCTTTTGCCCACGCTTTTTGGCGGATTTTTGAAAAAAAATTAATTTTGCCCAAAAACGGTTTTTTATAAATTCTTGTTTTTGTTCAGCGTAAAGTTCAGTAATATCAACGGTTTCAGCCGTTAAGACCAACGGAGTGCAGAAAATATTCTGTACTCCGTTCTGTATTTCATTCTTGTTTTGTTTATGATATACTACCCACACTTTGAAAATTTCAGGAGGAGAATTAAAATGGATAGTAATACAATCCAGATTCTTATCGCTATGGTCATTTATATGGCTGCGGTTATCGTAATCGGAATTTCTTTTTCCAAAAAGGCAAACCAGAGTTCCGAAAACTACTTTCTCGGCGGCAGAAGCCTCGGTCCCTGGGTTACGGCAATGAGCGCTGAAGCCTCGGATATGAGCGGCTGGCTTCTTATGGGTCTGCCCGGCGTTGCATATTGGTGCGGACTTGCCGATGCTGCGTGGACTGCAATCGGTCTTGCAATCGGTACATATCTTAACTGGCTCATCGTATCAAAGCGCCTTCGCCGCTACAGCATCAGGGCAAACAATTCAATCACCCTGCCCGAATTTTTCTCAAACAGATTCCGTGAAAACAAAAAGGTTATTATGACCCTTGCGGCTCTTTTCATTCTTGTTTTCTTTACGGTTTATGCATCAAGCTGCCTTGTAACCTGCGGCAAGCTTTTCTCAACTCTCTTCGGCGCATCATATCAGAGTATGATGATTCTCGGCGCGGTTTTTGTTCTTGTTTACACAATTCTCGGCGGTTTCCTTGCAGAAAGCGCATCAGACTTTATGCAGGCAATCGTTATGATTGTCGCCCTTGCAACCGTTGTTATCCTCGGCATTATTAACGCAGGCGGCATCGGCAATATCATTGAAAATGCGCAGGCAATCCCCGGTTTCCTTGAGTTCTTCGGCATCGCAAGCCCCGCAACCGCAGAGGTTGACGGAATTGCAACTCAGATTGTTGAAAACGGCGCTCCCGTATTCGGCGAAGCAGGAAGCTACGGCATCCTTACCGTTTGCTCAACACTTGCATGGGGTCTCGGCTACTTCGGTATGCCTCAGGTTCTTCTCCGCTTTATGGCTATCCGTAAGGAAAAAGAGCTTAAGTCATCAAGAAGAATTGCTATGATTTGGGTTGTTATCTCACTCGGAGTTGCCGTGTTCATCGGCATCGCAGGCAGAGCTCTTTATCCCACAGAGCATCTCACAGCTTCAAGCGCAGAAAGCATTTTCATCACACTTTCAACAAGCTATCTCCCTGCACTCCTCGCAGGCTTTGTAATGGCAGGTATCCTTGCAGCTACAATCAGTTCCTCGGACTCATATCTGCTCATCGCCGCATCGGCTTTCTCAAAGAACATTTATCAGGGCATCTTCAAGAAAAACGCAACAGACAAGCAGGTTATGACTGTTTCCCGTCTTACTCTCCTTGTTATCGCTCTTATTGCAATTGTTATTGCTCTTGACGAAAACAGCGTTATTTTCTCAATCGTTTCATTTGCATGGGCAGGCTTCGGCGCAACCTTCGGTCCCCTGATTCTTCTCTCACTTTTCTGGAAGAGAACAAACCGCGCAGGCGCAATTGCAGGTATGGTCAGCGGCGCAGCAACAGTATTCATCTGGAAGCTTGTTATCAAGCCCCTTGCCGCAACAACAGGCATCAGCGCACTCGGCATCTACGAGCTTCTTCCCGCATTCATTTTCTCGGCTGTATGCATTGTTATTGTTTCGCTTGTTACCGCACCCCCCTCAAAGGAAATTGAGGAAGATTTCGAAGCAGTTAAAGCAGGCATTGGCGTTTCAGACTAAAACTCAAAAGCAGTCATCGAGGCATCTTCCGCAAGGAAGGTGCCTCAGTTATATTCGCCTGACGGGAAATATGGAGAATAGTGAACAGATAATAATCGGTAGGGGTGCATATCACAAGGGTTGTCCCTACGAAAATATGTTGTAATTCGGGTGATTCGTGAATCGCCCCTGCAATAAATAATTGCGAATTACGCATTACGCATTGCAAATTGAAAACCCTGTCCGTTATTTTGGACAGGGTTTATGTTTTAATATTGTTCAAGGGCTTCCTTTGCGAGCGCCTTGAAATCCTCGATAACGCTCTGAGGCGAAATAATCTTTATATCGGAGCCGAAATTCATAATCCAGGTGAGGAATAGCGGGCTGACGGCTACCTTGACGGTAATTTCAAAATAATCATCGTCGGTGACGGTCATAATCGTGTCCGTGCCGAAGCGGTCAACAATGATATTCGCCATTTTGTTTCTGCATCGCAGACTCACGGTTTCTTCTCTGCCGCCAAACATTCCGAAGGTTTTCTTCGAGTAAATCGCCATATCGAAATCCTCAAAGAATTCTCTGCCCTCGCGCTCATCCTCCGCAACGGAAATACTCAGCATTTTATCCACTCTGTAATGCTTGATTTTCTCCGCCGCCGAATCATAGGCAATCAGGTAATAATTCTCGTCATCCCAGGTCAGCGCCCAAGGGCTTGCGCAGTATATTGCGCCGTTATGGCGAAGAATTTTTTCCTTTTTGGGACTCCATTCGAAATACTGAAAAGTGATTTTTTTGTTGAGGGTGATTGCGGTGTGGATTTTATCAACCGTCAGATAAATGCTCTCGTTCATCGTTTTTATTCTGTTGGCAACAAAAACCTGTCTGTGGAGCTGTCTCGCCTCGTGAACACTTGCGAATCCCTCGATTTTTTTAATCAGCTCGTCGCTCTTTTTTCTCGTTATGAATTTTGAGGACTGAACGGCATCAACAAGCAGCTTAAGCTCGGGCATTTCAAAATCACGGCTCACCACTCTGTAATCCGAATTTCTGCCCTCACGGGTCTGAATGATGTCAAGCCCATAAAGACGCAACGCTTCCATATCGTCATAAATGCTCTTGCGCTCCGCACCGACTCCGTAAGCGGCAAGGCTTTCGATGATTTCCGCCGTTGTCAGCCCATGCTCCTCATCGGTTTTTTCAAGCATAATCTTCATAAGATAGAGAAGCTTCATCTTCTGATTTGATGACTTTGCCATATCCTTTCACTCCCAAGCAAAAACAGTTTCCTTAATTATAACAAGGAAACTGTTTATATGCAATATATAATTGAGTGTGAAGTTCCCCGCGAGGACAGCCGCAAGGGCTGTCCCTACGGACCGGCAAATCACACAAATATTCAAAACGGGTGTGGGCAACGCCCACCCGAAATTTTGCGCTTTATTTTATGCATACGCCTCGGGTCGGACAAGAACGCCCTGCTTGAGAAGCGAAAGCATTTTTACATTCTGATTCGCCGTGCCGATATATTCGTCAATTCCGTTTGCCGCCGCAATGCGCTTGCGGTAGGCAAAGCCGCTGTTTTCGCCCAATGATTTGAGGGCATCAACGATTGAGGTTTCCGTGCGTGAACACTTTTCAAAGCAGCGCAGGCTTTCGGGGTACTTTATCCACAGGCATTTGCCCCAGTTTTCCCAAGGTCTCTCGGAAAGCTGAGTTTCAACCACTCCGTAGTGAAAGCCCCTCGCCTCGATCACCTTGCCGTCGCCGCAATAAATACCGACGTGGCCGGGCATAAACACAAGGATTCCCGGCACTTCGGGCATAGTGTGCATCCTGCCCCTCTGCTTGCATCTTTTGAGCAGGGAATTTGCCGAAACATCCTGATTTGCGTTGTATTTCGGCACGGAATTTATGTCATCGCTCCAGAGGTAGCCCTTGATAAGACCCACGCAATCGTGTACCCTGAAGCCGAGTTGCTGTTTATATTTATCCATTCTTTCGCGCTGATAATGCTGAGGATACTGCAGAGTTTTTCTCTCCAGCAAATCCTGAGTCGCCTTGTTGCCGAAGGTGCCGTACCAATAGGGTCTGCCAAGCTGTGCGCGTGCATATTCAACAAGTCCCGTGTTCGTTTTCAAGCAGCGGCACCCCCCTGAGGCTTATTGTTCGCCGCCTCCAATGCCGTATTCCAGACTGCGGATATTCCCGCCGCCGTGCCTGCAATAAGCATTGAAATTCCGATGCGCTTAAGAGTATCAAAATCCGTAACTCCCAGAAGCGCATCAACAGAAATTGCGGAAAGGAACGCCTGAACAAAGGTTTTCAGCGCCCTGATAATAATATCTTTTATAATCTGTCTGTTCATCTCATCCTCCTGTAAAATGTGAAACCGCCGCGCTCGCCGCAGCACCGAGCAGAGCAAAAATAACCTTGTCCCATATTGCGGCAGGTCTTGTTTTAAGCCCCTCAACAGCCGCCTTAAGCTCGCCAACAAGGGTCAGCAGATTGTTAAGCGTTGTTGTGACCGCAACAAGGTTTTTGTCAACTCCGTTATATTTTGCGTAAAGCTCTTTTATGTTTTCCTCCGCCTGTATAAGGCGATGCTCAATTTCTATTATGGAAATTTCGGTCATTTTTCCCTCCGATTATTCCTTATAATAGGTTATGCGCACGGAATACCAGTTCATATCGTCAATAATTTTGGTCCATTTTGTTCCCTCATATCCGAAAACGCAGAAGCCCGCAAAAAAGCAGCATCCGTAATAATCGGCATAAAATATTTCGTTTGTCATTTTCTGAACGGGATAACTTGCATTTTCAATGTTAAGGGAATCAAAGCTTATGTAATCGCTGTCTTTTTCAAGTTTTATTTCAATTTTTGCAATCTGCGTTCCGACAGGCAATTCG
The DNA here is from genome assembly GCA_045632815.1 of Acutalibacteraceae bacterium. GTDB lineage: Bacteria > Bacillota > Clostridia > Oscillospirales > Acutalibacteraceae > CAG-177. The sequence continues at coordinate 5,002 of JAZQXJ010000078.1, read as the reverse complement.
GGAACAGGCTCAGCAAAGTAGCCCATTATCTGCTTACTTTTATACTGGTTTTCTCCGCTTGTGAAATTCCGGCTGTTCTCATACCAGAAAGTTGCATTGCCGTCAGCGTTTAAAAATTCGGCAGATGCGATTTTCAGCGTTCCGTCGCCAACCACCTTGCCGTCAAAGGTGAGTTTTCCGCTTTCCTCACCGAATTTTTCAAGCACATCCTTGTTTTCGTGGCTGTGCCTTGCAAGGGTGTTGAGGTTAATCTGCGACACCATTCCGCCGCTTTCGCCGTCAAATTCCGTTTCATCTCCGCCCGCCGAGGGCAAAAGCTTAAGCTCGCTGACGATGGGGCTTTTAACAACAAGACCGCCCGTGCCGTCATAGGCTTCAAGCTGAACGCTGAGAGAATGGTCCTGCGTAAGCTGAGAGCAGAGCGAAACGGTTATCTGCTCCGCCTTGGGGTAAAAATCCGTTCGGATTATCTTGCCTTCCGTTACAAAAGCGGCAACATAGTTCACGATTTCGCCGCACTCCGCCATCTCCGCAGGCGGCGTGATAATAAGGTCAGTTGCGTTATGCTCGCCCATTCTGCCTGCCAGATCGCCGTCGGGCAGCATATTTTCCGCAGTAAAATCAATTCTTAAAGTTCTCATTCTTCCTCCTTTGTTTCGTCTTTAATATCGGGCGGCAGCATTGTGTCGCACCAGTGCTTTGCCTGAAAAAGAAAATCAAGCAACATTGAAATCTTGGTTTTCACCGACTGATATTCGTTGAGCAGCTCGGTGATTCTTGGGGTTTGTGCTGAGTATACATCATAGATATCGGAACTGACCGTTCTTGCATATTCAAGCTGCTGGCTCAGCTCCGAGAGAGGAATTATCATCCCCTGACAGCACTTTTTCTTCATCGTCTCATCTCCTTTCATAAATTGTTACGATATCGACACATACGGGGGTAAAAAAATTTGGATAGCAGGGCAACCCGATAGATCTACAGCCGACCCTTTATTTCGAATTCCGAATTGCGAATTAACAAACCCACGCTCAAACAATAGTGTCGCTCTCGACACTTTCTATATTAGCGACAAATATTGTCGTTGTCAACACCTTTTTGAAAATTTTTCTAAAAATTGTTGCTTTTTCGAAACATTTGTGATATTGTATGTGTATGAGATTGATTTTATTTGATTCGGGGTGAAAAATTCCCCGCCATGAGGTGATTGAAATGACAGGAGAAAAAATAAGGGAATTGCGAAAAAAAGCAGGTATGACACAGACTCAGCTTTCCGAAAAGCTCAATGCGGATTTCGGGCTGAATACGGACAGAGTTATGATAAGCAAATGGGAAACGGGCTTTCAGACACCAGTTGTTTCCACCCTTTCGAGCATTGCGAAGCTTTTCGGAGTTTCGCTTGATTACATCAACGGCACTCAGAATAATGAAAAAGATAATATAGAGGCAGCCAAAATTGCACTTTTTTCGGGCGCAGACGAAGTGACCGACGAAATGTGGCAGGAGGTTGTCAACTTTGCAAAATACATTCAGGCAAGGGAGGCGGCAAAAAACGAAAACAAGTGAACTTTATGAAATAGCGCAGGAAAGCGGCACGCAGATTATCTGCTGCGACTTGCCGCTGACCCAATCGGTTTCCGTTATGACAGGCACTGGCGATTGCTACATCGGCATTGACCCGTTTCAGATTGAAACCGAGGCGCAGGAGAGGGTGCATCTTGCCCACGAGCTGGGTCATTGCGAAACGGGCGCATTCTATTCTCCCTATTCACCCCTTAATGTCAGAGGCAGGCACGAATGCCGCGCAGACCGCTGGGCGGCATCAAAGCTTGTGCCTGCGTTGGAGCTGAAAAAGGCAATCAGCCTTGGCATAACCGAGCTTTGGGAGCTTGCCGAATATTTCGGCGTAACCGAAGAATTTATGGAAAAAACAATGCAGATATACTGCGCAAAAAATATTTTGCATTTATAAAGATAGTGTGATAATATTAAACTATATTAATGATTTGTGCTGCGCACATGAAAAATGAATTGCTGCTTTGCAACATTAAGGAAAGGCTCTGCCCTTATCCGTTTTACTTGTAGGGGTTGACGACCCGACAACCCGTCAGGTCTGCATTATGGTTATGTGCCTTACGGCACATTCGAACGGATATTATCCGTTCCCTACCATAGTAAAAATATAATGTTTTATGCGGTAGGGGCGGATATCATCCGCCCGAACACAAAATGCGTCGCAGACCCTTAATGCACGCCGGTGCAAATCATGCATTTGAAAAATGCAATTCATGCCGCAAGGCAAATCATTATCATTCTCACGAAAGGTCTGATAAAAATGAAAAAATTCCTTTCAGTTATCCTTGCTCTTGCGTTGGTAATCGGCTCCTGCACGGCGTTTGCATCCGCATACCAGATGCTCGATGCAGACGAAATCTCAACCGAATACCCCCTCATCATCGTGCCGGGATACTCATCGTCATCCCTCTGCCTTGACACGGGTGAGGTTATCTGGGGTCTCAATATGGATGAGGTTGTTGACCGCGTACTCAACAGAATCATCGACCTCGGTATGGGCATCGGCGCGCTGACCGTCGGCAATGCGGAAATACTCGCCGCCGTGCTTGGCGAAGAAATAAACGGTCTTTTTGAAAAAATGCGCTGTAATCCCGACGGCTCAAGCGTTTATAATGTTGAAAGAGTCATCTCGGGCGCAGATGAATCCAACAATGCCAACCTGATGGTGCGTTACCCCAACGGCGACCACAGGCAGGAGCAGGATATGGCAGAGGAATTTGCCGAATACATAGGCCACGAAAATATTTTCAACTTCACCTGCGATTTCAGAATGGGCTCCGAGGCTTGCGCAACCTTGCTTGACGAGCTTGTTCAGGATGTCAAGAAATACACGGGCAAGGACAAGGTCAATCTTCTTGCCGTCAGCCACGGCGGTCAGGTAACCGCAACCTATCTCACCATTTTCGGCTGGAAAAACGATGTTGACAATGTTGTTATGACCGTGCCTGCCATCGGCGGCGCAGGAATCGCATATGACCTGATGACCCGTCAGATTGAGTTTGACGAGGAATGTCTGCTCAGATTTATTGAACACGGTATGCGCTGGGAGGAGGACTACGATTGGCTCGTCAAGGCTCAGCAGCTGGGCTTTATCGATTCTGTTCTTAACGCACTTATCCCCCACATTATGCCCACTCTCGGCTATTGGGGCAGCCTTTGGGATTTCATTCCTCTTGAGAAATATGAGGCAACGAAAGAGCTTATGCTTGACCCCGTTGAAAGCGCGGCTCTCATCGAAAAGAGCGACCGTTTCCACTACGAAATTTATCCCAAAATGGGCGAAAAAATGGCCGAATGCATTGCAAACGGCGCAAATATCTCCATTATTTCAGGCACGGGCAACCGAATCGTGACGGGTCTTAAGGAAACCTCGGACGGCATTATCACAACAACCGCTTCAACGGGCGCAAAAACCGCACCTTACGGTCAGCGCTTTTCTGACGGCTATGTTCAGGTCAACCCCTGCGGCGGCAAAAACAAGATTTCTCCCGATATGACAATCGACGCTTCAACCGCATATATGCCTGATAATACTTGGTTTGTCAACGGTCTTTTCCACGGTATGACCTATTGGGATTACTACAGCCGTGAGCTTATGATGACTCTGCTTTTCACCGATAAGCTTACCGATGTTTATTCCGACCCGAAATTCCCCCAGTTCAAGGATACAACCAACCCCTCATCGGCGGTTTACGCTCAGTTTGAGGGCTGCGAGGCAGGCGTTGTTGACGGCAATGCAACCGCCCTCACAATCACAAACTGCTGCTGGGAAAACGAGGTTTCACTCTCCGCAATTTACTGCGACGGTCTTGACCTGAGCTTCAAGATTGACCCCTTCCAAAAAATTGCACCGGGCGAAAGCGTAACGCTTGAATTTGAGGGAAATATTCCCGAAATCAGCGCGGCAACCGCAAGCATAACCGTTTATTACACAATGGGAACAATCACCCCCGTGGGATACAGAACGCAGTATTTCGCAATCAACAACGGTGAGGCGGTATCGCCCTCAGACAGCCTTGTGAGCGCAACGCCCTCGTCGCCTCTCTCCGACCTTCTCGGCGACAGCGGAATGGCAATTCTCGGCAGACTCGGTCTGAGCGAAGCCGTGACGATGATTATAAACATCGTTTTCTATTGGATTAACAGAATTTTTGCAATATAAAAAACCGCCTTCGGGCGGTTTTTCTCTTGACAATAACCTTCATAATTGAATATACTATGAAAACAGGGGGCTGTTTTTCACAGCCCCCTGTTTCTGTTTCATTATTCACTTTTCACTTAAATTTCCCCCAGAGGGGGTAAGGTAAGTTAGATAATAGAGAATAAAGAATAGATAATAGTTGGTAGGGGCGGATATTATCCGCCCGTTTTTATTCGGTCATAGGCGGAGCCTATCCGAAACTTATCACTATTCATTATTCACTTTTCACTTGAATTTCCCCCAGAGGGGGTAAGGTAGGCAACTTTAGCGTTGCTTGGCTCGTGCTTAAGAAGTAGTATCAATCCCCCAGAGGGGGTAAGGTAGAACAACATTTTGTTGTTAATTCATATTAACAAACAATCTGTTGATTGTCAAGTATTAAGTCTTTACAAAGCATACCATTTTATTTAGTCGCAGATGTTGGTAAAAGCTGTTTTTGGGGTCTTTTGGGTTGTTTTTTGTCTTAATTCGCAGAGCAAGATATGCCATAACTAAATATTTTGCCGTTTTCAGGCGATTTTTGTATGAACGGTTTGTGAACAGATTTGTAAACAATAAAAATTTGTTTTCGTCTGTCCCTACGGATTGGTGGTAAATTGAATATTGTAGGGGACGGGTGACCTGTCCCGAAAAAATGAAATAATAAAGAATAATGAATAGATAATATTTTTTCTCTCCCTCCGTCTTTTGCTTCGCAAAATCCACCTCCCTCGTCAGAGGGAGGCT
>JAZQXJ010000077.1:0-30838 GCA_045632815.1 Acutalibacteraceae bacterium | reverse complement strand
GCACCTTAAACAGAGATAGTTTGGATATAGAACAAGGCAAAAAGCGCAGAAATCCTTGACGGATTTCGAGCATTTTTAACGCAGTTATATGCCAAAATATCCTGTTTTAAGGCTTAAATTCCTTACGAAAGGTCGCCCTTGCTCCTCTGCCTTATTTTTTTATATCAGCTCAATATCCGCATATGCGGCGTGGTGGTCGGAATAGAAGTCGCCGTCAACAAGCTTATCAATAACCTTGAATTTGAGAGGCTTGACCGTTGCTTCGTCAACAAAAACAAAGTCGATTCTTGCCTGAACTTCTTCGGGTCTGAAGCCGTGATAGGTGCAGCTTTCGTCGCTGTCGGATGCAAGCTTTCTTGCATCCTTCATATTTCCGCTGACCATTGTGTTGTAGCAGTCGGAATCCTGATAAACATTGAAATCGCCCGTGCAGACAACAGGTACACCGCCAAATGATGCCGCTTTTTTCTGAATCATTTTTGCGCCGTTAATCTGTGCAATTCTGCCGACGTGGTCAAGGTGTGTGTTGAAGTGAACATATGCCTTGCCGTTTTCTTTGTCGGTCAGCTTAACGAATGTTGCCATTCGTGTGCAGGCTGAATCCCAGCCTCTTGAGGGAATTTCGGGAGTTTCGGAAAGCCAGAAGTTGCCGCTTTCGCTTGCGGTGAACTTGTCTTTTTTGTAGAATACTGCGGAGAATTCGCCGTCCTTGTCGCCGTCATCGCGGGCAACGCCCACATAAGCGTATTCGGGCAGATTTTCTGTGAGCGCCTGCATCCATTCCCAATGCGCTTCCTGAACACCGAATGAATCGGGATTTGCTTCTTTGATGATTTTCACAACCTTGGGAACTCTGTTTTTCCATATTCTTTTGCCTTTGCCGCCGCAAAGCAGGTTGAATGTCAATACTCTGTACATTATTTTATACCTCCGTTAAAAAGTGTCATTTCAACAATAATGGGGAAATGGTCTGAGGGATAGATGAGACCGACTGTTCTTGAGTCAACCTTGCTTGATTTAACCGATGAAACATAGTCGTTGACAAAAATATAGTCAATCGGTTTGGTGTTGAAAACAAAGGGGTTGAAATCGTGGTATGTAGCGCAGTCGTCGTATTTGTCTGCGAGGTATTTGGTGTCGTTAAGACCGCAGGCAAGAAGGTTGACATAGTTGCCCGTACCCTCGCGAAGGTTGAAGTCGCCCGTAAGCACAACGGGGATGTCGGGGGCAATTTCTGCAATCTTTGCGCTGATGAATGCAACGGATTCAGCCTGAGCCTTGTCACCGACGTGGTCAAGATGAGTGTTGAAATGGGCATATGTAAAGCCTGTTGTTTTGTTTTTCAGAATTGCCCAGCTTGTGATTCTCGGGCAAGCGGCATCCCAGCCCAATGACGGCTCGTCCGGAGTTTCAGAAAGCCAGAAAAAGCCTGAATCGACAAGCTCGTACTTGTCCTTAAGATAAAAAATTGCTGTTGATTCGCCAAGCTCAATGCCGTCATCTCTGTATTTTTCAATGTGAGCATATTCGGGCATTTCGGCGGCGATATTTTCTACCCACTCCTTGTTAGCCTCCTGCAGACCGAATGAATCGGGCATATAGTCGCGGATAACCTTGACGATTTTGGGCAGTCTTTTTTCGTTTGACTGTAAGCCGTCACCCGTGATTTTTACATTGAATGTCATAACGGTAACATCCTGCTCAAGTACGGCATCTGCAATGGGGTTGGGATTAACATCGACAAGGGGAAGCTCTGTTTCAACGGGTGTCTGAGGTATCTGCACCGTGAAAAGTGATGAAATTGCAATGAGAATAGAAACTACAATCTGTCCGAATTTAAAAAGCATAAATTACAGCTCCTTTCAACCGTTATAAAGTGTCATTTCAGAAATTACGGGGTGGTGGTCGGATGCGAATTCGCCGTCATACTTTGTGGTGTCAACCTTGTATGTTTTAACATTTGTTGCCATCGCACTTACAAAAATGAAATCAATGGGTTTTTCCTTTGTCAGCAGGTCATTGTAGCCGTGGAATGTTGTTTCGTCATCGGTTGTTTCGGCAAGATATTTTGTGTCACGCAGACCCGCTTCAACAACTCTGTTATACATATCTCCGCCTTCGCGGTCATTAAGGTCGCCCGTAAAAATAACGGGGAAGGTGTTGCAGATTTTTGATATTTTATCCGTTACAACCGCAACCGATTCAAGCCTTGCAATAACGCCCATATGGTCAAAGTGAGCGTTGAAATGAGCATAGTAGAAATTTGTTGTTTTATCTCTCAGAACAACATATGTACAAAGTCTGTTGAACATTGCATCCCAGCCTCTTGAAGGTATGTCGGGAGTTTTTGAGAGGAAGAATGTGCCAGAATCAACAAGCTCATACTTGTCTTTCTTATAGAAAACGGGGCTTGCTTCGCCGCTTCCGTCAATGTTTCTGCCGATGCCCACATATGCATAGTCGGGCATTGCGGCGGCAACGGCATCAATCCATTCGGGAGTTGCCTCCTGCAGACCGAAAGAGTCGGGATTGTTGTTGATGATATTCTGAACAACATTTTTTGCTCTGTCTTCATCAAACTTATAATAAACATTGTAGCTCATAACCGTTACATCCTGCGTTTTTGCTGCCTCGGGAAGCTTTGCAGGGTTAATGTTTGAAACGGGTGTGGGTGTGTAGAAAATCGAAAGAATTGCAGTTACAAGCGCAAAAAATGCGGTGACAATTTTATCAATCATTATTATTTCTCCTTTATTTTATTAAATCCGTCAGAGCCGAAATGTCAAGCAGGTCAAGGTTTTCGGCGTTCGCAATAACAGCGGCAACATCCCTGAGTATCTTCATTATTCCGCCTGACTCATTGCTCTCTGCATTGAGTACGATAATGGGGTCATGCACGCTCAGACGGATGAGAAACCAACCGTTTCCGCAGGATGAATCTGCGTTGATGCGTATGCCTTCATAGTTGTCGCTGCAGGCTGTCCATCCCGTGCGGATTTTTGCTTCGTTTTCAAAAAGCTCAATGATTTTTTCGCCTTCCGGGCGGAAATCGTCACAAAGAATTTTAAAACGAAGCTCTTTTTCTTCCTCTGCCTCGCGAAGATTGCCGATTAAACCTTCAAGGTTCATGCCCTGCTTTGCAAGAGTTGCAGCTTCGATAATCAGCTTTGTTATGAGATAAGCGCCGTCATCGAGAAAATAATTCTCCGCAAATGCGGCGTGACCCGATGTCTCCATTGCAAGGGGGCAGGGGATTCCTTGCTTTGTAAGTTCAACCTGCTTGTTGATAACATTTTTATATCCTCTTTTGAAGCGCAGATGCTTGCCGCCGTTCTGAGCGATAAATTCTGCAAGTCCGTCGGAGGTTACGCTGTCGGTAACTATTGTTCCGCCTTTGCAGTCTGCGAGGGCAATTTTTGATGCAAGGGCAACCAGCCTGTTGCGGTTGATTTCAAAGCCGCCCTTGCCTACGCAAGCCGCTCTGTCAACGTCGGTGTCAAATATGACGCCAAAATCCGCACCTGATTCCGCAACCGCTTTTGAAATACATTTCATTGCCTCTGCGTTTTCGGGATTGGGTGCGTGATTGGGGAAGTTACCGTCAGGTTCCAGATAAATACTGCCCGAGATATCTGCGCCGAGAGGCTCAAGTACGTCTGTTGCATAAAATCCGCCTACGCCGTTGCCTGCATCTACAACAATTTTCATTCCTTTAAGAGGATGCGAACGGTCAGCTTCGCTGTCAACGCCGTCAATTATCATCTCGCGAAGCATAAATGCATAGCGTATCATATACGGTCTTTTGATGCAAATGCCGTTTTCCTGACCTTCGGGATTTTCAAGTTTTGCGGCTTTTTTAAGGATGTCCGCAATGTCGGAGCTGTCAAGACCGCCATCACGGGTGAAGAATTTCAACCCGTTTCTGTCCTTGGGGTGGTGGCTTGCGGTAATCTGAATTGCACCGTCGCAGCCGTGGTCAACGGTTGTCATAAACATTGCGGGTGTTGAGCTTAAACCGCAGTCCGCAACATCCGCGCCGTTTGACACAAGCGCCCTGATAACAGCGTTTTTAATTCTTTCTGCAGAAAGTCTGCTGTCGTGACCGACAGAAATATAAAGCTTATCTGTTTTGGATTTTTCTTTCAGCCAAAGATAAAATGCCGCTGAGCAGCGCATTATCATTCCGTCATCCATATAAAGAGGGTTGCTCTCGTCACCCAGCGCATAGCCTCTTATGTCGCTGCCGCTTTTGAATTTTGAATAATCCATTTTTATTCTCCCTTTGCAAAATATTCATCCGAAACGCTGAGCAAAAATTTATACATCGGCGAATATGCCTTGAAAGTACCTCTGATTATTTCGATGATTTTTTCATTCTCAAGGTCCTCAAGCTGACCGGGATAAGCGATGAATCCAATATCTTTTGCGTTGTAGTATTCTTCAAGACCCTCGGGGCAGCCTGCAAAAGGTCTTTTGTATTTTCTGCTGAAAAATGTTGAGCCGACTTTTTTGCATAAATCTGCCGCCTCTGCAAATTCTTCGGGTCTTTCACGCAGGTTTTTTCTGAATGTTTCCAAAAGACCTGCTTCATCGCCGTAAAAGCCTACGCCCATTGAATATTCTCGGGGGGTAACCTCAAACCAAAAACAAGGATAACCTGCCCATTCGCGTTTGGGACGCATAAACATTATCCACATATTTTCGCGGTAGAGGTGCTTGTCTTTGGTGTAGCGTGTATCTCTGCGTACACGGGAAACCATTTTCGTGGGAATTGTGTTCATCAGAGGGTCAAGCGAGAGCAATTCTTCGCCTATAATTCCCGCAATCTGCCGCATGGGTATTGTTATTTTGTTTTTTATTTCTTCTTTATGCTCGTCATAATATGCTTTTGAATCCCTGAAGCGGTTATCCGCAAGCATAAACAGAGCATCACGGGTAATGCCGTTATATTCCATTTATATCAGACCTTTCTCTGCAAGACCTTGTGCCGCAAGCATAATTGCAGTTTTTGCGGAATGGAAGTTGATGCCGCCCTGCATCCACACCGCAAAAGGCTCACGAAGCGGAGCGTCTGCGGAAAGCTCAATGGATGAGCCGAGGATAAATGCACCAGCCGCCATAATTACCTTGCTGTCATAGCCCGGCATATCCCACGGCTCGGGTGTAACATATGAATCAACGGGTGCGCCGCTCTGAATTCCTCTGCAGAATTCAACGAGTCTGTCTGAATTTTCAAGGCAAAGCGCCTGAATGATGTCGTGGCGACTTTCGTCACTCGTCGGAGTAACCTTAAAGCCGAAATTCTCGAAAAGCGCCGCCGCAAAAACAGCCGCCTTGAGGCTTTCGCCAACAATGTGAGGTGCGTGAAAAATACCCATAAACATATTTCTGTTTTCGCCGAGGGTGCAGCCGACCTCTTTGCCCAATCCTGGGGTTGTTGCTCTGTATGCACAAAGCTCAACGAGGTCTGCTCTGCCTGCTATGTAGCCGCCCGTTCTTGCGATTGAGCCGCCTGCATTTTTTATAAGTGAGCCTGCCATAAGGTCTGCGCCGACGTCGGTAGGCTCGGCTTTTTCAACAAGTTCGCCGTAGCAGTTATCAACCATAACAACCGCATCGCATTTTGAATGAACAAGCTCTGCAATTTCGCCGATTTCCGCAACGGAAAGGCTGGGTCGCAGGCTGTAGCCTCTTGAACGCTGAATGTAGACCATTTTCGGGTTCATTTCAAGAGCTTTTTCAATAGCCTTCATATCGGGTCTGCCGTCTGCATCAAGGTCAACCTGCTTGTAGTCAACGCCGAATTCCTTAAGCGAGCCCATTCCGCTGCCGCTGATGCCGATAACGCTGTGGATTGTGTCATAGGGAGTGCCTGTAACACAGAGCATTGTGTCACCCGGGCGGAGTACTCCGAAAAGAGCAACCGCAAGGGTGTGGGTGCCGCAGGTAAAGGTATGGCGCACAATAGCATCTTCCGCGCCGAAGATGTCGGCATAAATTCTGTCAAGCTTTTCTCTGCCCGTGTCGCCGTAGCCGTAGCCCGTTGAGCCTGCGAAATCCGTTTCGCTGACTCTGTTGTTTATGAATGCGGAAAGCACCTTTTGCTGATTGTATTCCGCAATCGCATCAATCTCGTCAAATTTTGTTTTTGCCTTTTCAAGAGCGGCATCGCTTGCCGACTTTATTCTTTCGCTGAAACTGAAAAAATCCTTCATATTTTACCTTCTGTATATTTTATTGAGTGATTTGAAAAATTCAATGTTTGCGTCTTTGAGCTGTTCTTTTGTAAGCCTGTAGCTCCAGTTACCGCTCGCAACGCCGGGTGTGTTTATTCTTGTGTCCGAGCCGTACATCAAGAAATCCTGAACGGGAATAATCGCAAGGTCGCTGACGCTCGCAAAAACGGCACGCAGAAGCAGAGGTGTTGCACCGCCCCAATCACCGCCGCCGAAGCCGCAATAATCGAGAGTGCGTTTGCGTACAGCGTCATCGCTTTCCCAAAGATAACTGAAAAGAGTGTTGTTATCGTGAGTGCCTGAATAGGCAACGCAGTTTCTGATATAGTTATGAGGCATATGAATGCTGTCACCGTCGTCAAGGAAACCGAACTGGAAAACTCTCATTCCGGGGAAACCGCTTTCTTCAACAAGCTCGCGCACCTCATCGGTAATATCTCCCAGATCCTCTGCGATAATCAGCTTATCCTCGTGACCTTCTTTTATTGCATTCACAAGGTCGATGCCGGGACCTTTTACCCATATTCCGTTTTTGGCGGTTTTTTCGTTCGCATCAACGGACCAATATGCTTCAACTGCTCTGAAATGGTCGATTCTTACGCCGTCAAACATTTCAAGGGCGTGGTTTATTCTTTCTTTCCACCAGCCGAAGCCGTCTTTTTTCATTTCATCCCAATCATAAAGTGGATTGCCCCAGAGCTGACCGTCCTCGGCAAAATAATCGGGCGGTACGCCTGCAACTCTTGAGGGATAACCCTTTTCATCAATCTGAAAAAGACCTCGGTTTTCCCATACATCACAGCTGTCATCGGAAACGTAAATGGGAATGTCGCCGATTATGCTGACTCCCTTTGAATTTGCATATTCCTTGACTGCATACCATTGCCTGAAAAATTCATACTGAATGAATTTCCACATTCCCAGAGTTTCGGTGTCGGTTATTTCATTGCTTTCCCATTCCTGCCAGGGCTTGCCGCCGTTTTGTTTGCGCAGAGTCATAAATCGGCAGAACGCCTCGATACGAGGATGGTTTTCAATGAATTTATCAATTTCATCTGTGTTTTTTGTGTTAAGATAAGCTTTTCTCAGAAGTTGCAAACGCTCTTTACCGAGTCTTTCAAACTCGCAGGAATACGGAGTTTTCTGCTTGCTGCTTTCAAGGTCGGTTTTTGAAATAAGCCCGTTTTCGTGCAGTATTTCAGGGTCGATGAAATAAGGATTGCCGCCGAATGCGGAGAATGATTTGTAAGGCGAATTATATTCGTCTGTTACCGTGAAGGGCAAAACCTGCCACACGGAAAAGCCTGCATCTCTGATAAAATCTATAAATTCAAATGCACTTTTTCCGAAACTGCCGATTGAATAATCGCCGTAAAGGGAGGAAATGTGCATCAGAATACCGCTTTGTCGTTTCATAAATGGGCACCTTTCATTTCGGATTTAGTTGATTATAGCATAAGAGGTAATAAAAATAAAGTAATTTCGTAAAAAACTTGATATTTTGCTTAATTACTAGTAAAATGGAATAAATAACTTTCCGGAGGCTGTGTTATGTCAAAAGCATTTGAATATTTTGAAAATCTGCAAAGAATACTTACCCGAATTTCAACAGAGCAGGGCGATAACATAGAGGCGGCGGCAAGAGCCGTTGCGGATACCCTTGAAAACGGAGGCAGAATACACACTTTCGGCACGGGTCATTCCCATATGCTCGCAGAGGAGATTTTTTACCGTGCAGGAGGACTTGTGAATGTCAATCCCATTCTTGAAACAGGTCTTATGCTTCACGAAAGTGCATCAAAAAGCACGGCGCTTGAGCGTCTTGAGGGCTACGGCGAAATTCTTTTTGATATGCACGGCATAAAAGATTCGGATATCCTTTTCCTTTTCTCCAATTCGGGCAGAAATGGTGTTGCCATCGACCTTGGCATCATTGCTCAGGCGAGGGGAGTAAAAACCGTTGTCATAACCAATATGGAGCATACAATGCAGGGCAAGTCAAGGCATTCAAGCGGCAAAAAGCTGTATGAACTCGGCACAATTGTTATTGACAACTGCGGCTGTATGGGCGATGCATCAATGGAAATCAAAGAAATCGGCAGAAATGTTGCGCCGACCTCAACGGCGGCGGGTGCGGCAATTCTCAATGCAATTGAAGCCCGTGCGGTTGAAATGATGGTTGCCGACGGTTGTGTGCCTGAGGTATTTTCAAGCAGCAATGTTGACGGCGGCGACGAAATAAACGATGCCTATGTGAAAAAATATATCAAGGAGATAAAGTCGTTATGATTTATCCTGCCTTTCAAAAAACAAACATTTCCGAATGGGTTGATTTTATCCCCGGAAAAATCATTTACAGCGGCTATGAATGCGATCGTCTGAACAGACGTGAGGCGGATGTTATGAAGGGAAGCTGTAAAGATGATATACTTTACATCGATGTTGTCAAAGAAAATTCCCGTCGCACCGAGTACATCGAAGAAACCCGCAGAATTACCGATGAAAAGTACTTTTTCGATGCTGAAAAATGTGATGACGGCATACACATTACCGTAACTGTTTCGGGCGAGAAAAGTCTTTTCCGCGCAACAAACAGAATCTGGCAGCTGAAGATGGGTAAGAAGTTCTTTATCGGTACGGTTGAGGATTACCCTCTGTTTGCTCAAAGGGGCTATATAGAAGGGTTTTACGGCACTCCGTGGGATTCTGAACAGCGCGAAAATATGATTGATTTACTCTCACTTTTTGGGATGAACACTCATTATTATGCCCCGAAAGATGACCCTTATCACAGAGATAAATGGGATGAATTATATCCCGAAAAAGAGCTTTCGCATCTTTCGCATCTTCTTGAAGAATGCACTCGCCGTTTTATGGATTTTTACTTCTGTATTGCGCCCGGACTCAGTATGAAATATTCTTCAGAAGAAGATTTTTTGAAGCTTACCCGTAAAGCTGAACAGCTTTACAACATTGGCGTGCGTAATTTCGGACTTCTTCTCGACGATATCCCCGATAACCTCTATTTTGACGAGGATAAAGCGGCTTTTGATTCAGAAGCAGTCAATGCTCATATCCATATTTCCAATAAATTTTTCGATTATCTCAGACAGCTCAACCCCGAATGCCGTCTGACGGTTTGTCCTTTGCAGTATCACGGCAACGGAGATGAATATTATATCTCAAAGCTTGGAAAGGGTCTTGACGGCTCAATCAGAATTTTCTGGACAGGTCACAATATCTGCTCTCAGGAGCTTACGGTGCGTGAGGCTGTCATTTTTGAAAATTCAACCAACCGCAAGCCGCTTTACTGGGATAATTTCCCTGTTAATGATGCGGAAATGCAGAACGAAATGCACTTCGGATACATAAACGGCAGAGACCCCGATTTGTACCGTTATTGCGAGGGCATTATTTCCAACGCAATGGAATATTCTTTGTCAAGCAGAATACCTTTATTTACCGTTTGCGATTATCTCTGGAATCCTATCGCCTATGACGGCTATTCATCGTGGAAAAAAGCTTGTGAGCTTCAGTTCGGTAAAAAAGCGGAAATATTTATGCCTTTCTTTGATAATCTTCTCACATCCTGCCTTAAGGTTGAGAATTCTCCGATGATGAATATTGCCCTCAACGATGCGCAGCAGAAGCTTTTCAGCGGCGATAAAGAGGGTGCAAAGGCTATTGTGAAAGACTATATTATTGATTTGCAAAAATGCCTTGGAGAAATCGACAATATATTGGAAAATTCCCGAAAATATCTGCCGTCTGATGAATATCTTATTTTCAAAGAGCTTGCTCCGTGGGTTAAAAAGCAGAAAATTGCCTGCGCCCTGCTTATTGCGGTAAGGGTTTTGTTTGATGATAATTCCGATGGAAATAAGAATGTTGTCAGGGTGTTTATTAAAAAATATCTTGACCATCCAAAAACCCTTTGTGACTTTTCTCTTCAGGCTTTTGCAGAAAGGATGCTTACACTTTGATGAAAATTAATAACCCTGCTCTGCGTGAAGCGTATGAGCGGCTTTATCATAAAACACCCCTCGGCTTTTATAATTGCGGCAGACTCTGTGACGGGCTTTGCTGCAGGGGAGACAGTCAGGGAATGTGGCTTTTTCCTTATGAAGAAGAACTTTTTAAGGAAAAAGACGGCTTTGAAATCTGCGAAACCGAGGGCAACTACGGCTATCCTATGGTGATTTGTCAGGGCGAATGTGACCGTGCCGAAAGACCTCTTGCCTGCCGTATTTTTCCTGTTTTTCCTCTTGTGACCGAGGATGACGGCAAGGTGAAAATCGAGGTTATCTATGACCCGAGGGCGGGAATGTGTCCCATAGCAAGAGAACAAAAACCTCTTGACCCATCGTTTATCAAGGAAGTGCGTAAGGCGGCGCTTTATCTTATCCGTGACGAAAAGATTTTTGAATATCTCAAAGCGGTCAGCCTTGAGCTTACCGAAATCATTGAACTGCGTGAAATGTTGGGTGGTATATAATGAAAAGAATATTATATAGGTTATTTATAATAACATTAATATTATGCACCCTTTGTTCCTGCAAGGTCAGCATAAGCGACGGCTATATTGCCGATATTCAGGCGCAGGCAGAGGCTTTCGATTTTGTTGAGGCTGCCGAACGCATCAAATCCGAAACGGGCGTTGAGATGACGGCGATTTTCCTTGAATCAATGGGCGAGGAGAAGGCTCAGCAGCTTATTGATGCACTCGACAGCGGCACATATACCGATCAGCTCTGGCTTCAGGTGGCAGGTTATTCTTATCATGTTATCAACGATATGCTTTCGGGCAATATCGATGCGGCGAATATTTCCGATTTCGGCTTCAACGGCAAGGACAGTTTTACTGTTTCCTTTGTCGGCGATATTCTTTTTGACCCCGATTTCCGTCCTATGGTGCATGCGAGTCAGATGGGCGGAGTGCTTAACTGCATTGATACCGCCGTTGTTGACTATCTTAAGTCATCCGATGTATTTCTGATTAACAACGAATTTACCGTTGGCGAGAGAGGCACTCCTCTGCCCAATAAAACCTGGACATTCCAAGTGCATCCCGACAGACTTCAGCTTTTCAATCAGATGGGCGTTGATATTGTTTCACTTGCCAATAATCACGTTTATGATTACGGTCAGGTGGGCTTTGAGGACACCATTGCAAACCTTGATATTGCAGGTATTCCTCATATCGGTGCAGGTATGAATCTTGAGGAAGCGTCAAAGGCTCATTATTTTATTGTCAACGGCATAAAAGTCGGCATTATTGCCGCAAGCAGCGCGGAAAAGGTGCGTTTTACTCCCGTTGCGGATGAAAATTCGCTTGGTGTAATGGGTACTTATGACAGCGCAAAGTTCCTCGATGCAATCAGAGTTGCAGATGCACAATGCGATATCCTTGTTGCCTATGTCCATTGGGGTACTGAAAACACAACAAAGCTTGATGCTGACCAGATAACGATGGCTCGCGAATATATCGATGCAGGTGTTGATGCCGTTATCGGCGGTCATCCTCATTGCTTGCAAGGTATGGATTTTTATAAAGATGTTCCGATTATTTACAGCGTAGGCAATTTCTGGTTCAACAGCAAGAGCCTTGATTCCTGCGTTATTACTCTTAAAATTGACGGCAATATGAATATGGAAACCGTTATCGTTCCTCTTGAGCAGAAGAATTGTGAAACCCGTATACTTATTGACCCTGCGGAGAGTCGTGCGCTTTTTGATAGGGTAGAGGGCTTTGAGCCGCAGAAGGTTGCGATTTCGGACAGCGGGCTTATCACCCCGAAGGTGACGCAATGAAATATACACACATCATCTGGGACTGGAACGGCACCCTGCTCAATGATATAGGCGCATCTCTGGCAAGCGTGAACGATATGCTTGCTTTACGCGGCAAGCCGCCTATTGATATTGATTTTTACAGAGATTGCATTGGTGTCCCTATTATCAAGTTTTATGAAAAGGTATTTGACCTTGATAATGAAGATTATTCTGTTATTATAAAACAATATAATAACGGATATTTATCTCATCTTGACTCCTGCGGACTGACGGCATATGCCGTTGAGGTGCTGGATTATTTTGCCGAAAAAGGGATAAAGCAGGCAATTGTATCCTCGTCAAATAACGAACAGCTTCACGCAAATGTTAAAAAATACGGCATATTTGACCGCTTTGATGCGGTTCTGGGTGCGGCTGATTTTTATGCAGGCTCAAAGATTGAGAGGGCGGTTGAATATCTGAAGGATGGCGGCGAATGCCGTGTCCTTGTTGTCGGCGACCTTGAACACGATGCGGAAATGGCGGCTCAGTTGGGCGCGGATTGTGTGCTTTTAACAAGCGGTCACGAAAACCGCGAAAGGCTTTATGCGGCAAACGCAAGGGTCATTTCTGACCTGCGTGAGCTTGTTTCCATTGCAAATGGATGATATGTTGGGACAGCCCTTTCGGCTGTCCTTTCGTTCATAATTATGCGTTCAATGTAGGGGCGACCCTGCGTGGTCGCCCGCGTAAAATGCAAAAAACACACGCTTTAAATTGCAAATTAAGAATTAAAACTACATTTAAACGGGCTGTTTAAATAAACCGTCAATTTTTAAAGTTGAACAAAAACTCATTTTATGTCCGATTTTTAAAATCCCATAAATTCCCAACTATTTGTAAAAAGTAAACAAAACAAAGATAAACTGTTTGTTAAACATAAACAAAAAACCGTAAAATTCACAATTTGTTCATAATTTATTTACAAAAAATTAAAATAATTGCACGGAGTCCGCAACAACTCCCTTATAAAGTAATTATTGTAAATTGAGGCATTCTAAATGCCCGCAAATAAGAAGCCTTTTTTGCAAGGCTTCGGCGCGCAAGCGTAATTTTTATGGAGGTGCAAAAACATGAAAAAGGCAAAAAGACTCTTAGCTGTCCTTTTGGCTGCTCTCATGATCTTCGGCTCGGCAAGCATTTCGTCATATGCTTACCTCAGCTCCGCTGAAGATTACCACACAACTACCCTGACGGGCGGTGAAAAATATTATTTCACCTATGACCAGGGCGCAACTTGGGTTCTCGATATGCTCGATGACCTGCTCAATGATGCGCAGATCGTTCTCACTTGTGAAGAACTGAACAAAATCGCTGATATTGGTGTTAACGTTTTCACCAGTAACATCATGCTTAACCTCGATAAGTATCTCGGTGAGCGTGGTTCTTACGATGAAAACGGAAAAGAAGCTATTGACCTTCGCTCGGTTGATGGTCTTATCAAATCCCTTTCGGGTGTTTTCTACTGCCTTGACGACAACTGGATCGCATGGACTGCTGATAACATCCTGTCACTTCTCGGTGACCTTCTTAAATCTAACGGTCTTCAGGCGACAGGTCTTGATGTCGGTATTCTGAGACACAACGGTACCTCAAAGGATACAGCTGTTCTTGAAATGCTTGTTCTCTGGATTTCCAACCAGAAGGCTATGCTCCAGTCAATTCTCGCAGGTACATTCGACTTCGGTTCACTTCTTCAGGGCCTTCTCGGCGATATGCTCGGCGACCTTCTTCCTGTTGAAATCAAATGGGGCAGCCAGGCAGGTGTTGAAAATGCTATCAACACTCAGGCTCTTATCCGCGACCTTCTCTACACATTGCTTGTTGACTCAACCGCAACTGCAGCTCCCGACGGCTCAACCCTCGACAGCTGGGTTCAGCAGCTTATTGACTGGGCTCTTGTTTACGGTACAGACAACACCGCTGCTGGCGGCGGCTTCTCAATGCTCGGCGTTAACGCAGAGCCTATGATGCCTGCTCTTGCAAATCAGCCCGGTAAGGCTTCAATTGGTGCTGACACTATCACTGTTGACAGAAATAAGGACGGCACAACCGAAACAACAACAATGAGCTTCTATCAGCTCGTCAATAACGTAATCAACGCTCTTATGGGCGGTATGCTCTATGATATGCTTTACGATATGCTTGCTGATATGCTTGATATCGAAGTAACGGAAGAATTCCCCAACGGTGATCCCGCAATCCTTCAGGATGAAATGTTCGCAATTATCCTCGGTGCGGTTGAAGGTCTTCTTACTTCCAACGGCGCTCCCCAGATCACTTACACAGAAGAAGAAAACACATACCCCGTTCCCAAGCTCAAGAAGCTCCTCAACTGGCTTCTTGTAGGCGACAGCGCAAACGGTGTATTCCCCGCACTTGACTCCTTCATTCTTATCGACTACTACGGTCTTCACATTCAGGATAACTTCATGTCACTCCTTAATGACGTTGCCCGTCTTCTCATCAACCTCCTTCCCAGCCTCGGCCTCTTCGCAAGCTCAGAGCATCTTGCATACACTCCCGATGCTCTTAACGAAAGCTGGTACATCGATGAGAACTACAACCTTGTAAGCTCACTCGACGAAACAAAGGTTACTCAGACTTATGTAACTTACGAAACAAACGAGGTTATCTACCCCGTTGACTTCGTTGTGGATGCAGACGGCGTTTCAACTCCCGTTGCATACTGCTACCTTGACGACAAATCCGCAGTTAACCTTATTGATGCTGACGGCAACGGCGATGTAAACGGCGATCTTATCAGACCCAACTATGTTATCACAACAAAGATGGTATTCGCCAACATCATCAAGCTTGCTTTCAACGATATGGTTGACGGTTGCTACTTCCCCGAGTGGACAACAGATATCCCCTCAGTTCTTGCTTACGGTGTTGCAGCTATCGCAGCTCCCATCGTTCCTGAGAACAACTACTACGAGCGTCTTGATGTTTATCACGAGCTTACAACTTCAGGCTCACTTTCATCATCAATCACTCTCGGCGACGGCGAAGTTGTTGAAGGTCTTCCCTACACAACTTACAAGACTATTCCCATCAAGAATATGGCAGGCTCTGTTGTTGAGAACAGAAGCGTTGAAATTCCTTCAGCTGCTCTCACAATTCTCTGCTCATTCGCTGCTGACAGACTTAACGGTGTCTTCCACTTCAAGTCAGACGCACAGAAGTTCACAACAGACACAACTCTTGAGCAGTTCGCTTGCGAATTCTTCATCTGGGCTCTTGACCAGTATATGCCCGCATTCATCGGTCAGTGGAACGCAGCAAACAAAAAGTTTGAATCTGTTATCGTTGACATTGACGGTACATCAGGTAGCTCAACCTACACAGCAACCGGTATCTTCTCAAACATTCTGACAACAACCGTTAACAGTCTTTACGATGATTTTGCAAAGAGAACAGTTAAGACAGGCGCTAACTGGGATGTTGTTTATGAGCTTATCGATAACACCCTCTTCAAGCTCCTTCCCGCTTCATGGCTGCCCGATATCAACGGCTCAGCTCAGATCTTCAATGAGTGGCTCTTCGGCAACCTCATCAACTTTGACCTTCAGGGTATCCTCGGACTTCTTACTGTTAATACCGATTCCAACGCAGAGCTTAACAAGTCCGTAACTCAGGTTCTCCTTAACATCATTGACCGTGTTCTTGCTCTTGTGTTCAACGATAACGCAATCCTTGAGCCTTCAGGCAGAACCAATGTTGTTATGGCAAACAACACAACATCTTATACAACTCTTAACCAGATTATTGACTGCTCAAGCGCAGACGCAGGTCTTCCCAAGCTTGTATGGAATCTGCTTGACCTTCTCAATAAGTATAAGAATCCTCTCCTCAGCACAATTCTTCCCTTGCTTGTTTCAACGAACTATTCAAGACCTTTCGATGAAGAGTATCTGACCGCTAACGGCAGAACAAAGTCAACCTACAGCATCCAGACCCTTAAGGATTATGTTGCAGATCTTTATGATGATACAAATGCATATCCCGTTAAGGTGTTTGATAATGAGGCTGATGCAGAAGCTGCAACAACCGGTAAGGCAACCGCAATGAAGAATGAAGACGGCATAAGAACCGACGTTATTCTCAGCAACGGTACAACATTCGGCACATACAACAGCCTTCAGGAAGCAAACGAAGCTATCAACAACCTCAAGAAGTCATACTATAAGACTGAATGTGTTGACGAAACTCTTCCCGAGGAAGAAAGAACCTACACATACACAGTTTACTTCTCAACAGATTACCTCACCGCTGCAGGTACTGTTACAGCTATGACTGACGAAGACGGCCGTGCATACAACGAATACTCAGGCTTCAGATATGCACAGCTCACAACAAGAACTGCCGAGAACCCCTTCGTAAGCTATGATGATGACTATAAATTCTTTGCATACGAAGATTTCGGCCCCGCAGGCTACTACTATAACAACGAAAAAGACGCAAGAGATAATGCTGATAAATTTATCAGCTCCTATGACGGCTTCGTTGACGAACTCGGCGATGCATACGGCGCATGGTATATGTTCTATGTTGAGTCACAGCTTAAGACAGCAGGACTCCTCGATACCAACGGTGACGGTGTATATACTACAACAGATATACTTGACACAGACGGAACAACAGTTCTTAATTACGCTGACGGCGATCCCTCAATCCCCAAGAACACAATGTATCCCTACTACACAAGAAATGCCAATACTCTTTACTACTATGATGTTGATAAGGCAAAACAGAACAGAAGCCAGGCAGTCGGCGTAGGTACATTCGAGGGCTTCATCAACACAACAACCGGTCAGGCAATAACAGGCGTAACAACCGATCACTTCTCAACCAACAACTTTGAGCAGATTGCATTGGCTGTTGAAGCAGGTTTCGATCCTGAAAAGAATGTTGCTCTTTCAGTTGAAGATACCGAAAAGATCATCAGACTCATCCTCGGCACAATTGAGTTCGATATTACTCTTAACGGTGACGGTGCATACAACGGCTCACTTCAGTGGAATGACCTCAGCGAAGCACAGTATGCAACAATCACAACATGGCTCAGTAACAACGGCTTCACATACGAAGAGTATATTGAAGAAAACGGCGATGAAACAACAAACGGAACAACAGCTTATATCCTTAAGAGACCCAAGTTCAAGCTCATCACCGACGGCAGCATGACCTTCACAAACGGCACTTACTCACACGCTGCAGCTCCCAACTATAATGCAGCAGATATCGCAAACCGCAGCCGTAAGGCAATGACCAGCTCTGACACATACGAAGATGAAATGATCATCGCTATCTCAAACGGCTACTACAAGTATATTTCAGCAATTTATCAGAACAGAGATCAGCTCTACAATGAAATTGACGAATGCTCATGGAGAATTGAAAATGCTGAAGGCGGCCGTGCTCTTACAGCTGAAACAACAATGATCAAGTGGGTTCTTGACCTTACCGCTGACTCTTATAGTGGTGCAAAGGGCAGAAACTACGGCTTCGAATATGACGATGAAGGCAACCAGGTTTATAACGAAGACGGCACACCTTCAATCGTTAAGATGTATACAACAACTTCATATGAGAAGTTCAGAAATGCATACGACTTCGCGGAAGATGTTTATGCAGCAGCAAAGAACGGTAACATCCTTGCTTCAGGTATTACTCAGTCAATGCTTACCGCAGCTTATGAAGGCGTTCTTACAGCATGGCAGCAGCTTGTTGAGTTCACAGGCTTCGCTGACTGGGCACAGATCGACTCATACGTTTCAATGGCTGAATCAATCCTTGCTGACCCCTATATCAACGATGCACAGTTCGGCGTTGAATCAGGTCTTTCAGAGCTTATGGCTGCTCTTACCGACGCTCTTGTTTACACAGACTTCGACGGCAGCACATATGATAACGCTCTTCTCAGTAAGCAGAACTACGACTCAGAGTTCCAGAGCGAAATCGACCTTGCAGCAGCTAACCTCAACAAGGCTATTCAGAACCTTGTTTACAAGTCAAATCCCAGCCTTGATCAGGATCCCGATAAGGAAGAAATTGTAACAATCCTTCCCACAGAATATAGGGATCAGATCCAGTACGCTCACATCTACGGTCTCAAGGAAGGCGTAGGCTTCGGTGAAGGTACACTTTCAGCTGAGGCTGTTATTGAAGCACTTGGTCTTAAGGTTGCAGGTATGACAGTTGGCGGTGACAGCACAATCTCAAGATCAAATGCATCCCGTGGTTCAGGTACTGATGCAAGACTTGACGGTCGTTACCAGAACTATCTGAGATTCAGATACTTCGCAGTTCTTTACGGTGACCTTAACGGTGATACCCGTATCGACGGTACTGACGCAGCTGCTCTTACAATGTATATCAACAAGAACGAGAACACAGCAGCTCTTATGGGCGAAGCTAAGTTCGAGGCTGCTGACGTTACACATAACGGCAGCGTTGATATGGAAGATGTACAGCTTATCATCAGCCACTACACATTTACAGAAATCGACCTTGACAACGACGGCGTTGCAGATGTAATCGATCAGAATGCACACGGTCCCGTTGCACAGGCAGTTTCAGAATAAGCAAAACCAATTAAATCAGCCCCCGACCTCGGTCGGGGGCTTTCGTTATGCCGGAAAATAAAACGGACACCTTGACTTTTAATCAAGGTGTCCGTAAAAATATTAATCTTCAAGAATTGCTCTCTTGTATTTTTCAAGCATTGCCCGTGCCATTTCAACGGTGTTTCCGTCGGTAGGTTCGTCAGGATTTGCTGTTGAAAGCCATTTGCGCTCAAATTCGGCATAGCTTTTGTAGAATTGATTGCCTCTGTAAATGTTGCGCTCGCAATGCTGCTTTCTTGTTGTAGTTGAGAATTTACCTCTTCTGGGGAATTCGTATGCAAGTCTTTCAAAAAAGCTTTGCCAACGCTTGACATAATATGTTTTAATCAGACCGCCCCATTCTTTCCACGCATAATCGTAGTTGACGGAGTTAGCCATAGGACCCCATACGGTAACAAGAGCGAGCAGGTTAAGCTCAAAATTCTGCTGGTCTTTCTCCGTGAATGCAAGCTCTCTTGCCTCTTTGAGATGCTCGTGAAGCGTAAGCTCAGGTCTTGTCTGAAGCAGGTCATCAACCTCAAGGCATATCTTCAGGAATGCGTTGGATGAACGCTCAAAAATGCTTACATCCTTGTTGTAGAAGCCGTACATAACCTTGTCGTAAAGATTGGAAACATAGTTGCTCATAACCTGACGCACAAGGTCGCAGGCATCAAATGCAAATCCGTCTTTTGTTGCGTTTTCTGCGCTGAGCAGCAATTCTGCCGCTTTGAAAAGTGTTTTGTTATCGTAACGAAGCTCTCGGAAATCGTTGGGAGCTGTGTGGCGCAGGTCGGTTGCGGGGCGTGCGCAGATTGCGGAGCCTGTCTCTCTGCCTGTGCATTTTTCGCTGTAGCAGCTTTCTTTGAGAAGCATCATTGCATCAACAAGGCATTTTTCCTTGCTGCCGTATCGGCGGTATGCGTAGTCCTTGAGCCATTCGTCAAGGTTGATTGCGCCGTCCTCGGTAAGCATATGGAATGCAAGGTCGTAGTAAAGAGGATTCTGGAAAATACCTTCCATAAACAGACCTGTGCCGCTGCAGTTTTCGCAGTTAAGTTGAGCATAAGCATTGTCGGCAAGCGCCTGAATGCTGCCGTGAAGAGTGTTTCTGTCACCGAAGTTATGAATGTTGCCAAGCACAAATTCGTAGCCCCAGAAGTTGTCAAACTCCTTGTGCTTTGTGCCGTCAATGTCAAGAATAAGCAGTCTTTCTTTGGAAACGGCTTTAACAATTTGTTCCCTTAATGACCAGCTTTGCATAACCCATACGGAGTCTTTGTCAAACTCCTGATACATTGTGTCAATTGCTCTGCCGACCTTCCAGAGATAATCTCTCGTTTTGATAGACGGAACATTTTCGTGGAACGGGTCGCAGGCATAATAATGATATGCGCCGAAAAGCTGACGCTGTTTTTCGAGCAAAGCCTTGCCGAATTTCTTGAAAACGGGGTCGGTGGGGTCAAGCTGATATGTGATGGGGAAATTGCACCATGAGGGAACCATTCTCAGGCGCACCTTGTTGAAAAGCTTTGTTATTGTTGAAGGTACGGTGCCTGCAAATCCCTGCTGAATAGGTGTCATACCCAGTTCAACTTCGCGGTCAATAATCTTTTTGCCGAGTTCAAGACGGCTTTCGATATATTTGACATCAGTAAGGCTGAAATAGCCCGTGATGTTTGTCATCAGCTGCCAGGGCCAGAATGCGGGACCTGAAAGAAACGAGAGTGCGCCCGTTTCGCTGTAAGTGAAATCACGCATTGTGTAATACCATACAGCCTCGCTGCCGACAACGGAAAGGGGCATATTGATGCCGTTCATTGCCATAAAGTCAATTTCTTTTTCCCATTTGTCCCATTTCCAGAATGCAAACGAATAACCAAGCGTGCAGTAATTCATAAATGCACGCCTTTTTTGTTTTATTACCTTTGTTATGTTGCCGTCAAAAAGGGGAGCGGTTGAAACAGAAATTTCGCAGTTGCCGCAATGAGAAAGGTTGACGCCGCAATATTTTTTAAG
The DNA here is from genome assembly GCA_045632815.1 of Acutalibacteraceae bacterium. GTDB lineage: Bacteria > Bacillota > Clostridia > Oscillospirales > Acutalibacteraceae > CAG-177. Next base: position 10,140 of record JAZQXJ010000077.1, on the reverse strand, counting down.
ATATGCATAGTAACCCATCGCCTGGCTGATTTTGCAGTTGCCGCAAATAACTATTTTGCCGTTTTCGCAGAACACCTCGTAGGTGTCAAATCCGCCTGCGCTTTCAATCTCGCGCAATTCAAAAATATCTGCAATTTCAGGGGTGTTTCTTAAAATCAGATTCTTCATTTCAGTCACCTGTTCAAACAATATACATATTTATTATACTATATAATAAAGATAATAGCAAGAATTTTAAAAGAATTAACACCTTATTTATACTTTTCCTATCGCGATGAGTTAAAATAGATATATAATAAAGGTAAAAATTTGCATAAAATGCGAAATAATGCTTTACACTTTGCTTTAAATAAAGTAAAATATATAATAACTATAACTATTTAAGAGGCGGTGTTAATTATGCAACCGGTTTATAAAAGAATTTTGCTCAAGCTCAGCGGCGAAGTGCTTGCAGGCGGCAAAGGTCACGGATTTGATTTTGACACAATCAATACAATCTGTGAATCCGTAAGCGAACTCACAAAGCTCGGTGTTGAGGTTGGTCTTGTTGTTGGCGGCGGCAACTTCTGGAGAGGCCGTTCAGGCGGCGGTATGGACAGAACCCGTGCAGACCATATCGGTATGCTCGCAACTGTTATGAATTCACTTGCTCTTGCAGATTCCCTTGAGCAGCTTGGCGTAACAGTCCGTGTTCAGAGTGCAATCGAAATGCATCAGATTGCCGAAACATATATCAGAAACAAGGCAGTCCGTCACCTTGAAAAGGGCAGAGTTGTTATTTTTGCAAGCGGAACGGGTAATCCTTTCTTCTCAACAGACACCTGCGCTGCGCTCAGAGCTGCAGAAATCAAGGCGGACATTATTTTCAAAGCAACCAATGTTGACGGCGTTTATGATAAGGACCCCAACAAGTTCGACGACGCCGTGAAATATGATGTTGTTACTCACAGCGAGGTGCTTGAAAAAGACCTCAAGGTTATGGATTCAACGGCAGCTTCCCTTTGCCGTGACAATAATATTCCTATTCTGGTGTTTAATCTCGAAAACCCTGAAAACATCGTTAAAGCGGTGCTGGGCGAAAACATCGGAACAATAGTTAAGGAGGGCTAATTTTATGCAGACAGTATTTGCATTCGCAGAAGAAAAAATGGGAAAGACAATCAGTGCTCTTAATTCGGAATACGGTGCAATCAGAGCAGGCAGAGCAAGCGCCGCTGTTCTCGATAAGATAAGAGTTGATTATTACGGCACACCCACACCCATCAACCAGATGGCAGCTATCTCGGTTGCAGAAGCAAGAATTCTTGTTATTCAGCCTTGGGATTCATCAACTCTTCATCCGATTGAAAAGGCTATCCAGACATCGGATATCGGCATCAATCCTCAGAACGACGGCAAGGTTATCCGCCTCACATTCCCCCAGCTTACAGAGGAACGCCGTAAGGACCTCAGCAAGGAAGTCAAGAAGATTGCCGAGGATTCAAGAGTTGCAATCCGTTCAATCAGACGCGACTGCATCGATAAGGTAAAGAAGATGGAAAAGGCATCCGAAATTACCGAGGACGATCTCAAGGTTGCAGAAAAGAAGCTGCAGGATATCACCGATAAGTACATCAAGGATATCGATAAGATCTGTGCAGACAAAGAAAAGGAAATTATGGCTATCTGAGTTAACTATGCAGAAGGTGGATTTTTCCGCCTTCTGCTGTCGCAGTTTTTTACCCAAGGAGAGGTTGAAATGACAAAGGAAGAACTTTCAAATATTTCGCTGCCCCGTCACATAGGTATTATAATGGACGGCAACGGAAGATGGGCAAAGAAAAGAGGTCTCGGCAGAAGCGAGGGTCACAAGAAGGGTGCGGAGGTTTTCCGTGCAATATGTGAATACGCAAGAGACATAGGGATTGAATATCTTACTTTTTACGCTTTTTCAACCGAGAATTGGAAGCGTCCTGCCGATGAAGTGTCGGCAATAATGAATCTTTTCAGAGATTACCTTTTTGAGGCGCAGGAAAGAGAAGAAGAAAATAAAAAAAAGGGAATGCGCATATGCTATATCGGTGACAGAAGCGCGCTGCCCGAAGATATTGTAAGGCTCATTGATGAGCTTGAAAGAAATTCAGCGGATAAAAATGTAATAACAATCAATCTTGCCGTGAATTACGGCGGAAGAGATGAAATTCTCCATGCAGTCAAAGCCATCGCCAAGAAGGTTGAGGCGGGAGAAATCAAAGCGGATGATATTAATTTGAATGATATTGACGGCAATCTTTTCACCGCAGGTCAGCCCGACCCCGATCTGATTATCAGACCAAGCGGTGAATACCGTCTTTCCAATTTTCTTATCTGGCAGGCAGCGTATTCGGAATTCTGGTTTTCGGATATACTCTGGCCTGACTTCACGTCCGATGATCTGGATAAGGCGATATTAGATTATGCAAAAAGAAACAGACGTTTCGGCGGAGTGTAAGTGCTCAGCTCCCGTCTGTTGATGAATTGAGAGTGAGAATATGAAAGTCAGAATTATAACGGGTCTTATTTGTGCCGCTATTGTTATATCGTTGCTTGTGGGAACGGGATTGGGTTATCTCGGAATAATGAGCATACCGATGGGTGTTATCACTGCTATTGCGGCTTATGAGATAATGCGTGTTTCAAAGTGCCAGAACAAGGTGCTGACAGCGGTTTCAATGATTGGCGCGGCAATCGTTCCTGTTTTTGTGGATTTTGAACTGCAGAATTATATTCCCGTGCCCACTTCGGTGCTGGTTATCGGATATATAGTTTTATTGCTTCTCATTATGCTTAAAGGCTATGAAAAAACAAAGTTTGAGAACGTTGCCCTTGCGCTTTTCGGTTCAATGGCAATTCCGGGTGCAATGAGTCTTTTCTTTGAGGTAAGGAATCTTTGCGTGGATTACCCCGACCTTTTCCAGCGTTCTCATTGCGTGTTCCTGCTTCTTTGCGCAATGTACAGCGCATGGATGTGCGACACCTGGGCTTATTTTATCGGCAGCAGATTCGGCAAGCATAAGCTTTCGCCCAAAATCAGCCCAAAAAAGAGCGTTGAGGGTGCAATCGGCGGCGTGGTAGGTTCAATTGTTTTCTGTGTAGGAACCTATCTGGTGTGCGACAAATTTTTCTTTGTGCTTGATACCGTTAAGGTCTGGATGGTGGTTGTCGGTGCAATCATTCTTTCCATTCTCGGCATGTGCGGAGACCTTTCAGCATCGGTTATCAAGCGCAACTTCAGCGAAAAGGATTTCGGCAATCTTTTCCCCGGTCACGGCGGCGTGCTTGACAGAATTGACAGCTTCCTTGTGACAATGCCCGTTCTTTATGTGATTATTCAGGTTGGGCTTGCATTTGCAGGCAAATAAATTTTAAGGATTGATACGATGATAAAAACTCTTGCTGTTCTCGGTTCAACGGGTTCAATAGGGGTTCAGGCTCTTGAAGTAGCTCAGCTTATGGGCTTTGAAGTTCAGGCTCTCACAGCTAACTCAAGAACCGATATAATTGAGGAACAAATCAGAAAATTCCATCCTCGCTTTGCAGCTGTTGCGGATGAAAAAGCCGCCGCTGATTTAAAAATCAGGGTTGCAGACACTTCAACCGTTATCTTTGCAGGTGCAAAAGGTGTTGAAGAATGTGCGAGATGCGGTGCGGATACCGTGCTTAACAGCATTGTCGGCATTGCAGGTCTTGCGCCTACTCTTGCAGCTATTGAAACGGGCAGCAAAATTGCCCTTGCCAACAAAGAAACCCTTGTTGCAGGCGGAAAAATCGTTATGGATGCCGCCGCTGACAGGGGAGTTGATATTCTGCCCGTTGACAGCGAGCATTCGGCAATTTTTCAGTCACTTCAAGGCTGTCAGGGCAAGAATCAGATAAAAAGGCTCATTTTAACAGCATCGGGCGGTCCTTTTTTCGGAAAAACAAAGGAAGAGCTTGAAAAAGTAACTCTTGCTCAGGCGCTTAAGCATCCTAATTGGAGCATGGGTGCAAAAATAACCATCGACTCCGCTACAATGATGAACAAGGGATTGGAGCTTATCGAGGCGGCGTGGCTTTTCGGAATGAAAGCGGCGGATATCGATATCCTTGTCCACAGGCAGAGCATAGTCCACTCGCTTGTTGAATATGTTGACAATTCGGTTATTGCTCAGCTCGGTCTGCCCGATATGCGTATACCCATTCAGTATGCGCTCACTTATCCTGACCGTTTTGTAAGCCCCGTCGGTCAGCTTGACCTTGCGGAAGCTGCAACGTTAACTTTCGAAAAACCCGATTACGAAACCTTTGCCTGCATCAATCTGTGCAGAAAGGCTTTTGAAATGGGCGGACTTTATCCTGCGGCGGTCAATGCGGCAAACGAAAAGGCAAATGAGCTTTTCAGAGAGGGTAAAATAGCATTTCTTGATATTCCCAAAGCTGTTGAGGCGGCTTTTAACTGTGTTTCTCAGGTTTCGGATTACACCCTTGAGCAAGTGTTTGAAACGGATAAATCTGTCCGCGCCGAAACGGAAAGGTTATTTATATGAAAATAATTACGCTTATGTCCGCAGCTGCGGTTTGGGGAAAGGTATGGCCGATTCTTGTTGCCATACTTTTCTTTGGCTTACTCATATTTTTTCACGAGCTTGGTCATTTCACTTTTGCGAAGCTGTTCAAAGTCAAGGTGAATGAGTTTGCAATGGGTATGGGTCCCACTCTTTTCAAATTCAGAAGGGGTGAAACAAAATATGCCCTGCGTCTTTTTCCTATCGGCGGCTTTGTAAGTATGGAAGGCGAGGACGAGGAAAGCGATAACGAAAGAGCTTTCTGCAATAAGCCTGCGTGGCAGAGGTTTATAATTATTGCCGCAGGCGGTGTTGTTAACCTTATTATGGGTACACTTATTGTGGCAATTATGCTCTCGCAGGTCAATCTTATCGGCTTGCCCGAAATTCATTCCTTTGAGGAGAATTCAGTCAGCAGTCAGTATCTGCAGGCAGGAGATAAGATTGAAAAAATCAACGGCAAGAATGTTTATTCGGAATACGACCTCAGCTTTCTTATGGCGAGGGATAAGGACGGAATAATTGATTTTGTTGTTGAAAGGGAAGGCGAAAAGGTCAACCTCAACGGAGTGACTTTCCAGACAATAAAAAATGACGACGGAACAATTACAATTATTTATGATTTTATAATCAGAGGTGTTGAGCCAACATTTTTGAGCGTTGCGAAGAATGCGGTGCTGGAGTCCGTTTCAATCGGGCGTATTGTCTGGCTCAGTCTGCTTGACCTTGTTACGGGTCAGTACGGTCTGAGCGACCTCTCGGGTCCTATCGGCACGGTGTCCTATATAGCGGATGCGGCGCAGATTGCAACTCAGCAGACGGATTACACCTATCTTTTTAACCTTATGGCGATGATTGCCATAAACATCGGTTTGTTTAATCTTCTTCCTCTCCCTGCGCTTGACGGAGGCAGACTTTTCTTCCTTGCGATTGAGTTTGTTTTCAGAAAGCCCGTGCCTGCAAAGTACGAGGGCTGGGTGCATGCTGTGGGAATGGTGCTTCTTTTACTGCTGATGGCGGTAATATCATTCAGCGATATTTTACGATTGATAAGAGGTTAGAGCTATGGAAAGGCGAATGAGCAGAAAGGTCAGGGTCGGCAATATTTATATCGGCGGCGATGCGCCCGTATCGGTGCAGTCTATGCTTAACAAACCTGCTTCCGATATCAAGGGCAGCGTAAGGCAGGCGGTGGAGCTTGAAAAGGCGGGATGCGAAATAATCCGCGCCGCAGTGCCTGATATGGCGGCGGTGGAGCTTATCGCAAAGCTTAAGCAGAATCTTACTGTGCCTGTGGTTGCTGATATTCATTTTGACTACCGTCTTGCTCTTGCAAGCCTTGAAGCAGGAGTTGATAAAATCCGCATTAACCCCGGGAACATCGGCTCAATGGACAGAGTACGCGCAGTTGCAAATGCCTGCAAGGCAAGGCAGGTACCAATCCGTATAGGTGTTAATTCAGGCTCGCTTGAAAAAGAACTTCTTTCAAAATACGGCTCACCCTGCGCCGAAGCGCTTGCAGAGAGTGCGCTTAATCACGTTTCTCTGCTTGAGCAATGCGATTTCGGCGACATCATCATTTCTATCAAATCATCAAATGTTAATATTATGGCGCAGGCATACAGGCTTGTTGCCGAAAAATGTGATTACCCTCTGCATCTCGGAGTAACCGAGGCGGGTACTCACAATATGGCGCTCATCAAATCGTCAATCGGAATCGGCTCGCTTCTGCTTGACGGTATCGGCGACACAATCCGTGTTTCAATGACCGATGACCCCGTTAAGGAGGTTGCGGCGGCAAACGGAATTCTTAAAGCAATCGGGCTTAAAACCGATTGCGCGGATATTGTTTCCTGCCCCACCTGCGGCAGAACAAAAATTGACCTAATTGCCCTTGCGAATGAGGTTGAACAGCGTCTTTCAGGCTGCAAAAAGAATATAAAAGTTGCCGTTATGGGCTGTGCCGTTAACGGTCCCGGCGAAGCAAGGGAAGCGGATATCGGCATTGCAGGCGGCGACGGCTGTGCGCTGATTTTCAAGAAAGGCGAAATTATCTGCAAAGTGCCTGAAAACGAAGCTGTTGAAAGACTGATATCAGAAATCAATAAATTATGAGGATAAAATGCAGAATAACAGTATTTTAAATTTTATAGGCGATTTTATCAACGCAGGTCTGCGAGAGGTTTTTGCAGGCGGAACGGTTGAGCAAATCAGCCTTGACGAAGAAACAAAAAAGCTGAGCATAATCGCTCGGTTTGACAGATATATAGAGGATAACTTTATCCTTTCGGCTCAGAGTGAAATAAAAAATGCCCTTGAAATCAACAAAGCGGTTATTGAGCCTCGCTATAACAGCGGTGCATTTTCGGATAAATGCGCTCCGCAGCTTGTGAGAGCAATGAAAGAGAATATTGCGGCGGCAAACGGGTTTCTTGAAAACGCAAAGTTTGATTTTTCTGAAAATTCCGTTGATGTAACCGTATTCAACGGTGCGGATATTCTTAACGATGCAGGCGCAAAGGATTTTCTTGCGAAATATATCAGGGAAACATTCGGTCTTGCGGTTGCGGTTACAATCAAGGGAGAGGGCGGTACGCCCAAGCTTGATTCGCCCGAGTATGTGCAGATGCAGGCGGATAACATCAAAATTGAGGTGCCTGTTGCAGAGGAAGCCAAAAAGCCCAAGGCTCCCAAGCAGGAATATGAGGATTTGCCCATTTCGCTTACCAATGCAAAGGTTATTTACGGCAACAAAATCAAGTCAAAGCCCGTGCCTCTCAGCACAATATCCATTGAGGATGGCAATGTAACCGTATGGGGCAGGATTTTCTCGCTTGATATGCGTGATACCCGTGACGGAAAACGCAAAATCATCAATTTCAATATAACTGACAAAACAAATTCATATACGGTAAAAATCTTTGAAGCCTCGCAGAATTGCGAGCAGCTTTCCGCAAATCTTGCGGACGGCAAGGTGGTTATGCTTCGCGGTCATGTGGAGTATGATGACTATATCAAAACCGAGTGTATCAAAGCAACCTCGGTTATGATGATTGAAGAACTTGATATAAAGGATACCGCCGAGGAAAAGCGCGTTGAGCTGCATATGCACACCAATATGTCTGCAATGGACGGTCTGACGGATGCAGGCAAGCTTGTTGCAAGGGCGGCAAAATGGGGTCACAAGGCTGTTGCCATTACCGACCACGGTGTAGTGCAGGCTTATCCCGCAGCTGCGGCAGCCGCAAAGAAAAGCGGTATCAAGGTTATTTACGGTATGGAAGGCTATCTCGTTGACGATTCGGCAAAAATCGTGACGGGTGATGTTGATATGCCCCTTAGCGGCACATTTATTGTGTTTGATGTTGAAACAACGGGTCTGCGCACGGACAGAGTGCGTCTTACTGAAATCGGCGCCGTTAAGTATGTTGACGGTGCGGAAAGAGCGAGATTCCAGACCTTCGTTAACCCCGAAATGCCTATCCCCGCAAAGATTACGGAGCTTACGGGTATTACGAATTCGATGGTTGCCAATGCCCCAAAAGAAGCTGAAGCTGTACGCAAATTCTTTGAATTCTGCGGTGACGGCGTGCTTGTTGCTCATAACGCAACCTTTGATACCAATGTGCTGAGACATACCTGCCGGAGAAACGGAATTGAATATAATTATTCACATATAGACACCCTTGTTATGGCTCAGAGCCTTATTGAGGGTATCAAGAATTATAAGCTTGATTCGATTTCCAATTATTTCAAGCTTCCCAAGTTTGACCACCACAGAGCAGACGAGGATGCAGGCGCACTTGCCCGTATTTTTGAAAAGCTTATTGCGCTTTGTGAGGAAAAGGGCGTTGAGAATGTCAGGGAAATCAATGAAAAAATCTCCGTCAATGTAAAACGCCTGCCAACATATCACATAATTCTTCTTGCGAAAAATAAAGTTGGTCTTAAGCATCTTTATCAGCTTATTTCCAAATCAAACCTTGAATATTATTACCGTCATCCCAGAATTCCCCGAAGCGAGCTTATCGCTCACAAGGAGGGTCTGATTGTCGGCAGCGCCTGCGAGGCGGGTCAGCTTTATCAGGCAATATTTATGGGTATGCCCAAGGACAGGCTCCTTGAAATTGCAAGCATTTACGATTATCTTGAAATTCAGCCCAACGGCAACAATGCTTTTATGCTCCGCGACGGAATGGTTGACAGCGAGGAGGACCTCAATGAAATCAACCGCCGTATTATTCACCTTGCGGATGAAATGGGTATTCCTGTTGTTGCAACGGGCGACGTTCATTTTATGGACGAAAGCGATAAAATTTTCCGTGAAATTCTTATGGCGGGTCAGGGCTTCAAGGATGCGGCAGAGCAGGCGCCTCTTTATCTGAGAACAACGCAGAATATGCTGGATGAATTCGCTTATCTCGGCGAGGATACCGCATACGAGGTTGTTGTTAAAAATCCCAACCTTATTGCCGATATGTGCGAGGAAATAAAGCCCATTCCCGACGGAACTTATCCTCCCAAGATTGAGGGTGCGGATGAAGAACTCCGCCAGATTTGCTACGACAGAATGCAGGCTTATTACGGCAATCCTTTGCCCGAATACATCAAGGAAAGACTTGATAAAGAGCTTGATTCTATTATCAAAAACGGTTTCGCCGTTCTTTATATCATTGCGCAGAAGCTTGTGTGGAACTCAATGGACAACGGCTATTATGTTGGTTCCCGAGGCTCGGTTGGTTCGTCATTCGTTGCCTTTGCGGCAGGTATTTCTGAGGTTAATCCTCTTGTGCCTCATTATATCTGCGAGGATTGCAAGCACAGCGAATTTTTCTATAAGGGCGAATACGGCTCAGGCTATGATATGCCGCCAAAGAACTGTCCCGTCTGCGGAGCTGATATGCACCGTGACGGTCACGACATTCCGTTTGAAACCTTCCTCGGTTTCTACGGCGACAAGCAGCCTGATATCGACCTTAACTTCTCGGGCGAATATCAGTTCTATGCCCACAGATATACAGAGGAGCTTTTCGGAAAGAGCCATGTTTTCAAAGCGGGTACAATCGGTACTCTTGCCGATAAAACAGCATTCGGTTTTGTTAAAAAATGGGCAGAGGAAAAAGGTGTTGTTCTTTCAAGAGCAGAGGCAGACCGCCTTGTTCAGGGCTGCGTCGGCGTTAAGCGAACAACGGGTCAGCATCCGGGCGGAATGGTTGTTGTGCCTGCGGATATGGATGCGGAGGATTTCACACCCATTCAGCACCCTGCGGAGGATGCGGACTCAATTCACAGAACAACCCACTTCGATTTCCATTCGCTCCACGATACAATTCTTAAGCTTGATAATCTGGGTCACGATGTTCCCACAATGTATAAGCATCTTGAAGATATGACAGGCACCAATGTAATGAAAATTGATGTCTGCGACCCCAAACTTTATGAGCTGCTGACAACTCCCGAGCCTCTCGGTGTAACGGCGGAGGATATCGACTGCGAAACGGGAACTCTCTCTCTTCCCGAGCTCGGAACTCCGTTTGTGCGTCAGATGCTTATGGAATCAAAGCCGAAGAATTTTTCG
>JAZQXJ010000076.1:0-5214 GCA_045632815.1 Acutalibacteraceae bacterium | reverse complement strand
GCACCTTAAACAGAGATAGTTTGGATATAGAACAAGGCAAAAAGCGCAGAAATCCTTGACGGATTTCGAGCATTTTTAACGCAGTTATATGCCAAAATATCCTGTTTTAAGGCTTAAATTCCTTACGAAAGGTCGCCCTTGGTCGGGAGTTTTCTTTTAAGGATTCGTTGTGTCTGAAGGCTTTTTTGAGCCGATTTTATTGAGAAACAGATTTGAAGTAATAACAAGCACAAGCATGAGAATTGTTACCGAGATGGGGGAGTCGATTCCGTAGAAGGGGGCGCAGATAAGCTCAAAAAGAACATCGAATATCTCGGTTGCGCCGAGTGCGGAGGTCATCATCGTAACAATCGCAACGGCAAGACCTGCGGCGGAGTAGATGCTCACGATTCTTATCCAGAGTGCTTCGCCCATCTTATAAGCAACAATAATTGATGCAATCACAAGAACTGCGTAGCCCGATGCGGCGAGGATTTCCGCAGCGTTGGGGATTGTTTTGAGAATTTCGGGAACAAGCTTTATGAGTTTGAGTATGTATGGCGCTCCGAGGAGCAGACCGCAGACAACATAAAAGGTGAGCCTTACATTTTTCTTATCCATTTTCAACAGCCTTTCTTAATGCTTTTGCAAGCTGGTCGGGGCAGGATGTGCTTTTGAAGCCGCAGCGAATGCCCTCAAGCTTTGCGATAACTTCGTTTACATCCATTCCCTCAACGATTGCGCCGATGCCCTTGAGGTTGCCGTTGCAGCCGCCGTGGAACTGAACATTTTTCACCTTGCCGTTTTCAATTTCAAAGTCAATTGAACGCGCGCAGGTGCCGTTTGTTTTATACTGATAGATCACATTATCACTCCTTTTTCCCCATTTTACACTATTTTGGATGCTATTTCAAGCTACATAAGTATATATAATAATGAAAATATGAGAAAAAAGTCGCATTTTTCATACATAAGCAGAATTATTATCGGCAAAATCAGCGCCTTATCGTTATCGGCGGAAGGGTGTCTGCCGTAATCGGACGATAAAAGACCGAGAAAATCGGGATTCATTTTTTATCACCGCCCATAAACCCACCGAGTGCAGGCAGAATATCAAAAAGCTTCATCATCTGCATAGCTTCATCAGCTCTTTTTCTCCTTTTTTCGCTCAGCAGGGGCTTGAGCGCCTCGATAAGCCGTGTGCGGTCATCTTTTTTGTTCATCGCACCCATAAGCGAGCTGATTTTTGCAATCATCTGAGCATTTCCGAGAATATCTGCAAAGTCGGGTGCGAAATTTTCGTGTTTTTCATCGTTATCCTGAGAAGAAAACAGACTTTCGGCGGCTGAACGCAGATTTTCCATATCTTCATCAGTAAGACCCGATAAAATGTCGTTTATGCTGTCCATCATCCGTCACCCGCAGTTTATTTCTTGAATCTGCGCAGCAGCTGTTGCGCCTGCTCGCTTTTCAGCAGATCTTCAAGAGCTTTTTTGTCGCCGAGAACCCGTTTTATTTCGCTCATTTTATCGGCAGGAACTTTGTTTTGCACGGCGCCTATAATATCCTCGGGCTTTGTGCTTTTTGAAGCCTGAGCAATTCGCATCAATTCTTCAAAGGAGAGGTTATCTTTGCTTATTGCAATCACCGCCTTTTAAGTGTATAATTATTTTTATGCAGAAAAATTTTCAAATATAACAGGAGGGCATATGAGAATAATTGTTTTTTCGGATTCACACGGCTCAACGGGCTGTATGCGTGCGGCGCTGGAGGACCACCCCGAGGCGGATATGATTATTCATCTGGGTGACGGTGAACACGACCTTGAAAAGCTGAGCGATGTCACCGCAGGCAAAAAGATTGTTCAGGTTTGCGGCAACTGCGACCTGTATTCCTTCCTGCCCGTCAACGAAGTCGTTGATGTCAACGGCACAAGGATTTTCTGCACTCACGGCTTCAAAGAGCTTGTGAAGCACGGCACGGAACAGCTTGTTGAAAAGGCGAGAAGCCTCAATGCCTGCATTGCATTATATGGTCACACACACCAGACTGTTACTTGGTATGAAGACGGGCTTCACGTTATGAATCCCGGCAGCATAAGAAGCGGAGAATACGGAATTATCGATGTTACTCCGTCGGGCATAATGCTTTTGCAGATGGATGTGTAATATTTAACCGCCGGGAGGAATATAATTCTTTCAGGCGGTGATATTATGTTTGTTTATTCGGTAAAAACATCAAAAGTAAAAATAGCGGCGCTTCTGATTGCGATAGCGGCGGTTGTTGCGGCAATCGCAATGACCTTTACGGGCGAAAAGGAGCCTGCCGCAAATGACGGCGCTGTTAATGTCAAGGCGGAGAATTCTGCGGAAAGGGTGGCTTTTCTTTCTCAATTCGGGTGGGAAATATCCGCCGACCCCGTTGAAGTGAGCGAGGTTATTATTCCCGAGGATTTTGATGCGGGATACACAGAGTATGCGGCGATGAACAAGGCGCAGGGTTTTGACCTTGAGCCGTATAAGGGCGTGCGTGCAAAAAGATGGACATATGAGGTGCTGAATTATCCCAATCTTGAAAATGCAGGCGGCAGCGTGCAGGCAAATGTGCTTGTTTATGAAGGCAGAGTAATCGGCGGCGATGTTTGCTCGCTTGAACTCGGAGGCTTTATTCACGGCTTTGAAATGCCGCCGAACAGTCCTCCGCAGACAACGGCACAGCCCTTGAGTGCGGTTGAAGTCACCTCAAATTAAACAGATTTATAAAAATAACTGTTTTATTTTTCGAAAAAATGTGTTACAATATTAACATAAATGCAACAATCTTGTCGTTTTTTGACACTTATAATATAGGAAGTCAGTTGAAAACGGAGGGAAATTATGCAAAAGGACACAAAAAATCTGATTTTTGAAACTTTTATCGATTTGCTCGGCAAAAAACCCTTTGACAAAATTACGGTTAAGGATATCGTTGAAGCCTGCAAAATAAACCGCAATACATTTTATTATTATTACAGCGATATTTATGATTTGCTTGAAGAAGTGTTTATGAAGGAGCTTAATATCCTCATTGACTCCCACAAGAACGGTGTCAGTTGGGTAGAAGCGTTCATAAAGATAGCAAATACGGCGTACAGCCACAAAAAGGTTATCAATAACATCTGTGCATCCCGAAGCTATGATTATCTTGAAAATTATATGTACAGAGCGTGTAAAATGATTGCCGTTGAAGCCGTTCAGTCAAGGGCGGAGGGTATGCTCGTGCCTGATGAAGATGTTGAATTCATTGCATCGTTCTATGAGTATGCTTATTTCGGGGTTGTTTCCGAATGGTTCAGGTCCGGTATGAAAGAAGACCCTCTCAAGCTTGCAACTCAGATATGGCTTGTTGCGGATAATATGAGATACGCGCTCAGAAAGAGCGAAAAAAGAGCAAAGAACAGGTTGGAAAATGAAGATTCTGTTTCAGGATAAGAATATTGCAGTTTGCTTCAAGCCTGCAGGAATAGTCAGCCAGAGTACGGACGGCGGCAGGGATATGATTGCTCTGCTTAATGAGGAGTTTGCGCTCGGCGGCGAAAATGCGCAGGCTTATCCCGTGCATCGTCTGGATAAAGAAACCGCAGGAGTTATGGTTTATGCCAAGAATTCAAAGTCTGCGGCGGCATTATCAAAGCAGGCGGAGCAGAACAGCATAAAAAAGCATTACTATGCGGTTGTGCAGGGTGTTCCCGTTGAAAAAAGCGGTGTACTTAAGGATTTGCTTTTCAGAGATAAGCAAAAAAATAAGACCTATACGGTCAGAAGAATGCGCAAGGGTGTGCGCGAGGCATCCCTTGAATATAATGTAATAGGAGAAAAAGAGGGTCTTGCCCTGCTTGACATTCTGCTTCATACGGGCAGAACGCATCAGATAAGAGTGCAGTTTGCGAGCAGAAAAATGCCTCTTTGCGGCGACGGAAAATACGGCGGCGGCAGCGGAAAGCTTGCGCTTTTTGCTCATACGCTGGAATTTACCCACCCCGTCAGCGGCGAAAAGATGACTTTCTCCGCAACACCCGATAAAAATGAATATCCGTGGAATGAATTTGATATGTAAATGATAAAAGACGGCAATCTGCCGTCTTTTTGTTATTGTCGGGCGACCACATAGGGTCGCCCCTACTTTTATAAAACAAAAAAAGCACAGTTCCGAAGAACTGCGCCGTTAGTTTATTTAAGGATTAGTCAGCTTTGGGAGCATAGAGGTCCTTAAGACGAAGGAGATGCTCATATCTGTCTGCTGCTGTCTTCTCTGCAAGAGCGAAGAGTTCTTCTGCTCTTTCGGGGAATGAGCGAGTGAGTGATGAGTAACGAGCTTCGTTGAGAAGGAATTCTCTGTAGCTGCCTGTTGCAGGCTTGCTGTCGATTGTGAAGGGATTCTTGCCTTCTGCCTTGAGTGCAGGGTTGTAACGGAACATATTCCAGTAGCCGCATTCAACAGCCTTCTTCATTTCAGCCTGGCAGTTAACCATACCGCCCTTGATTGAGTGCATTTCGCAGGGTGCGTATGCAATGATGATTGAAGGACCGTTGTAAGCTTCAGCTTCTGCGATAGCCTTGATTGTCTGGTTCTGATCAGCACCCATAGCAATCTGTGCAACGTAAACATAGCCGTAGCTCATTGCGATTTCAGCAAGGCTCTTCTTAGCGATGCCCTTACCTGCTGCTGCGAACTGAGCAACCTGACCGATGTTTGAAGCCTTTGATGCCTGTCCGCCTGTGTTTGAGTAAACTTCGGTATCGAATACCATGATGTTTACATCTTCGCCTGCTGCAAGAACGTGGTCAACGCCGCCGAAGCCGATGTCGTATGCCCAGCCGTCGCCGCCGAAGATCCAAACTGACTTCTTAGCGAGGTATTCCTTGCTTGCAAGGATTTCCTTAGCCTGGTCACAGCCGCATTCTTCAAGAGCTGCAACGAGTGCATCTGTTGCTGCGCCGTTCTTTGCGCCGTCGTTAACTGTATCGAGGTAAGCTGCAGCTGCAACCTTAACTGCTTCGATTGAGTGGTCTGCTTCTGCAAGAGCCTTAACCTTAGCGATGAGGCTGTTGCGGATAGCGTTCTGACCGAGATACATACCATAGCCGTGCTCTGCATTATCTTCGAACAGTGAGTTAGCCCAAGCAGGACCGTAGCCCTTCTTGTTAACTGTGTAGGGTGATGTTGCTGCGGGACCGCCCCAGATTGATGAACAGC
>JAZQXJ010000075.1:0-5595 GCA_045632815.1 Acutalibacteraceae bacterium | reverse complement strand
ACTTTTTGCCTGTGATTTCTTCCATCTTAACGATGTATTCCATGATCTGAGCCTGGATTTCATCGTTGATCTTCTTGCCGTCCTCATAGTACTTTGTGCAAGCTTCAGTTGAGATTGTGAAGCCCTGAGGAACGGGGAGACCGATTTTTGTCATTTCTGCAAGGTTTGCGCCTTTGCCGCCGAGGGTGTTACGCATTGAAGCATCGCCTTCGGAGAACAAATAAACATACTTGTAAGCCATTGGTATCTACCTCCAAATATAATAATAAACGAATTAAGAGCGTTATTCCGAAAGTTTACAGAATAAGCCATCAATGATTATATCACAGTAAAATGGAAATTTCCATACATTTTCGGGAAAATATATAATAAATTTAAAACATTTTTTTAGTAACATTTTACATATTGGGCTGTTTTTTGCATTTTTACACGGGTTTGCGGTGAGAATGTTGAAAATTACGGAGGGAGAGGGTATAATTTAATTCGTAATTCGGAATGCGAATTGTGAATCGCCTCTGCGGACAGGCAAAATTTGAATAATTTTCTTAAAAATTATTGACATTTACATAGGGTGAAAGTTTATTATAACCCCGAAAGGAGGTCGGTTTTGTGAAAATTAAAGAGGTAATCGAAAAAACGGGGCTGACCGACAGAGCCATAAGGCTTTACATTGATGAGGGGCTTGCGGCGCCCAGCATAGCTGAAAATTACAGCGGCAGAAAGAGCATTGAATTTTCCGAAAGCGATGTTGAAAGGCTCTGCAATGTTGCATTGCTGCGCAAGGCAGGATTTTCCGTTGCGGAGATAAAAAGCATTGTTGACGATAAGGACACCGCAAAGGGAATTATTGAAAATTTCATTGCAAAAACCGAAAAGAATATTGCCGACGAAACGGAGATTGTTGAACGGCTTAAGAATATTTCGTTTGATGAAGATGTGACGCTTGAAAAGATATGTGATTCGCTCTCGGCGGCGGTTGAGGAAATCGAAGTGCCGAGGGAGGATATGTATTATAAACAGAACAAGCGATTTGCAAAAGGCTTCGGGATTTCGGTTATTGCAGTTACTGTTTTGTTTTTTGTGGCATCTGTATTGATTTTGAAGCAGGAATACAAACACCTTTATTTCAATGGAGAAGCTTGCGGCGCAATGCTTTTTTCTTTCAGTGGTATGATACTGATGTCGTTGTTGGCAACGGTTATTATTGCAGTTTATTCCTCTTGGTCAAAAAGTGAAAAGGGAATCAGAATACGGAAAAAAGTTTCTGATATTGCGGCTGCGATGATTTGGTTTCTTGGTTTTCCGTCGTTGATGCTTTGTCTTTTCGGAATGATTGGAATTGTGCCTGTCTTCGTGTGGTCGCAAACGGATAACAGTTACGATTATCTTGTGCTTGACAGCACAGTTGAAGCGATTTGCGGAGAGGAGATATATGCACTTTTTCCCGAAGAAATACCTTCGTTTTCTGATGGTGACAAGCCTACGGATGTGAAATATTTTTACAAGTACGAAAACACTTCATTTTTCTCGGACAGAATAGATGTTATTTCTGAATGGTCACTCTCGAAAAAGAACTATGAAGAAGCAAAAAAGAATGCACCGGTATCAATCGGAGACAATGAAGCGGTTACGAAGCAAAAGGGAGATTGGGTTTGTGTCTGTTACGCTGATGTTAATGAAACTCATTTTCCTAATCAAGGCGGATATTTCTTTGTGAATTTTGCTTACAATGATGAACTGCAAAAAGTGAGATACATAGTTTGTTACGACGGAGTTGAGTATCCCGAAGACGCGGTAATTTATAATTCCCTCGACTGGTAACGCACTCTTGAAAAAAACCGAGGAATGGTATATAATCGGTGCAGGGCGGTTTGCGTGCAAGCCACCCGAAAACATCCGCAATCAGGAGAATTTATATGAACAGAATAACAAGCTTTACCGTTGACCACGATTTGCTCACCGAGGGCATTTACATTTCCCGTATTGACGGCGATATCACCACCTACGATATGCGCACCCGAGTACCCAATTCGGGCGATTTTATGGACACAACAACGGCTCATACCGTTGAGCATATGTTTGCAACATTTGTCAGAAATTCCGAGATAAAGGACGATGTTATTTATTTCGGACCTATGGGCTGCCGCACGGGGTTTTATCTGCTTGTGCGCAATGCAGACAACGCAAAAATTCTTGAAATAACAAAGAAAATCCTTGCAGATATCATTGCCTATGACGGCGAGGTTTTCGGAAACACAAGAAAGGAATGCGGCAATTATCTTGACCTTGACCTTGCAAAGGCAAAAGAAGAATGCCGCAGATATCTCAAGGCTCTTGAAGCAGAGCAGACATTTGAATACAAGGCATAAAAAAAGACACCCTCGGGTGTCTTTTTTATTGCAATTTTATTTGTTTACCGTTTCCTTTTCAACGCCCTTGAGGGTATCTGCATCTGCGTGGCGGTAGGGCTTGAATTTGATTATGAGATATGCGATTGCCGCGCCCGCGGTGTTAAGCACGATATCTGCCATTGTGTCCATCAGCGGCCAGCGTGCATCGACGATGGGGTCAAAGAGAGTCTGCGCCTTGGGAGTGCCGAGAGCAAGCTCAAGCGACCAATGCTGTGCATCGCCGGGATAACCGCTCATTATGCCCGCAACCTGGTCAAAGGCAAATTCAAAAACCTCCCAGCAGGTTGCCGCAAAGAATGAAAAGCCTACGGATGCAAGCAGCACAAGGGTCATCGGTGCGGTTGATTTCCTTGATTTGAGAATTGCGCACGCTATCTCATAGCCGAAGAATACGCAGGCGCCGCCGCCCACAAAGTGGAGAATCACATCCCACCATCTGAAATCATAATAAAGATTAAGGAATTTACCGCCGAATGAGCCGCACCATACGCCGATTGAAAGAATCGTCTGTACGGATGCAGGGATATGGCGCAGAGTGCTTTTTTCGGGGAAAAGCATAAAAATTTCCCAAACAAAGGTGCAGAGGAAGTTTGCGCCGACCTGCAGAGGATCGGTTATGTCAAATGCCTCGCCTGCGGCAGGAAAAAATCCCTTGATGAATGCGAAAATAAGGCTTGCACGGATAATCCACCAGAAGATAAACTGTTTTTTTGAGCCGTTTTCTTTTAAACGGTTGATGTATTCTTTCATTTTCTTTCCTCCTTGCGTTACAATATTTGCATCGTTGTAACGCGCATAAACAAAGAAAAGTATACCATAAAAAAGTTCTTTGTCAATAACGGTTTGATTTTGAGTGCAATATATGGTATAATGTAAATACTTACATTTAAGGAGAATTTTATGACACGGAAATTATACTACGATGACCAATATATCAAGGAATTCACCGCAACCGTTGTTTCCTGCGAAAAAACAGACAAAGGATACGAGGTTATCCTCGATAAAACCGCATTTTTCCCCGAAGGCGGCGGTCAGGACGGTGACACGGGCTTCATCGGCGGCGTTGAGGTAATTGACACCATTGAAAGAGGCGAGGATGTTGTTCATATCTGCGCCTCGGAGGTGACAGGCGAGGTTGAATGTCAGCTCGATTTTGACAAGAGATTTGCAAATATGCAGCAGCACACGGGCGAGCATATTATCTCGGGCTATATTCACGCAATGACGGGCTTTGACAATGTTGGATTCCATATGGGTGAACACGCCGTAACCGTTGATTTCAACGGGGTTGTGACCCGTGAACAGCTCAACGAGGCGGAGCGACTTTCCAACGAGGCGATTTATAAAAATCTGCCCGTAAAGGCTCTTTATCCCACGGATGCGGAGCTTGAAAATTACGATTACAGAAGCAAAAAAGAAATCAAGGGTCAGGTGCGCCTGACAAGCATTGAGGGCGTTGATTTATGCGCCTGCTGCGGCACTCATGTTGCGTACACGGGTGAAATCGGAATCATCAAGGTTGTGTCCGTAATGAACTACAAAAAGGGTGTGCGCATCACTCTGCAGATAGGCAGAAAAGCTTTTGAGGACTACTGCGAAAAGAATAAAAACACCCTTAAAATTTCTGCGGCGCTCAAGGCGAAGCCCGAGGAAATCGCGGATGCCGTTGAGCGTGTGCAGGCACAGATGCAGGAGATGAGATTCAGATACACACAGCTTAAGAAAAACTATTTTGAGCTGTACGCTCAGGACTGCGACGGCGACAAATGCTGCCTCTTTGACGACAGCGGAAGCGCCGAGGATGCAAGAATTCTTTGTGACATTCTGGCGCAAAAGGCCTTTGTTGCCGCAGTATTTTCAGGCAACGATGAAATAGGCTACAAGTATGCCGTTGCAAGCAGGAATTACGACGTGAGAAAGGTTGCGGCGGAGCTGAATTCCTGCTGTGCGGGCAGAGGCGGCGGCACGGCGCAGATGGTGCAGGGCTCGCTCGCAACTTACCGCGATATGATTGAATGTTGCTGGAGAGAAATTGAACTCAATGATGACTGATGACGATAAAATTCTGCTTGCCAGACTTGACGATAAAGCGAGGCAATGCAGCGAAAATTCAATGATAACAAACAGCGATTTTCTCGATATGCATCAGAGGTCGTTAGCGGCTGAAATGCGCCTGAATTACCCCGATGTGAAGCGGATTTTTTACGGAGTTTTTGACGGTGCCGAAAGGTGCGTTGCGGTGTTTCTTCCCGAGTATATCGAGGCGGAAAATGAGGCGGATTTGGCGGCATATTTTGCCGAAAATCCCGAGGATAATCCTCTGTCCGTAATCCACATCGAAAAGGACAGATTTTCGCCCGATTTAAGCCACCGTGACTACCTCGGATCCCTTATGGGGCTTGGGATTCGCCGCGAGCTGACGGGTGACATCAATGTTGAAAAAAACGGCTGTAAAATGGCGGTTGTTTCCAAAATTGCACCCTTTATTCTTGACAATATGGACAAGGCAGGCAGAGGCACGCTCAAGGCGAAAATCATCCCTGCCGAAGAGGCTGCCGAAGGCACAAAATCCACGGGAGTTGAGGACAGCTTTACCGTGTCGTCAATGCGGCTTGACAGCGTTGTTAAAAATGCGTTCAGAGTGTCAAGAGGCGATGCGGCAAATGCGGTTGAAAGCGGCGCAGTTTTTGTCAACGATGTTGAGTGCCTCAAGCCCGATAAAAAAATCGGGGCAGGGGATAAAATCGTTTACCGCCGTAAAGGCAGAATAATCATAAACGATTGCTCGGCGGTGTCGAAAAAAGGCAGAATTATAGTTGAAATAACGAGATTTGTTTGACGGAAAGGGGCTGTAAAAAAACGAAAGTTTTTTTACAGCTTTTTTTAAGGGGATAGGAAAAAAAGATGCAGAACGGACAAACCGAGCAGAAACAAGGCTTCAGCCTTGTTTTGCTTGCCCGAAGGCGTACAAAAGTACGTCGAGTGGCGAGGTTTGTTCGTAGCATAAAACATAAAACAAATAACAATTTGTACTTTTTAAATGTTTTAAGGGGTTTCTGCAGTTTTATAACCTGCCGAAACCCCTTGATTTATATTGTTTTATGCGGTCTGCGCTTTTTTAACATCCCCTTTTTAATTTTATGTGAACTTATTTATAAATTATTGACCTTATCAAATAAAGCTG
>JAZQXJ010000074.1:0-46995 GCA_045632815.1 Acutalibacteraceae bacterium | reverse complement strand
CCTTGTTCTATATCCAAACTATCTCTGTTTAAGGTGCGAAGCAGTTTTTATCAGGTTATTTTTCGTTCAGACGAAATGACAAAAATCCCGCAATACTTTGTGTATTACGGGATTTTTTCGTAAAGTATTAACGGAAAAGAGTCGATAAAAACCTTAACTTCCTTATGAAATGTCGCCCAATTCGGAGGCTGTTCTTTTATAACTTGATCATCTGTAAATCCTTGCAGATTTTGTCAAGGCTTTTTTCATCCATTTCTCTGGTGCCGTTGATTGTAACCGTAAAATATGCGGAAACAAACTCGGAAAGGGGATAAATAACATTGAGATTTGTTGTGCCTGTGTCGGGTCTTATTTCGTAAGTAACAACATAAGTTTCGCCCTTGTATTCGTGCTTGGCGCCTTTTGTTATATCATCCTCGCCGAAGCTTACGGAAAGCGCACCGATTACCGTTGCAACATTGTCCTCGTGAATTCTTATATGAGCGTTGATGCCCGAATATGTAAATCCGCTTTTGCTCTCAACTGCTGTGTCAAGTGAGTATGCAACCGTGTTGTTCATAACGGTAAATTTGATTTCGTCAACGTTTTCATAATCTTCAAGAAGCGCAGGCAGGTATCTCATATTGTCGGGTATCTGCTGATTTGTCTGTTCTATGTAATCTCTGAAATAGTCAGTATTATCTGTTGTGCTGCAGGATGCAAACATAACAAGACAAAGAATAACGCAAATAATTGTTTTGAAAATTTTCATTTTATTCACCTCAGGGCATATAAGGATTGTTTTCGTATTCGTAATCTTCAGGCATTATAAACGGGCGGAAGTAGTTGATTGTGTAATCAATTGCCCACTGACCTTTTTTGCCTTGCCAATAATGTGAGTGCGGCTCAATTGAGAGCATACCGTCGTAATCTTTTGTGTAAAGAATATCCATTGCGGCGCCCCAGTTTATGCAGTCCATTCCCGCAGGCGCGTCATCATAAACATCATTATCGAAATAAACGCAGCCCTTGAGGTGGAAATGATAGAATCTGTGACCCCAATCACGCATTTCCGCAAGATAGTTGCCGTCGTGATATATGCAATGAGAAATATCATATTTAATACCGAGATCGGGTAATGCGGAGAGAACAACCTCCCACACCTTAGGCTCAACAACAAAGTTTTCCCAGCGGCAGTTATAAACCGCAATCTTAACGCCCTTATCTTTTGCAAAATCAATAAGCTTGCCGAGATAATCAATGGCAATGTTGCAGTTTTCGTAAAAACTCTTGCCGTCAACATAGTTGACACCGCAGTTGTAAACGGGGCATCCGATTATTGAAGCGGCTTCGATAACATTTTTATCAGCCTGAAGAGCTTCGGGAATGATTTCGCCGTTATCGTCAATGCGTGTCATACCCCTTCTGCCCATTGAGCCGACTGTAACGCCGTATTTTTCGCTGTAGCCTTTGATTTCGTTTGCCTGAGCAAGGAATTCGGCGGCATCGTAGTTGTGGTTAACGCAGAATTCAACCGCATCAAGTCCTTTGTCGTGAACATATCTGATGCAGCCTTCGCTCCATCCGTTTATGATTCCGAGTTTCATTTTATCAGTCCTTTCTGATAATGACTGTGTTTTTTTCAATGAGTTCAACAGGGTGATATGAAAGCTTTGATTTTCTCAATCCTTCGTCACCGCAGTCTTCCTCACGGTTAACAAATTTTATTTCGTCGCTTTCGGCGTACATATGCAAAAACTGATTTGTCAGCATCTGATATGCGCCTGCATACGATATATCCGCTTTTTCTATATGGCTGAAAATTGTGTCGCCGAAGGTTTCGCCGATTGAGTAAGCAATGATTTTGCCGCCGACTCTCAATGCGCCGCCCTGCATTTCATATGCATCATAATTTTCAAGCACCTCAATGCACATCTGAAGCTCAAGCATGGCGCTTTCGTCTTTATCCGCACCGAATGTAAAATTCTTTGTGAATTCAATAAGCTCGGGAATATTGTTATTGTTTATCGGCTCAAATGACCAATCGGTATAAAGCTTTTTGAATTTGTTAATGTGATTTCTGGGTGTTCCGTATTTTCTGCCCGAAAGGCTCAGCATTGCATCCTTTTCGTAAAGATAGTCAAACCAATCTCTGTCCGCATCGGTTGTTATTTTGCCGAAACGCTGTTCAAGAATCGGCAATTCATTTTTGTTGACGGTGCAAAATACAAGGGGAATGCAAAACTCCCTGCAATGAGCCTCAAGGGCATCCAATGCTCCGTTTATATTTCTTCCGATAGGGAATGAAAAACAGAGTTCGCCTTTGAAATTTGATGACATAAGAAGGGTGCCGTCGATAACCGCGAAGCTGTTTTCAAAGTAATCGCGCCACATTGCCGTTGCGCCTGCGGAGCGGTCACATTGCCTTGACGGATATGCAGAAAAATATGCCTTAAGCGTCGGAATATCCCTTAATTCTATTTTTTTGAATTCAATCATATTTCCTCTTTTGCTTCAACTTAATTTATACCTGACTATTATACCACTCAAAGACTGCTATGTAAATAACATAATTTATTAATTTTCTGTTGCATAACTTTCCCTTTTCTGCTATATTATAAACAATATATTTTATTTGAGGTGCCTTATGAAAAAGCCTTATAAACTCAAATCACATTTGTGCAGATTCTGCACCTTTTATTCTGCAGGGGATGAGAAAATTCCTGCAGAACTTCTGAATTACAAAAATGAAAAACCCGATTTAGAGGGTTTTGCTTATCCTCTGCCGTCAAAGAAAAGCGATTATACCTGCTTTGCAAAAACAGGTGAAATCGAATGGTACGGTGCGTCAAACGGTCTTACACGCTACGATGCTAATGCAGAGCGTGAGGAAGATATTGTTATGTATTTCAGCGCTAACAGAGATTTGCTTGACAATAATATCAAGGCAATTATGCCCGATGGTGAAAATGTATGGGTGCTTACTGATGAAGGCGCCGCTTATATCGAGATGAGACAAGTCGGTGCCGAGGAAAAGGCGGACATTCTTCTTACGGAAACACTCAAGTATGTTGACCGCCGAGGAATGGTGAGCCAGAAGCGCCTTTTTGAGGGCAGAAATCTTGATTCAATCAAGCCCTACGGTCATTCGGATAATGACGGCACATTCACCGGCAACTTCGCATTCGGTGAAATGTATCGCTATGCAACCTTCAGACGTGAAAAGGGCGATGACCACCCTGACACAATCAAGGCAAGAGCCGTCGCAACAAGAGCTGTTGAAGCCTGCCTTCTTCTGCTCTATGTTCACAGCAGAGGAGACGGTTTTGCGGCGAGAACATATCTTTGTGCCGATGAGCCTGTGCCTGATGACGGTCTTTTCCTGAGAATTACAGACGGCAAAGCAACCTGCCTTAAAACAACCGATTCAGAGAAAAGGGGAGTTACGGGTGCAGTTGTTGATGCATCGGCTCCCGTTCCCGAAAGACTTGCAAAGCTTTACACAGAAAAAGGTTATACAATCAACGATATTATCTATAAAGCCGATACAAGCAGCGATGAAATTACTCATCATTTCATCAACCTTCTTACCGCTCACGAGATTCTCGGCGGTGACGATGCCGAGCTTGACGAAATCATTGTTGATGCAACAAAGAATCTGATGACTCATATTATTGACCACGGCTATGAGCTTCACGATTTTACGGGCAAACCGACTACATGGGCAAAATGGAGCGTAAGCTATTTCAACACGGAATTCGGCTGGGTAGACGGTACTCTCAACTCCGCACAGCTTCTTATGTATCTTCTTGTAACAATGAAGGTTACGAGCGAAGAAGGTATCTGGCGTGAGCATTATGATAAGCTCATCAACGAACTCGGTTATGCCGACAGAGCCGAAAAGCATTTTGACCGTCTTTATCAGGCAAGCCTTTCAATGAACTTTGACTATTTTGAAGACATTATGTACGGCGACCATATGCTTGCAACGCTTGCGTATTTTGGCATTTGTACTCTTGAAAAGGATGAAAAACTCCTTGCAAAGTACAGAAAGGGATACAAAGCTTGGCGAACTTCAATCGAAAGAGAGCATAATCCCGGTTACGACCTTCTTTATGCGGTTGCTTGTCCCGATGAAGAAGTTGACCTTGAACGCCACGCAGAGTGGTTTTACAGAACAAATGCAAGCCGACTTGCCGCAGGTGTTTCGCTTATCGGCAGACACGATGTTCCTGTTAAAACACTTCGCGCAGGTGCAAAGGAAATCTCAACTCTTCTTCCTCCCGACGAAAGATTTATTTCAAAATATGACCGTAATCCCTATGACCTCAAAAACGAGGATTCGGGCGGCATAATGTGCGTTGAAAGCTGCTATGTATACACATTTGCATATTGGTTCGGCAGATATCACGGATTCTTTGAATAATGAGGTGCAGCTATGAATAACAAAATACATATTATCAGCAATGCCCATCTCGACCCTATCTGGCTCTGGAGATGGCAGGAGGGCTGCGGAGAAGTGCTTCAGACCTTCCGCAGCGCAGTTGAAAGAATTAAAGAATACAAGGGTATGATTTTTACCTGCTCATCCGCTTCATATTATAAGTGGGTTGAGGAAATTGACCCCGAGCTTTTTGAAGAAATCAGAAAGCTTGTCAAAAAAGGCAAATGGGTACCCGTAAACGGCTGGTGGGTGCAGCCCGATTGCAATATGCCTTCGGCAGAAAGCTTTGCCCGTCAGGCGCTTTACAGCCAGCTTTATTACTATGAAAAATTCGGCAAAATCTGTAAGACGGGCTATAATGTTGACTCGTTCGGTCACAATGCAATGCTGCCTCAGCTTCTTAATAACGGCGGTATGCGTTGCTATGTTATGATGCGTCCCGGCATGCACGAAAATCCCGATGTACCCGAAAATCTTTTCTGGTGGGACAGCGCAGACGGCTCAAGAGTGCTTACTTACAGAATTCCTTACAGCTACGGAGTAAACGGAAAGGGCGATATCGACAGAGAGCTTCCATTGCTTAAAGAGCGTGTTCAGAATACGGGTCACGGAATGATGTTCTTCTTCGGTGTGGGCAACCACGGCGGCGGACCAACAAAGGGCGACCTTGATTATCTTCTTGAACTCAAAAAAGACGGTTACGAGGAGCTTGAATATTCAAGTCCCGATGATTATTTTGAGGAAATGTGTGCCGACAGACTTGACCTTCCCGTATGGAGTGACGAGCTTCAGCACCACGCAAGCGGCTGTTATTCCGCAACCTCAATGGTAAAACAGCTTAACAGAAAAGCTGAATATTGGCTTGCAAATGCCGAAAAATGGAATACGGTTACCGCAAAAATGTTTAACCTGCCCAAGGCAACCGAGAGCTTCGGCAAGGCTTGGCAGGAGGTGTGCTTCAACCAATTCCACGATATTCTTTGCGGCTGCTCGATTATGGAAGCTTATGAGGATGTCCGTGATTCAATGGGCTATGCAATGAAGATTGCCGCCAACGAAGAAAACAAGGCGATGCTCAAACTTGCACAGCAGGTTGATACCTGGCTTGACGGTGTTACTGATGCGCAGTCATCGATTGCCCGCCATCATTGCCGCAATCTTAAATTCCCCAGACCCATTATTGTGTTCAATCCCAATTCGTTTGAGGTTGAAACTCCCGTAAGGACATATCATCCTTCAAGAAAGGTTGAGGATTCAAAGGGCAACGAAGTTCTTTTCCAGAATGTCCGTTCATCACGCTCAAACGATTCTCATCTTGATACCGTTTTCAACGCAAAGGTGCCTGCTCTCGGCTATGCAACCTATTGGCTGTGGCACGAGGATTCCGAATATACGGAAAGAAGCACTCTTG
Organism: Acutalibacteraceae bacterium; assembly: GCA_045632815.1. GTDB lineage: Bacteria > Bacillota > Clostridia > Oscillospirales > Acutalibacteraceae > CAG-177. The sequence goes on along the minus strand of JAZQXJ010000074.1, from coordinate 41,161 downwards.
ACGGCGGAATCAAGGCTGACGGTCTTACTGTTGAAAATAAGCATATCAAGGTTGTTTTTGACGGCGAAACAGGCGGTATAAAGAGTCTTGTTTCAAAAGCAGACGGCAATGAATTTGTGGGCGGCGAATTCTGTGTACCCACAGTTGTTGACAACAGTCAGCCCGACACATGGGCGCACAATATCTTTAAGTTTGATAAAACAATCGGCAAAATGAGCCTCAAGTCAATTGAGCTTGTCGAATGCGGTGCGCTCAGAGCTGTTATGCGTGTAAAGCATACCTACGGCGGCTCATATCTGACTCAGGATTTCATTCTTGCGGCAGACAGCAAACATATCAGAGTCAAGTGCAAGGTGCTTTGGCAGGAGCCTCTCACAATTCTCAAAATGCCCGTAACCGTTGAGGGTGAAAATCCGATTTCAACCTATGAAATTCCTGCGGGTTACATTAAGCGTCCCTGCAACGGCGAGGAAGAGCCTGCTCTTACCTGGGGCGATATCACGGCAGGCGGCGATATCCGCAAAGGTGTTGCAATCATCAGCGATGCAAAGTACAGCTACGATTGCCCTGAAAATACTCTCAGGCTTACTATGCTCAGAAACTCGATTTTTGCCGACCATTATTCGGACAGACCTGCGGCAGATTTCAACTACTGTGACGAAGGAATTCACAGATTTGAATATGCTGTTTATCCTCATATCGGCGAGGCTGAGGAAAGCGGAATTCAGCGAATTGCCGCTGCTTTCAATTCAAAGCTTGTTGCCGTGCCTGTAAGCTATCATAAGGGTACAATGCCCCGTGAAAAGAGCTTTATCAGCATAAATAAACCCAACATCCGCCTTGAAGCGTTCAAATTCTGCGAGGACGGCTCGGGCGATATCGTAATGCGCCTCTGCGAAACAGACGGCAAGCCTGTCAAGGTTGCGGTTATCTGCGATGTTGCAGATGCAGGCTTCTATGCTGATTTCAGAAAGTTTGAAGTCAAAACTTTCAGAATTGACAGCGAGGGCTATGTAACTGAAACAAATTACCTTGAGGGTGTAGTTGAGGAATAATTTTGAAAGACCTGTGCTTCGTCGCAGGTCTTTTTGCTGTTGAAATTAATCTTTATGTGTGTTAAAATAGCAAACAGCATATAATATTTCCGAGGTGAGTTTATGAGAATTCTTGAGGGCCTTAATCCCGAAAAAGTGTTTTATTATTTTGAAGAAATTTCAGCCATTCCCAGAGGCTCGGGTAAAACCGATGCGGTAAGGGATTACTGCGCCGATTTTGCAAAGGCGAGGGAACTTGAATACATTACCGACAATGCAGGTAACATTATTATTTTCAAGCCTGCCTGCAGTAATGACAGCGAGCCTGTGATTATTCAGGGTCATCTTGATATGGTGTGGGAAAAGGACGAAACCTGTCGCATCAACTTTGAAACCGACGGTCTTGAGCTTTTTGTTGACGGCGATTATGTCGGCGCAAGAGGCACGACTCTCGGTGCAGACGACGGAATTGCGGTTGCAATGTGCCTTGCTTTGCTTGATGCCGATGATATTGTGCATCCTCCTCTCGAAATCGTGTTTACCGCCGATGAGGAGGTCGGAATGACGGGCGCAACCGGTCTTGACTGCTCAGTACTCAAGGGCAAGCGTATGATTAACCTTGATTCCGAGGAAGACGGTGTTATGTGGGTCAGCTGTGCAGGCGGTGTCCGTGCAGAGTTTATTTTGAATGTTGACTATGAAAGTAATTCGCAGAATTGCTTTGAAATCAGCGTTTCGGGTCTCCACGGCGGTCATTCGGGCGCAGAAATACACAACGGCTATGCAAACGCAAACAAAGTTCTCGGCAGGGTACTTCAGATGCTTGTGGAAAAGGCGGATTATGTGCTGTGCAATATCGGCGGCGGTGCAATGGATAATGCCATAACCCGAGATTCAAAGTGTGTTGTTGCTTCGGATGCAGATATCTGCGGAATTATCGAAGAAATTTCAGCGGAAATTGCTGATGATTATAAAAAAGCTGACCCCGATATAAAAATTTCCGCTTCACCTTGCAATAAAGCGGAAAAATCAATGACGGAGAATTCGTCAAAGTATGCCGTTGACCTGCTCAACGACTTGCCCAGTGGTGTTATTGCGATGAGCAAGGATATCGAGGGATTTGTTGAAACATCACTTAATCTCGGCGTTCTCAAATGCGTTGATTCCGTTGTTTCGGCAACCTTTGCCGTGCGTAGCGGTGTTGATTCCGAGAGGGAAAAGCTCTGCGAAAGGCTTAAGGATATCGCCGCAAAATACGGCTGCAGGATTGAATTCAGAACTCCTTATCCTGCCTGGGAATTCAAGGACGGCTCCGAACTTCAGGAGAAAATGAAGCAGATTTACCGTGACATAAACGGCAAAGAATTGACCGTTACGGGTATTCACGCAGGTCTTGAGTGCGGAATGTTCTGCGGAAAAATCAAAGGACTCGATTGCGTTTCTCTCGGCCCTGAAATGCACGGAATTCACACTCCTCAGGAGCGATTGAGCATTTCTTCCTGCGGAAAACTCTGGAATTTTCTTCTTGAAGTCCTAAAAACAATCTGATGTCACAAATCTTTATCAGTCTGCCGAAGCTGAGATAAAAGTTGATTATCTCGCTGGCATAGAGGATGAAAATATAACCCTTGACGGAATATTTCGGCAAAAGGAAATAAACAAGCACAACGCAGATTGCGGAGTCTATGATGTTGTAAGTCATAGAATTAACCTGCTGATCAAGTCCTTTTAGCATTCCGTCGGTTATCATATCAATATACATTACGGGAACAAGCGGTGAGAGTATTCTTATATACATCACCGCTTCGTTTGTTTTATAAACAAGCTTTGAAATCAAAGGGGCAAACAATGCAAAAACAACACCGCAGAGTATTGAAAAAATAAGTGATTTTTTCAGGTTTTCGCGAACGGTTATGTTGATACTGTCATTTTCGTTTTTTTCGTTCATCCTTGCAAGCTCGGGAACAAGCAAGGCGGAGAGTGAAGAAAGTATTGCGCTCGGAAAAAGGAGAACGGGCAGGGCTAATGCGTGAATATTACCGTATGCCGCAAGTGCCGCATCGCTTCCTTCTCCCGATTTTCTGAAGCCTTTGGGAATCAGCAGATGTTCGATCGTCAGCAGTATGCTTCTTGCGCAGGTGCCTGCGGCATCGGGTAAGGCAACGCGAAGCATTTTCTTTGCATTAAGTGCAGGCTTTGTGCTTTTTGATGTCATTGTGTGTTTCTTCAAAAGAGAGGATAACGAGAACGAAAAGATTTCTGCTGCTGTCATTCCCGTAACAATCGCAAGGCAGGAAAAAACAGTTGACCCTGACGGCCGAACAAACAGAATGCATACTGTGACAATGATTTTGAAAATCTGTTCAAGAAACTGCACCGAGGAGTATTGCGGTATTTTCTCAACAGCTGTAAAGTAACCGCCCAATGCCGATGACATTGCAACAAAAGGCAGACTGAGCGAAAGAATACGCAGAGGCAGGGCTGTCTGAGTGTCGGATATCCAGCGTATACTTATGAAATCCGAAAACGCAAACAGCGAAAAACCGATTATGCATCCGCATATTCCCGCATATGTAACGCACATTGCAACCGATTTGTTCATATTGTTCTTTTTCAGCGTGTTTATTTCAACTGCAACTCTCGTTGTTGCAAGGCGTATGCCTGCGCTTGAAAATGTTGTTGCAAGGGAATATACCGTCATCACAAGCTGAAAAAGTCCCATTCCGCTTGAGCCGATTCTTGCCGTAAGATATGCGTTGAAGCCAACGCCTGCCGCTCTCATAAGCAGGTTTACGGCTGTCATTATTGCTGTGTGAGTCATTAGTTTGTTTTTTTGCATAATATGTCCTTTCACGGTTGAAAAAAGAAACGGATGTGATATAATTATCAGGAAAGGGTAGTGATAAATATGAAGAAAATAACAGCGTTTTTACTTGTGTTTGCAATTCTTTTCTGTATTTCTCCTTCAGCTTTTGCGGATGATGCTATGCCTGAAATGAAAGAATACGGCTTTGTTGATTGCAACGGTGCTAAGATTGAATATGGTATTTACGGCGTTGAAAACGGCGAGCCTTTGCTTCTTTTGCCTCCCAATGGCGGCGATATGCATTGCTTTGATGACAGCATTCTGCCCGAAATGGCAAGGCATTTTAAGGTCATTACCGTTTCGCCCCGAGGCACGGGTAATTCCGATTGGATTGAGGGCACAATGAATTTTGAAACAATGAGCGATGACCTTGCAATCATTCTTGATTATCTCGATATTGATAAAACCAATATCTTCGGTTTCAGCGACGGCGGAAATCTCGGAGTTGTGTTCACTCTGAATTATCAGGAAAGAGTCAATGCACTTGCCATTATGGGCTCAAATATCAACACTTGGGGCACAAATACATTCGACCAGATACAGATAACATATCAGTATATTGTTCTTTGCGTTGAAGCGTGGATTACGGGCGACAGAGAAACCAAAATCCGCCGCGACATCAAAGGAATGATGGTTGGTCAGCCCAGCCTCACTTTTGAGGATATCTCTGCAATAAAAGTTCCCGTGCTTAACATTTACGGCGAACACGATATGATTCAGCGCTGGCATTCAAAAATGATAACAAAATCAATTGAGGGTGCAGAGGAAATAATGATTGTCGGCGGAGGTCACAGCACCTGCTTTGAGTTTACCGACACAATAATTAACCCTGCATTGCTTGATTTTTACGGCGTTGCCGCATAAAATTATATTGACAATATTTGTTCGATATGATAAAATATCAAAAAATTAATATAAAGGTTTTGACGGGGAGGGCAGCATAAATGCGCTCCAAAGAGAATCAGCGGTTGGTGAAAAGCTGATGTGCGGCAGATGCCTGTTGTAGCCCCTGAACCGAAAGGAAGAACGCACTTTTGTGTTATTAGACCCTTTCCGTGATTGCTGCGTTAATGCATAGGGCTTGTCAGAGTCCAAAGAGTGGCGTGTATACGCAATTTGAGTGGTACCGCGGGTATAAATTGTTACTCGTCTCATTGATTTTATTATCTGTGAGACGGGTTTTTTCGTTTCACAAAAAAAGAAAGGATTGATTTCAGATGGCAAAAGAACTTGCCAAGCAGTATGATCCCAAAAATGTTGAGGATCGTATTTATGATTTCTGGCTTAAGGGAAAGTATTTCCACGCCAAGGTAGAAAATGATAAGAAGCCTTACACAATTGTTATTCCTCCTCCCAATATCACGGGTCAGCTTCATATGGGTCACGCCCTTGACAACACTCTGCAGGATATCCTTATCCGTTGGAGAAGAATGCAGGGCTATGATGCACTCTGGCTTCCCGGCACAGACCACGCATCAATCGCAACAGAAGCAAAGATTGTTGAAGCAATGAAGGCTGAAGGTCTTACAAAAGACGATCTCGGCAGAGACGGTTTCCTTAAGCGTGCATGGGAATGGAAAGAGAAGTACGGCGGACGCATTATTGAACAGCTTAAGAAGATGGGTTCATCCTGCGACTGGGACAGAGAACGTTTTACGCTTGACGAAGGCTGCAGCAAGGCTGTTCTTGAAGTTTTCTGCCGTCTTTATGAAAAGGGTCTCATTTACAGAGGCGAAAGAATTATCAACTGGTGTCCCCATTGCCTTACATCAATTTCCGATGCAGAGGTTGAATATGAGGATCAGGCAGGTCATTTCTGGCATCTCCGCTATCCCTTCAAGGACGGAAGCGGTTACCTTATGCTTGCAACAACCAGACCCGAAACTCTTCTCGGCGATACCGCCGTTGCAGTTAACCCCAACGATGAGAGATATAAGGATATCATCGGAAAAACTCTTATTCTTCCTATCGTTCACAGAGAAATTCCCGTTGTTGCGGATGAATATGTTGAAATGGATTTCGGTACGGGCGTTGTTAAAATTACTCCTGCACACGACCCCAACGACTTTGAAGTTGGTCTTCGCCATAACCTTGAGGTTATCAATGTTATGACCGATGATGCAAAGATTACCGCAGATTATCCCAAATATGCAGGCATGGACAGATACGAGGCAAGAAAGGCTATCGTTGCTGACCTTGAGGCAGAGGGCGCACTTGTCAAGATTGAAGATTACAGCCATAATGTAGGCACCTGCTACCGTTGCCACACAAGCGTTGAGCCTCGTGTTTCAAAGCAGTGGTTTGTTAAGATGGCACCTCTTGCAGAGCCTGCAATCGATTGCGTAAAGAGCGGTAAAACACAGTTTGTTCCCGAAAGATTTGAAAAGACATATTTCCATTGGATGGAAAATATTAAGGACTGGTGTATCTCCCGTCAGCTTTGGTGGGGTCACAGAATTCCTGCTTATTACTGCGAGGATTGCGGTGAAGTTATCGTTTCAAAAACAGCTCCCGATTGCTGTCCCAAGTGCGGCGGCAAGGTTGAGCAGGATCCAGATACACTCGATACATGGTTCTCATCGGCACTCTGGCCTTTCTCAACTCTCGGCTGGCCCGATAAGACACCCGAGCTTGACCATTATTTCCCCACAAGCACCCTTGTAACGGGCTATGATATTATCTTCTTCTGGGTTGCCAGAATGATTTTCTCAAGCTGTGAGCAGATGGGTCAGGAACCTTTCAAAACCGTATTTATCCACGGTATCGTAAGAGATGCTCAGGGCAGAAAGATGTCAAAATCTCTCGGTAACGGCATTGATCCTCTCCTTGTTATCGACGAATACGGAGCAGATGCTCTCAGATTTACTCTTGCAACCGGTAACAGCCCCGGAAACGATATGAGATTCTCCGATGAAAAGGTTGGTGCAAGCCGTAACTTTGCAAATAAGCTCTGGAATGCATCAAGATTCATTCTTATGAACATCGGCGATGACGAAATTCCTTGTCAGCTTCCCGCAGAGCTTGCTCTCGAGGATAAGTGGGTTATCAGCCTTGTCAACAGACTTGCAAAGGAAGTTACCGATAATCTTGAAAAGTTTGAGCTCGGCGTTGCTGTTGCAAAGCTTTATGACTTCATCTGGGATATTTTCTGCGATTGGTATATCGAGCTTGCAAAAATCCGTCTTCAGAAGGGCGGCGCAGAGGCACAGACCGCAAAGCAGGTACTTGTTTGGGTTATGGATAAGATTCTCAAGCTTCTCCATCCCTTTATGCCTTTCATAACAGAAGAAATCTGGCAGACCATTCCTCACGACGGCGAATCAATTATGATTTCACAGTGGCCCGAATACAGCGATGACCTTTCGTTTGCGGCTGAAGAAGCTGAAATGGAAAGAGTTATGACCGCTGTTCGTGCAATCCGTAACCGCAGAGCGGAAATGAATGTTCCTCCCTCAAAGAAGGCAAAGGTTTACATTGCAACTGCTCATAAGGCAACCTTTGAGCAGGGTGGCGTATTTATGCAGAGACTTGCAAGCGCATCCGAGGTTGAGGTTGCGGACAGCTTTGAGCTTGACGGCGCAGTTTGCATCGTTACTCAGGATGCAAAGATTTATATTCCTATGGGCGAGCTTGTTGATTTTGAGGCTGAAAAGGCAAGACTCAAGAAGGAACTCGACGCTGTTCAGAAGGATCTTGATTTTGTCAACAACAAGCTTTCAAACGAAAACTTTGTTGCAAAGGCTCCTGCAAATGTTGTTGCGGCTCAGCGTGAAGCAGCTGCAAAATATGCAGAAAAAATCGCTATGCTCAAAGAAAGCATCGCAAAATTAGGTTAATTTTTATCCCGACCCCGAAGCTTTCTTCGGGGTCTTTAAGCAGGTGAATTTTATGAATTGCAATGAAGCGATTGAATATATCCATTCTCTTGAAAAGTTCGGAATAAAGCCAGGTATGGAGCGTATCCGCGCCCTTTGCGCAGGTCTGGGAAATCCGCAGGATAAGCTGAAAATCATTCACGTTGCAGGCACTAACGGCAAAGGCTCAACCTCAACGATGATTGCCAACATTCTTCGTCAGAACGGATACAATACGGGACTTTTTATTTCTCCTTATGTAACTGATTTCCGCGAAAGAATTCAGTATAACGGCAATATGATTGAGAAAACCGAGCTTGCCGAATGTGTTGAAAGGGTAAAGGCTGTTATTGAAAACCTTGCTTTGCAGGGAATTCAGCCGACGGAATTTGAGGCTTTGACTGCAACCGCATTTCTCTATTACGAAAAGAAGAATTGCGATTTTGTTGTGCTTGAGGTGGGTCTCGGCGGCAGACTTGATTCAACCAATGTTATCAATGCGCCGTATGTCAGCGTTATAACAAGCATTTCGCTTGACCATACCGCTATTCTCGGCGACACAATCGAGGCAATTGCCGCCGAAAAATGCGGCATAATCAAATTCGGTGCAGAAACCGTTGCCTATCCTTTTCAGGATGAAAAAGCAATGGAAATTATCAAAAACACCTGCAAAGAGCGTATGAATGAACTCCGTGTGCCTGATGTTGACCGCCTCAGGATTGATGACGAAAAGCTTGAAGGCACATATGCGGAATATGACGGAATAAAATTCCTTTTGCCGCTTGCAGGTAAGCATATGGTGTATAATGCCTGCATGGCTATTGAAGCTGTACGCTCGCTGTCAAGGCTTGCGATAAATATTCCCGAAGATGCAATAATCAAAGGCATTGAAAAATCCGTTATGCCTGCAAGAATGGAATTAATCAAGAAAAAACCTGTTGTAATTCTTGACGGGGGTCATAATGAGGGCTGCGCAAATGCGCTTTGTTCCTTTGTCAAAAAGCATCTTGCGGGCAAAAGAATTGTTATGGTCAGCTCAATGATGGCGGATAAGGATTATCAGTCCTATCTGCGCATTGTTGCACCGCTTGCCGATACATTTATCGCAACAAAAGCCGATGTGCCGAGAGCCTTGAGCAGCTCGGAGCTTTGCGAAAATGCAAAAGCTTTTTGCAAGGATTGCTATGATATTTCCGACCCTCAAAAAGCCGTTGCGGCGGCAAGGAATATCTTGCAGCCCGATGATGCGCTTATCGTTTGCGGTTCTTTCTATCTTGCAGGTGAAATCCGCGATACTTTGATTAATTTTTAAAATAAATATAATTCAACAAATTTTTTATTCCGAATCCCTTATCCTTTGTGGTAAGGGATTATTTTTTTGCAAAGGAGTGTAAAAATGGCGATAAGAATATCATCAACTCCCGTAAGAGTGACTATTGAGCTTATAGGTGAGATTGACCATCATAATGCCGCCGCATTAAGACTTGAAGCCGACGAAGCAATTCAGAAAGAGCTTGCGCCGAATGTGCGCCTTGATTTCGGAGAGGTAACATTTATGGATAGCTCAGGCATTGGCTTTGTGCTTGGCAGATACAGAATTGCCGAAAGCTACGGCGGAAATATTGAGGTTGTCAATCTTTCGGAAAGAAACTGTTCAATGATGAAGCTTGCAGGGCTTGATAAGCTTGTGACATTAAAAACAAAAAGGAAGTGAAGAAATGAAAGCTGTCAATGAAATGAAAATGCAGATTGAAAGCAGGTCGGTAAACGAATCTTTCGCAAGGTCGGCGGTTGCGGCTTTTGCCGCACAGCTTGACCCGAATATCGAAGAAATCTCCGATATAAGAACGGCTGTCAGCGAGGCGGTTACAAACTGTATTGTTCACGCTTATACCGAAAAGGTGGGCAAAATTTACATATGGGCAGGTATTTACGAAAACGGTATTTTTAAAGTGAAAATCAAAGATAAAGGCTGCGGAATTGAAGATGTGAAGCAGGCTATGGAGCCTTTATTCACAACTCTCGGCGGAGAGAGAGCGGGTCTCGGCTTTGCCGTTATGGAAAGCTTTTGCGATAAAATAAAAGTAACCTCAAAGGCAGGCAAAGGAACAACGGTTACTCTTGAAAAGCGGATAATAGGTCGTGATGCTGAAAATGACCGAAGCTAAGGAAAACAGAAACCGCCTTGTTGAGAATAATCTCGGGCTTGTTCATTCCTGCGCAAACCGTTTCAGGGGCAGGGGAGCCGAATATGATGATTTGTTTCAAGCAGGCTGTGTCGGGCTTATAAAAGCCGCAGATAACTTTGACGAATCACGAGGATTTTCTTTTTCAACCTATGCGGTACCCGTTATCCTTGGCGAAATCAGGCGGATTTTCCGCGACGGAGGTACGGTTAAGGTAGGGCGTGCAATGAAAGAAAAATCAAGGGCGGCGCTTAAACGAAGGGAAGAAATTGCCGTTCAGCTCGGCAGAGAGCCGACGGTCAGCGAACTTGCGCAGAGTCTAGGTATTGATTCAACGGAAACGGCTATGCTTCTCAATGCTTCAATGCCTGCGCTTTCGCTTACGGTAGGTGAGGACGGCGAAAATCAGCTTGAAATTCCCGTTGATTCTCCCGAAAATGAGGTTTCGGATTTGCTTGCGTTGCGTCAGGTGCTTGAATCGCTTGATGAAAGAGACCGCAGAATGATTGAATTGCGTTATTACGGCGGTTTGACTCAGTCAAAAACGGCTCAGCAGCTGGGAATGACTCAGGTGCAGGTTTCAAGGCGCGAAAAAGCGGTGCTGGAAGCAATAAGAAAAAAATTAATCCTTTAGCATTGACAAACAAATATAATAAGTTTAAACTAAATGCGGCAGGCTTCTGCCGCTTATTTTATTTGTTGGAGTGATCTCAATGATAAAAAATATTCCCAACGGCGTTTATCCCACAATGGTAACTCCGTTTACCGATGACAACAAGATTGATTACAACGGCGTTTTGCAGCTTCTTGAATGGTATCATAATAACGGTGTTGACGGCATATTTGCAATCTGCCAGTCAAGCGAAATTTTCTTCCTTTCATTCGAAGAAAGGCTTGAACTCCTTAATTTCATTATGAAAAACAAGCCTGCGGATATGGCTGTTGTTGCCTCGGGTCACACAGCTGATGAGCTTGACAGACAGATTTACGAAGCAAATGCATTTATAAATGAAGGCATTGATGCATATGTATTTATTGCAAACCGCTTTGCAAAGCAGGATGAGGATGATTCCGTGTTTATCCGTAATTATGAAAAAATGGTGTCCTCAATTCCTGAGATCGGACTCGGCGTTTATGAATGTCCTTATCCCTATAAGCGTCTTATGACGCCTGAAACTCTCCGCCATTGCGCTCTTGACGGCAGACTCAAATTCCTTAAGGATACCTGTTGCCGCATAAGCGAGATTGAGGCAAAGCTTAAGGCTGTTGAAGGCTTAGGACTCAAGATTTATAACGCCAATTCAGCAACGCTCCTTGAATCGCTCAGGGCAGGCTGTGCTGGCTTCTCGGGTGTTATGGCTAACTTCCATCCCGAGCTTTATTCCTGGCTTTGCAAAAACTATGAAGCAGAGCCTGAAAAGGCAGAGCAGGTGCAGGCATTCCTTGCTTTTGCATCCCTTGCGGAGTGCCAGATGTATCCTGTAAATGCAAAGTATCATCTCGGACTTTGCGGACTTGATGTAGGCTATAATTGCCGTGTCAAGGATGCATCTCTTTTCAGCGAAGGCAACAAAAAAGAGATTGATCAGATGTTTGCGGTTGAAAAAATGTTCAAAAATATGTTGAATATCTGATTTTGTTACAAATTTAAACAATATGAAACAAAATTGGTGTTGATTTGTTTGTTATTATATGTTAAAATTTATATGTAGCAATTTGACAAAAATTTAACTTTTTGGAGGAATTCAAAATGGCACAGAAAAAGACGGTATTCCTGACCGGTGCATCAGGCACAATGGGTTGGGAAGGTTTCAAGCAGCTCTATGCAAAGAAGGATCAGTTCAACATCGTTGTTCTTCTCAGAGACAGCGAAAAGAACAGAAAGCTGTTTGCTCCTTATATGAATGACCCCGCAGTTAAGGTTGTTTGGGGCGATCTCAAAAAGTACGAAAACGTTCTTGAGTGCGTAAACGGTGCAGACTATGTTCTTCATGTCGGCGGTATGGTTTCACCTTCAGCAGACTATTATCCCATCAACACAATCAAGACAAACGTATGCGCTGCAAAGAACATTGTTGCCGCTGTTAAGGCTCAGCCCGATCCCGACGCTGTTAAGGTTGTTTATATCGGTACTGTTGCAGAAACAGGTGAAAGAGATGACCCCATCCATTGGGCTCGTACCGGTGACCCCATCAAAATCAGCGTTTATGACCACTATGCAACCTCAAAGGTAATTGCAGAGTCAGTTTTTGCAGAGTCAGGTCTTAAGCATTGGGTATCACTCCGTCAGTCAGGTATCCTTTATCCCGAAATCGTTAAGAATATGGAACCCATTATGTACCACGTTGTTATCAACGGTGTTCTTGAATGGGCAACAGTTGAAGATTCAGGCCGTCTTCTCGTAAATGTTTGCGGCGACGATATTCCCGAAGAATTCTGGAGAAGATTCTACAACATCGGTTCAGGCGCTCAGTACAGAATCACAAACTTCGAGTTTGAACAGCTTCTTCTCGGTAAGTACGGTCTCGGACTCGGCGATCCCAGAAAGCTCTTTGATCCCGACTGGTTTATCACAAGAAACTTCCACGGTCAGTGGTATCTTGACTCAGATGTACTTGAAAGCTATTGCCATTTCCGCGCAAATATGCCTATTGAAGAGTACTTCAAGAGCGTTATGAACAGAGTTGAATGGTTCTACAAGCTCGCTAAGCTTGCAAAGCCCTTCGCATTTGCAGTTAAGCCCTTCATGAAGAAGATTGCAAAGACTCCCGTTTACGGTACACTCTGGTGGAGAGAAAACAACGTTACAGAGAGAATCAACGCATATGTTGGCTCAAAAGAGAAGTGGGATGCAATCGGCAGCGATTGGAGCAAGGTAAATGTTTACCGTCCCAATGACAATCCTGCAGAAGCACTTGTTCTTGACCACGGCTATGATGAATCAAAAGACTTTGATTCACTTACAATCGAAGATCTCCAGAAGGCAGCTGCATTCAGAGGCGGCGAATGCCTTGCAACTGAAATCGTTGATATGTACACTCCCGTTCTCTGGAAGTGCGCTCACGGTCACGAATTCATGATGTCACCCAACCTTGTTCTCCGCGGCGGTCACTGGTGCCCCGAAGAGCTTCCCTCAACCCTCGAAAAGGCTGAGCAGAAGAAGTTCCGCTGGGCTTATGATGCAGAAGCTAAGGTTAACCCCTTCTTCGCTCAGGTATGGTATCCTCTTCACGACAAGGACGAAGACAACGTTTACACAGAAGATATCTACAGAGAATTTAAGGAATACAAGAACTGATTTAAAACATAATTGCGGCGTCTTTCCGTATGGAAAGACGCTGTTTTTACATTTTATTTTAAAATATAATGTTGTATAGTAACAATTTATGTGATAAAATGAAAATATAAATTTAAATTGAGGTATTATTTGTTTTATGAAAATATTCAGATCTGTTATTTCTGTAATTCTATGTTTCTGCGTTTTTCTTTTGCCTGCCTGCAAAAGCGCAGAAAACTCCTCGGAACTCAAAATAGGCGTTGAGGGTTTTGAATATGAATTCAATCCGTTTTATGCTGAATCCGAAGCGGACAGAGAGGTTGTTCTGCAGATGTTCAGCAGTATTCAGCGCCTTGACGGAAACAATAAGCTTGTTAATTACAGCGGCGGAATATCATATGAATTTGTGGGTGATTCGCAGGTTGAATACACCGTATCAATCAGCAACGACCTGATGTTTTCTGACGGAACAAACATCACGATTGACGATGTTATTTTCTTTTATCATTTCATTGCCGATGCAACCTATGACGGCTGTTACAGCGATTGGTATCTCAATGATATTGAGGGATTGAGAGAATATTATTTTGATGATGTCAATTATGAGGCATCAATTCAGAAAATAGAAAATAAAATCAAAGATAACTATACACTTACTACCATTGAAATCGATGATTATGTCAGGTATCTTGTTGAAACAGAGTTAGAGGGCAAATTCAGCGGCGATCTTTCCGCAATTTCTCCCTCGGGCGTTTCGTGGGAAGAATATATCAGAAAGCTCGGATACAGAGAGGCTCTTGATGACCTCGGCGCAAATCCTTCCGCTGAGTCGCTCATAAAGCTTGTTGCCCGTGCAGAGGCGGAGAGCAATCCTCTTGCGTATAATCCCGAAAACTGGTACAGAGAGCTTCTTTACACCAATTATATCAAAGATAATTATGCCGACGGTGTTGATGTTGAAAATATTTCAGGCATCAAAAAGGTCAATGATTACACCTGTACGGTGCTGTTCAATTCAAAAAATATCAATGCTATTTCAGAACTGAATGCTCTTTTGGTTTCAAAAACCAGCCTTTCTGCGGAATATGTAAAGGGCTCTGCGGAAAAAATCAAAGAACTTGACAGAGTTGATGTTTGCTCAGGACCCTATGTTATGGATGAATATTCCGAAGGTAAGGTTTTTTTGACGGCAAACGAATATTACAGCAACAATTGCGAATTTTCCTCGCTTAAATTTGTTGATATTTCTGGGGAAAAGGATGTTATAAAGCTTGTTTCATCAGGAAAAATCGATGTTGTTGAAACCCTTGTTACCGCCGATGCGATAAACGGACTTTCAAACAAAAATGTTCGTTATTTTATTGAGGACTGTGATTATTATGTGTCACTTTTCTTTAATACAAGAACTCTCGATTTGTCGGCGAGAAAGGCACTTTCAGGTGTATGTAATCTGAATTCTGCCGTTGAAGCGCAGATAGGCTCTTATTACACAAGACCTTTAAGACCGATAAGTGTCAGGTTTGATGAATATCCGACTGCTGTTACACAGGCTTATTACGGCGAGAGTGCTTTTACGGTTTATAATATGGGGTCGGGCGAAAAAATAACTTCCGCCAATCTTTATTATTGCGGCGAAGAGACCGACCTTGCTTATTCCGCCATAACGGCTTATAAAGAAATTCTCAACCAAAAGGGGATAAACCTCAATATTGTTCTTACAGATGAATTGTCACTTGCAGGAGCGATTGTGTCGGGTAAAGCTGATATGTGGGTCGAGGCTGTTTATGACGGCGCTACATGTGATAAGTTTGATTATTATAACAGCAACGGAAAAAACAATAAAACAGGTATAAGCACGCCTGAAATTGATTCGCTTACATCTGCAATCAGGGCGGCAACGGGATACTATAACAAGTCACAGATGACGGCTCAGCTTATGGAGCTTGTTATGGAGCAGGCGGTGGAATGTCCGGTTTATCAGCAGCAGAAAATGACCGTCTATAATACGGAAACAATTAACCCCGATTCATTTGAACGCGCGGCAAATATGGACGGTTTCACTTATTATATCCCGTATTTAAAAAATAACTGATGAAGGGAGTGTCATAATATGGGTGGCATTTTTTCGGCTGCGCTGCTTGCGGCAGGTGCGGCGGCTGCGGCAAAATATATTAAGGGAACGGATTTTGACGAATTATCCCCTCAGACGATTGCAAAGAAGGTAACCAATGCCGTTAAGCTGACTTACGATGCATCGGAGCCTTATGATAACGGCGTTGCGCTTACTCCGCCTATGGGTTGGTCAAGCTGGAATCTTTTCAGAAACAGAATAAACGAAAATCTGATTTATGAAACCGCAAAGGCAATGAAAGACAGCGGTCTGGTTGATTGCGGATATAAATATGTTAATATCGATGACTGCTGGCAGTCCTCAATGAGAGACGAAAACGGCAGACTTCAGGGCGATTTGGGGTCTTTCCCGAGTGGCATAAAGTCGTTGGTCGAACGGGTTAATGAATTGGGCATAAAGCTTGGTATTTACAGCTCAAACGGCACTCTGACCTGCGAGGATTTGCCCGCAAGTCTCGGCAATGAAGCGATTGATGCCGATACATTTGCAGAGTGGGGAATTGAGTATTTCAAATATGATTTTTGCCACAATGTGCCGATTCCTTCTCTTGCTCCCAAAATTGAAAGCATTGTTGTTGCCGAGTCGGGATGTGCGCACGGCAAGGAATATTCCGCTCAGGAAGCCGTACTTTCAGGTGAAGCAAAGCTTATGGAGGATCAGAAACTCGTCAGCGGCAAGTACATAACAGGTCTTTCGTCCAATATGGGTGCTTGCGAATTCCGTGAAGTAACGGCAGATAAAGACGGGGAATATATTCTCACTCTTTGCATCCGAAAGAAAAGCAACAGCAACAAATATGCTGAAATTCTTGTCAACGGAACGGATTTGTACCGCACCTTCCTGCCTGCAACAAAATCATTTACCGCAGACGGCAGGCATCAGGTGAGAATCAGGCTCAATGCAGGTATGAATACAATCAGAATATATAATCCCGTTGCTTCGAGGCAGGACAGCGCCGCAATGCAGTATGCCAATATGGGCAAAGAGCTTAAAAGAGCAACAAGGGAATACGCCGAAAAGAACGGATGCGAAGAAAAGTCGATTGTTTTTTCAATCTGTGAATGGGGACGAAACTTTCCTTGGAATTGGGGCGCACACGCAGGTAATCTTTGGCGAACAACGCCCGATATAATGCCCAAATGGGCGTCAATCCTCGGCATTTATGAGATAAATGTGCTTCTTTATAAGCATTCGGGAATCGGCGCTTGGAATGACCCCGATATGCTTGAGGTCGGTAATGGAAATCTGACTTTTGAGGAAAATAAGTCGCATTTTACTCTTTGGTGTATGATGGCTGCGCCGCTTATCCTCGGCAATGACATCAGAAAATTTATTCTTGAAGACGGAACGGTTGATACGGAAAATCCAACCTATAAAATCCTGACCAATAAAGAGGTTATTGCCGTTGATCAGGATCCGCTCGGTGTTCAATGCCGCAGAATAAAAACCAACGGTGCAGAGGATGTTCTTGTCAAGCCTCTTGTCGGCGGTGAATTTGCTGTCTGTCTGTTCAATAAAGCAAACAGTAACACCGAAATAACTTTCTCTATTAAAGAGGTTATCAATAACACTTTCGTTGATACGCCGAAATCAGAAGAATATTTATTGATGGATTTGTGGAGCGGCGAAAAATTTGTTGTAAAAGATACGTTTAAAGCCGGCGTTTCCGGACACGGTGTAAGATTATTCAGGGTAAAGGTGAAATAATATGTGCTTGAAGTTGTTTAAAAAATCATTCGGAAACGGTGCGGGGGATTACACAATTCCGATGGTCCGCCTTGATGTTATGCCGCAGAATACATCGGAGGCTCTTAAATATCTTTATGAATTCTCTGTTGTGGATAACGGACTTGATTATATCGGTCATCCCGATGCGATTCTGCTCAAGGACGGAAGTATACTTGATGTTTACCCCTCGGGTCACGGTAAGGGCGCGATAAGAAGCCGTATCAGCCGTGACGGCGGTGTTACATATGATGCGGAAATTGAAAATATGCCGAAGTCTTGGGAAACCTCAAGAGAAACACCCACCATTTACCGCCTTGAATTTTCGGATGGTACGCCGGATAAAATTCTTCTTGTTTCGGGTAACCCCAATTGGCACGACGGAAAGGGAACAATCGGCGGATTTAATTTTTCGCTTTCCGATGATGAGGGCAAAACTTGGAGCGAATTTGAGCTTTGTTTCTCAAAGAAGCACGATTTTACGGTTATTCCCATTGTTTCAATGGCATCGCTCACAAGGCTTAAGGAAAACGGTGTTTTTGTTGACAAATGGATGGCATTTTTCCACGACCCCGATTTTATTAATTACAAAACGATTCTTTCTTTTGTTGACGGAAAACCCGTTTGGAGCAAGCCTGAGCCTTATTTTTCGCAGCATCGCAGTATTGAAAAGAGCGCAAAAATGTGTGAGGTTGAGGTTGTGCGTTCGGATTGCGGAAAAGGCAATGAGCTTTGTCTTATCGCTCGCAGCAACAACAAGGATTATAACAGCCTGCTTTCTTTCTCGAATGATGAGGGTAAAACCTGGTCTGCGCCCGTTTTTGTTCCTTCTGCTCTTAACGGAGAGCGTCACAAGGCGGATTACACTCCTGACGGCAGACTCTTTATTACATTCCGTTCCATTGAGAGAGATAAGTGCAAGATAAGAAAAAATTCTATTGAGAAAATGAAGAATTGGTACAGCGAAGGCTGGGTTGCATGGGTCGGCACATACGATGACCTGAAAAACGGAACAGAGGGTCAGTACAGAATCAAGCTTGCCCATACGTATCTTGACAAGCAGACAAAGCCCGATATTTGTGCCAATGCGGATACAGGTTACTGCGGCAATGTAGTGTTTGAGGACGGTATGATCGTTACTTCAACCTACGGCAAATTCGGTGAAAAGAAAAGCGACGGCGGATATAAAACATATGTTGTTTCAAAGCGCCTTAAGCTTTCTGATGTTGATAAACTTATAAAATGATTTTCTGAAAGGAGAAATGTAATATGGGACTTATTAAAGCAGGAATCGGAGCGCTCGGCGGCGTGCTTGCCGACCAGTGGAAGGAGTTTTTTTACTGCGATTCCCTCGAAAACGATGTGCTTATGGTGAAAGGCTCAAAGAGAGTCGGCGGCAGAAGCTCCAACACCAAGGGCAGCGACAACATTATTTCAAATGGCTCGGGTATTGCCGTTGCCGACGGTCAGTGTATGATTATCGTTGAGCAGGGCAAGGTTGTTGAGGTTTGTGCCGAACCCGGCGAATTTACATACGATTCATCAACAGAACCCAGCATCTTCTCGGGCAAGCTCGGCGATTCAATCAAGGAAACCTTCAAGGCGGTAGGAAAGAGATTTACCTACGGCGGCGATACGGGCAAGGACCAGAGAGTTTATTATTTCAATATGAAGGAAATAATGGACAACAAGTTCGGTACCGCAAATCCCTTTATGTTTGAGGTTGTCAATAAGCGCCTGGGAATGGCAAGAACAGTCCAGGTCAGATGCAACGGCGTTTATTCCTACAAAATCACAGACCCCCTTCTTTTCTATACAAAGGTTGCAGGCAATGTAAGCGACGAATACAGACGCGAAGAAATTGATATGCAGTTAAAGACAGAGTTCATTTCTGCACTTCAGCCTGCATTTGCAAAGCTGACAGAGCTTGAACTCCGTCCCGCACAGATTCCTGCACACACAACAGAACTCAAGGAAGCAATGAATGCTGCGCTTAAGGTTGAATGGACAGACCGCAGAGGTATTTCTGTTGAGTCTATTGCGATGAATCCCATCACCCTCACACCCGAGGATATGCAGAAAATCAATCAGATGGAAGATGCCGCAACAATGGGCAGCAATCCCTTTATGATGGCAGGCAGAATGACGGATGCTCAGGCAAATGCAATGGAAGCCGCTGCCGCTAACGAAAACGGCGCAATGAACGGCTTTATGGGCTTCAATATGGCGATGGGAGCAAACGGCGGATTTAATGCGGCGCAGATGTATCAGGCAGGCGTACAGCAGCAACAGCAGATGGCACAGCAGCAAGCCGCACCCGCATCTGCAAACGGCTGGAAATGCGCTTGCGGAGCAACGGTAAGCGGCAATTTCTGCACGGAATGCGGAGCAAAGAAGCCTGCGGATGACGGTTGGACCTGCTCCTGCGGCGCTGTGAACAAAGGCAAATTCTGCCCCAACTGCGGAGCGAAAAAGCCTGCAGGCGCGCTTCTTTATCAATGCGACAAATGCGGCTGGAAACCCGAAGATCCCACAAATCCTCCCAAGTTTTGTCCCGAATGCGGCGATAAATTCGATGAAAGCGATATAAAATAAGCGAATAAATAACACCCGAGGCACTTTTTGATGAGTGCATCGGGTGTTTTATGTTATAAAATTACTTTTTCGGGATAACCGCCGTTTTCCATTGATTTGTCAGCAAGAAATACAACGAGGTGACCGAGAAGTGAATCCGTAATGCTTGTGCAGGAAACGCTGGGAACTTCTCCTCTTGCATATGCAACAAAGTCGCGGACAAGATCAAGGTCGCCACCGCCGTGAGAGTCGTTATCGATTTTTACATCAAAAATTGTGTCTTTGTGTTCGCAATCGGGTCTCGGATCGATTTCTGAAAGGGTAAAAACACCTTTTTCAAAATCGCCCTCAATAACACCTTTTGTTCCCGTGATGTGGATTGTGCGTGTGCCGTAGCTTGTGCCGCCTATCATATTGTGAGTACCGGTTGCACCGCTTTCAAACATCACGCTGACCGTCTGATGGTCAACAACATTATTGTCGCTTTTATAAGCGCAAATGCCGTATGGGCTTGTTTTGAGAAGTTCAATTTTATCCTCAATGGTGGGGTTTTTAAGGTGTTCAAGAGCGTCCCAGACATAGAATGACCATCTGTCGGGGTGGTCAATGTAGAGCCTTTTTGCGGAGTAGAGACATTCCTCGGAAAGGGGACAGTCCACAAGGCATCTTGTGCCTGAATTTTCAGGAGCATTTTCGCGTGTGAACTGCATATTGCAGCCAAAGCTTGATACAAGCGAAGGCTTTGTTTCGCTCATAAGCCACATCATAATGTCAAGGTCGTGGCAGCATTTTGCCAGCAGCATTGAACTGTGGCATCTGTCAGAATTGTTCCATTTACCCCTTACATGGCTTGTGGACATATGATGATAGCTTACATATTCGTTTGTCTCAATGCTGATAATTTTACCGATTGCACCAGAAAGGATAAGGTCCTTTATCTTTCTGTAGAAAGGTGCATAACGCAATACAAAGCAAACCATAACCTTTCTGCCATATTTTTCAGCAGCTTCAACAAGCTCTCTTGCTTCGGCTTCGTTGACGGAAAAAGGCTTTTCAAGCAGCACATCATATCCTGCCTTGAGCAGGGGAATGGTTGTTGCAACGTGAATGTGGTCCATTGTTCCGTTTATAACCGCATCGGCGAATTTCGGCGCTTCTGCAAGTTCTTCTGCCGTGCTGAAGCATCTTTCGGGCGGAATATCAAAAAGCTTTGCAATGGACTTGCGTCTGTTTCCGTCAGGGTCGGCAACGCCGACAATTTCCATTTTATCACTTTCAATATTTGCAAGTCCGGCATAGGTGAGGCTTCTGTGACCGCCACCTACGATGATTGTTTTCAGGGGTCTTTTTTTCATAGTGAGTATTAAACGCTTTCTTCTATTTTAATTGTTATTTCGTCGCTTTCTTTTGTCATCTTTTCGTTCATTTCTCTTCTTCTCTGCATCAGCTCATTATACATCTGATTTCTGAGGTTGCCCGAGAGAGGATAAAGGAATTTGGGGATAACCGCAAGTATGCCCGTAAGCTGGGGAATACCTGTGCAAAGAGCAAACAGCCACCACTTGGTCTTGTCTGTCTGAGTACCGATTGCAATGCCCTGTTGGTAGCCGATTGCGTTAAGAATAAGGCTTTTTGCAGAAGTCATAGCAATGTTTTGTATTTTTGAAATAAGGTTTCGTGCAACGCCTATTGTTGCCTCAACACGGTATCCGTTTTTCCATTCGCAGTAGTCCATAGCTTCGTTATAAAGTTCAGCCTTAACTACCTTACGGATGCCAAATGCCCATTTGTCAAACCAAGCCTGAACGCCGAAAAGAATGCACATAAGCAAACGCTTTTTATAGTTCTTGTTAATCGAGCCGATTATAAACAGAAGAATTATCCAGAATCGTGTGTATAAATCTTCAAAAACCCATATTGCCTTTGTTGAGAATCTTTCTCTTATGGGCTTTACAAATGCATAGCTGATTGAGCCGTTTGCGCTTGAGGGTATGTTAAGCAGCGTCTGCAATGAAGCAGAGCCGAGAACATCGATAAAGTAGTTTGTGCTGCTTGAGCCGACGCTGAAGCCGCCGAGAAAATCGGAAAGAGTAATCAGCAGCACGGGGTAGTTGTTGACAACCGCTTTGAGGCCCTGAAGAACGCTCGGAGCTTCAATAGACTGCATAACTCTTTCTCTTGAGACCAAGAAGAAATATAATGTAAAGGCTGATGATATAATGCTTGTACCAAGACCCATTGCAAGAAACACATTCTGAAGCTTCCATTTGAGAAAGCCGTTGTTGATAAGGTCAATCAGAACGCCCATTATGTAGCTCGGCAGATCTTCTCCCATATAACCCGTCAACAGCTCTGCGAGGGTTATCAGTCGCGCTCGGTCGTTGGGGTGCGGAGTGACTGTTGTCATATATCCCGCCTTGGCAATGCTTGTGAATGTGCCGGCTGTTTCATTGATAACATTGAATGCAAAGTAGTATATCAGCTTCGGCAGGTGAGTGCCTGATGTGCCGGGGAAGAAAAATGGGATAAACCAATAAAGCGCGCCCAGAAGTGTCATCGGTATCTGGAACGAAACAAGGTAAGGTCTGAACTTTCCCCATCTTGTTCTTGTTTTATCAACAAGCGCGGCGATAATCGGGTCATTAATTATATCCCAAGCTCCTGTGAAAATATTAACAAGAGCATTGGTCTTAAAGTCAATTTTAACAACGTCCCATATGAATCTGTCGGTGTATGAATTAATGTTGAATGCGTTTGAGAAATCGTTGAGCAAATATGCAAAGGTTTCTTTTGCGCCAACATAGCGTCTGTCATAAACTTTAAATTCGGAATGGGTGCGGTTAGGCTCATTACTCATATATCATTGCCTCCCGTAAATTGAAAGAAAGGCGTTGCGGTTAAATTTCCGCAACGCCCGCTTGAACGATGATAAGATTAAAGACCTTTAACAGCTTCAATGAGTGCTGCCATTTCATCCTTGCTGAGAGTAACGCCCTTGCCCATTTTTTCATGGTCAGGCGCCCACTCACGGATGTCGTACTTGGGATCTCTTCCGTTCCAGCTGATAAGATTGAGTTCCTTTGTCCAACCCTTGGGGTTTTCTGAAAGAACTGCTACGGATTCAACGATTTCATAAGTAAATTCGGGCATGGTGTTGCTCCTTTCATTATTTATACGCTTTTATTATAATATAAAGTTTTTTAATTGTAAATATATAATTTAAAAAATTTTTAAATATTTATAATTATTTTGAAGAAATTTGGAAAAAGTGAGCCTCGCGGTTATAAATTGGACAGGGAATGAATATATTGTGGTGATAAATATACTTTTTGAGGCAGGATTTTTATGCTTCAAAAAGTACAACAGGAGGAATAATATGAATTTAAACTGCGAAACACAAAAAGCAGGTTTCTGCGAGACTGTTTTTGAATCAACTGCCGAGCAATCTCTGGATGCCGATATTTCGTTGCCTGATTATTGCCCGGAGATTCAGCGTATCATTAAATGCACCGTAACGCCTGATGTGAATTCGGTGCAGAACAATTCAGGCAGAGTTACGGCGGATGTAACAGCGGTTGTGAGGGTAATTTATGTTGGCGAAAACGGGAAGGCTGCAGCGTATGAGCAGAGCTATCCTTTGCAGAAATTTATTGAATCAAACAGAATTACCGCCGATTCCGCTGTCAGCGTAACAGTTAACACCGATTATGTCAACTGCAGGGCGGTTAATCCCCGCAGGATTGATGTGAGAGGAATAATGACATTCTTTTTTAAAGCATTCGGTAAAAGAGAAGATCATTTGCTTTGCGGTGTGCAAGGCTCGGGCATACAGCTGTTGACAAGTGATTGCAATATTGCTTCGATGAACGGCATATGCGAAAAAGCGTTTAATGTAAGCGAGGTTGTGGAGCTTGACGAAAGCCGTGAGCCTATAGCGCAGATAATCAATGCCTCGTCTTGCGTTACGGCCGGCGATGTGAAAATAATAAACAATAAAGCGTTGCTGAAAGGGGACTGCACGGTTAAAATTTTTTACCTGAGCGAAAACGGCAACATCGAAAGTATGGAACACGCAATGCCGCTCAGCCAGATTGTTGAGCTTGACGGTCTGAACGAAAAAAGCATCAGCAGTCTGCGCCTTTCCGTAAACGCTTGCGAGGTTTCTGCAAAATCTAATTCCTCGGGGGATATGCGTCTTGTTGATTTAAATGTGCGTATAAGCGCGTTTATGGCGGCGTTCGAGGAAATTCCTCTTTCATTCATCTCGGATGCTTATTCAACGGAATATGAGGTGAAAAACACAATAAAGAACACGGAGGTTTTTGAATATAACGACAGCCTGAATTCTGTTTTTACAAATAAAGTTGTTTTTGAGAGCATCGGAGTGAGTGTTGACTGCGTGCTTGCTGTATGGTGTTCGGATATGAAGAATGGCTTCACCTGCAAAGACGGTCAGTTTGTTGCAAGCGGAACATATAACGCAACTGTAATTTACAGAGACAGCGAAAATCAGCTCGGAGTTATTCAGAAGCCCGTTGATTTTGAATATACATCAAAATTGCCCCGAAAAGCAGAAAGAATTACCTGCTACGGTTCGGTGTCTGTACTCGGATGTTCCTGCGCGGTTACGGGCGACAGCCGCCTTGAACTCAAAACAGAAATGTCTGTAAACGCAACCGTTTTTTCAAACAAAATGAAAAAATATATCAGTTCTGTTGAAATTGAAAGCGAACATACAAAAAACTCAAAGCCTTGTGCACTTACAATTTATTTTTGCAACAGCGGAGAAAATCTCTGGAACATCGCAAAGCATTATTCAACAACGGTTGATGCGATAATGCAGGAAAATTCAATTGAAAACGATACCGTTGAAAACGGAAGAATGCTTCTTATTCCCTGCGTATAAATTAATTGCAGTTTTGTTCCTTTTTTATCAAGAATAAAACAATTGTTATAAGAAAAAATAATTGTTGTAATGATTAATGAAAGGAACGGGAAAATGAAAATATTAAATGTTACGGATGACAGCTTTGCAGGCGAGGTTGAAAAGTATAACGGCACTGTATTGGTTGATTTTTTTGCCGATTGGTGTACTCCGTGTAAAATGCTTTCGCCCATTATTGAAGATGTTGCAGAGAACACAAATGAAAATGTTAAAATATGCAAGGTGAATGTTGAGTCTGAAAAAGAGCTTGCAAAAAAATTCGGAATAATGAGTATTCCTACCCTGATTGTGTTTAAAGACGGTGAAGTTCATAACCGAAGTGTCGGTGTGACAGGCAAGCGTGCGATAATGGATATGCTCGAGCAAAATTAGACAGATTCAAGGGATTGTATAGATTTTTATTATTGACTTACAGCGTTCTCGTGTTGTATAATTTTATTGCAGTCATACTGCTAAAATTAACAAGGAGGACAAAATGATGGAGTTTGTAACAGAAATCCTTGCAATGGTAGAGCAGATTCTTGCTTATGTTAACGAAGCGGAAGCAGCAGGTATTATTGACATCATCAAGAATTCACTTGCATCAATTTTTGCAGCATTTTAATTAATTGAACTGTAGCGCAGCATTTTTGCTGCGCTCTTTTCTTTTTTTGCTTGTAATTTTCGTCAGGTTATGATAATATTTTATCAATATTATAACTTGAGGTTTGAAAAATGACTTATTTTACAGAGGAAGAGTTTTACGAGTTGCTTACCGAGCTGTCGGAAGGGAATCCT
This sequence comes from Acutalibacteraceae bacterium, assembly GCA_045632815.1. Lineage (GTDB taxonomy): Bacteria > Bacillota > Clostridia > Oscillospirales > Acutalibacteraceae > CAG-177. The sequence goes on along the minus strand of JAZQXJ010000074.1, from coordinate 15,792 downwards.
GACGGCTATGTTACTTTGTATCATATTGCGGAAAAAACGCTTAAGAAAACCGTATACGGATGGTGCAGCAGAAGCAAAACAACAAGAGGCTATGAAGAGGACGTTATGCAGGAAGTTCATATGCGTCTTATAAAAAAATGTGTTACGGGCTTTTTGATGAAAGACGGTGTTCTTAACGATAATCCCGAGGGCTTTAAAAGCTGGATGTTTACGGTTGCGAGAAATATTTATAATGACTTTGCGAAAAAACTGTCGTCCGAGCCGTTTGATACAACAGATGCCTCCGATGAGGATGCACCTGAGCCTGATTACGAGGACCCCGATAATGAGCTTTACAATGAAGATGACTATGATTATGATGCGCTGAACGGTTATTTTGAATTCGTTCTCGAATCATCCTCGGAAATTCATATCACGATGACATGGCTTGCAGTTATGTTTGCTGTTTTGCGAGGAGGGCTCAACAGAAGCGAAGCAACAGTCTATGTTACAACCGTTTTCGGTAACGCAACAATGGATGAGCTTTTTAATTTTATTGTTAAAAGTTCAGATAAAGTGCTTTGGCTCAATATCAGCGAAGGGCTTATTGAAAGGATGAAGTCCAGACTTGATAAAACCGATTCAGAGGGTCGCCGTACAGGCAGCAAGAAATACAATGAATTTTATATGAAGAAGGGAGACAAGGCTTCCGTAAGCGATTGGGTCAACAGAATGAACGACCGCATAATCAAGGAAGAAGAGGAAGACGACGATGAAGACGATGACGATGCATCTGACGACTGATGAAATTTTAAACTTTATAACAATTGATAATATGACACCTGAAGTTATATCCTTTGCGGCAAAGGTGAACTGTCATATTATGCAATGCGAGGAATGCAGAAAAAAAGTGGAGGCATTCCAGATTGTTTATGACAAGCTTTCGGGAACAACGCTTTCTGACCCAAAACGCAATATAAATATTAATGATATTTCTGAACTTAAAGCTGAAAAAGATAATTCAGACAAAGGTATGGAAATTTTATAAAAAACAAAAAACCGACCGTCAGGTCGGTTTTCTTATTTAAAATGCATTTTTGATTGCTTCAACAACATTGTCAACATCAGATTTAACAACAAGCAGGGAAATTTCAATTTCGGATGTTGTGATCATTCTGACATCTGCGTCAACCTCGGCGGCTGCCTTGAATATTCTTGCGGAAACTCCGGGTGTACCCCTCATTTCCTCGCCGCTTACAGTGATTTTGCAGTTGCCGCTGCTTACGCTGATTTTTGTTTTGGGTGATCTTGTGCGGAGTTCCGATGCGATTGAAAGCACGGGAACAAAATCTTTATCGTTTACGGTAAATGAGAAGCCTGAGCCTGAGCCGCTTGACGGAAACTGTGAAATCATATCAACATCTATTCCTGCTTCGGCAATCATTTTAAAAACATCTGCCATATGTGAAATATCGGCAGGTGCATCGCTGAGTGAAAAGAGTGTAACATCTTCGGTTACAAATATATTTTCAACAAGCTTCATTTTTATCCTCCGTTTAAAGCATATCCGCCATTTTGTAAAGTCCTGCAGGTTTGCCGCAGATAAACTTTGCAGCGCTGATTGCGCCCGTTGCAAAAAGCTCCTTGCTTCTTGCTGAGTGAGAAATTGTTATAATTTCATCAAGACCTGCAAAAATAACCTGATGCTCGCCCGTGATCGTGCCGCCTCTGACAGCATGAATTCCGATTTCTTTTTTTGTTCTCTTTTCACGCTTTGAGTGGCGGTCATATTCATATTTAACATCATCGTCAAGCTCTTCTTTGATTGAATCCGCAATCATAAGGGCTGTGCCGCTGGGTGCGTCAATTTTCTGATTGTGATGCATTTCGATTATTTCAATATCAAAGGCATCGCCAAGCACATTCGCTGCTTTTTTTGCAAGCTCACATACAAGATTAACACCGAGCGACATATTTGCGCTGAAAAATACGGGGATTTTCTTTGATGCATCCTTGATAAGATTTATCTGTGCATCGCTGAGACCCGTTGTTGAAATAACGGCAGGAATTGAATTCTTAACCGCATATTCAAGCAGCCCCGACAGCGCGGCGGGATTTGAAAAGTCGATAATAACATCCGCCTTTTCGGTTATATCGTTTGTAACGCTTGCGGGTGTTGAAAAAACGGGGTATCCGTTTAATGATTCGCTGAAAATGTCAATGCCGCCAATGATTTCACAGTCTGCGCTTTCGGCAACACTTCTTGTAACAGCTTTACCCATTTTCCCGTTACATCCGCTTAATATAATTCCTGTCATTTCGATTTACCTCTGAATTATTTTACAAGTCCGTGTCTTGCAAGAGTGTTTCTGAGAGTTTCTCTTGCGGCATCGTTCATTCTGTAAAGAGGAAGTCTGCAATCGCCAACATCCATACCCATCATATTCATTGCTTCCTTAACAGGAATGGGGTTGACATCAATGAAAAGGTCGTGGCAAAGGTCGATGTATTCAAGCTGAAGCTTGCGGCTTTCCTCGTATTTGCCCTCAAGATAAAGTGCGGGAATGTTGTGCGCAACCTCGGGTACGATGTTGGAAAGCACGGAGATTGAGCCTTTTCCGCCAAGTGACATAAGAGCAGTAACCTGATCGTCATTGCCTGAATATACGGAGAAATCTTCGCCGCAAAGAGCAATTGTTCTTGCAACTGATGAGATATCGCCGTTGGCTTCCTTTGTGCCTACGATTCTTTTGTGCTTTGAAAGCTCAAGATAGGTTTCGGGAGTAATGTTTACGCCTGTTCTTGAAGGAACATTATAAAGAATGATGGGAACGCTTACTCTGTCTGCGATATAATTGAAATGCTGAATAAGACCGTTCTGTGAGGTCTTGTTATAATAGGGTGTAACGGAAAGAAGCGCATCTACACCTGCCTTTTCAGCTTCGTTTGAAAGCTTTACGGCATAGTTTGTATCGTTGCTGCCCGTGCCTGCGATAACGGGGATTCTCTTGTTTACAACATCAACGGTGAACTTGATTGCGTTTGAATGTTCATCGTGGTCAAGTGTTGAGCCTTCGCCGGTTGTGCCGCAGATGATAATTGCATCTGTCTTGTTTGCAATCTGGAATTCAAGAAGCTCGGCAAGCTTATCGTAATTGATTTTGTTGTCCTTTGTAAAGGGGGTAACGATTGCAACGCCTGCTCCGGTAAAAACAGTCTGCTTCATTGTCTGACTCCTCTCATCAGTTGAACTTGGGTGTGATGTAGCCCTGTGCGCAAAGCTGCTCTGCCATAAGAACTGCTCCGCCTGCTGCGCCTCTCAAAGTGTTGTGTGAAAGGCAAACGAATTTGTAATCATACTGTGTATCTTCTCTAAGACGGCCGATTGAAACTGCCATACCGTTTTCAAGGTTTCTCTGGAGTTTTGTCTGGGGAAGATTATCTTCTTCAAAATAGTTGAGGAACTGCTTGGGTGCGCTGGGAAGCTCTGCTTCCTGAGGATAGCCCTTGAATTCCTTCCAGATTTCTTTCATCTCGTCCATAGTGGGCTTGCTTTCAAATCTTACGAATACAGCTGCCATGTGACCGTCTGATGCGGGAACACGAAGGCACTGTGCGGTAAAGTTGGGTGATTTTGCGGGAACGATTTCGTCGCCTACGATTTCACCCCAGATTTTAAGGGGTTCTTTTTCTGATTTCTCTTCCTCGCCGCCGATGTAGGGGATAACGTTATCAACCATTTCGGGCCATGTATCAAAGGTCTTGCCTGCGCCGCTGATAGCCTGATATGTGCAGACAAGAACATCCTTAACACCGAACTTGTTGAGGGGATAGAGTGCGGGAACATAGCTCTGAAGTGAGCAGTTTGATTTAACTGAAATGAAGCCTCTCTCTGTGCCGAGACGCTTTTTCTGCGAATCAATGATTTTTGCATGGTCTGTGTTAAGCTCGGGAACGATCATGGGAACATCAGCAGTCATTCTGTGAGCGCTGTTGTTTGAAACAACGGGGCATTCTGCCTTTGCGTATGCTTCTTCAAGAGCTTTGATTTCATCCTTCTTCATATCAACTGCGCAGAAGATAAAATCAACAGAAGCTGCAATTTTCTCGATATCCGCAGTTGCGTCCATAACAACGATATCAGCCATTTTTTCGGGGATATCGGTAGCCATGCACCACTTGCTGCCTACAGCGTCCTTATATTTTTTGCCCGCTGAACGGGGACTTGCCGCAAGAACGGTTACCTCAAACCAAGGGTGATTTTCAAGCAGAGTTGCAAATCTCTGACCTACCATACCCGTTGCACCGACGATGCCTACTTTGTAATTCTTCATAAGTTTAACCTCTTTTCGGAAAATCTGATCAAATTTTTGTTGAATATGCGCCTTGACAAAAGCCTACTATAATAATATTATAGATGATAACACAAATACGAGTATAAATCAAATGATTATTTATACAAAGATATTGGAATTTTTGAGAGAATTTTGAGGTTTTTAATGAAAAGAAGCGATTTTTACTATGATTTGCCAAAGGAGCTTATAGCCCAGACTCCCGTTGAGCCTCGTGACAGCTCCCGTATGCTTGCCGTCAACAGACGCACGGGTGAGCTTGCGCACAGAGTTTTCAGCGATATAACGGAATATTTCAGACCGGGTGATTGTCTTATTCTTAATAACACAAAAGTTCTGCCTGCAAGAATGTACGGCGAAAGAATCGATACGGGAGCGGTTGTTGAGTTTCTTCTTCTCAATCAGAAAAGCTTTGACACTTGGGAAGTAATAACCGGTCCGGGTAAAAAGGCGAGGGTAGGTCATCGGTTTACTTTCGGCGGCGGAATACTTACGGCAGAAATTATCGAAGTGCTTGATGACGGTAACCGTATTGCAAAATTCGGTTTTGAAGGTAATTTTTTTGAGGTGATAGATAAGGTCGGTGAAATGCCTCTGCCTCATTACATAACCGAAAGGCTTGAGGATAAAGAAAGATATCAGACCGTTTATGCAAAAGAGCAGGGTAGTGCCGCAGCGCCTACCGCCGGACTGCATTTTACTCCCGAACTGCTTGAAAAAATAAAGTCTATGGGTGTTGAGGTCGGTTTTGTTACTCTTCATGTCGGTCTGGGTACATTCAGACCCGTTAAGGCTGATGATATTGAAGACCATCATATGCATTCGGAGCATTATCATCTGCCTGCAGAAACGGCGGAAATCATAAACAGAACAAAGGCAAACGGCGGCAGGGTTTTTGCCGTAGGAACAACCTGCTGCAGAACTCTTGAATCGGTTGCAACTTTTAAAGGCGAAATCTGCGAGGATGACGGCTGGACAAATATCTTTATTTATCCCGGCTATGAGTTCAAGTGCATCGATTGCCTTGTAACCAATTTTCATTTGCCTGAAAGCACGCTGATTATGCTTGTCAGCGCATTCTGCGGTTATGAAAACACAATGAACGCATATAAAATTGCCGTTGAAGAAAAATACAGATTCTTCAGTTTCGGCGATGCCTGCGTATTTTACGGAGAGTAACTATGTATAAACTTATAAAAAAAGAAGGTAATGCAAGACGAGGCGAGTTTGTAACAGTTCACGGAACGGTGCAGACTCCTGCTTTTATGAATGTTGCAACCTGTGCCGCCATTAAAGGTGCACTTTCTGCTGTCGATTTGAAAGAAATCGGCTGTCAGGTTATGCTTTCAAACACTTATCATCTCCATGTCCGACCAGGTGATGATCTTGTTCGCGATATGGGCGGACTCCACGAGTTTTCGTGTTGGGACGGTCCTATTCTTACCGACAGCGGCGGATTTCAGGTTTTTTCGCTTGCATCGCTTCGCAAAATTAACGAAGAAGGCGTTTCTTTCCAATCTCATGTTGACGGCAGACATATTTTTATGGGTCCCGAGGAAAGTATGCGTATTCAGTCAAATCTCGGCTCAACAATAGCGATGGCGTTTGACGAATGTGTTGAAAATCCTGCAAAATATGAATATGCAAAGCAGTCCTGCGAAAGAACGGTGCGCTGGCTTGAACGCTGTAAAGCTGAGATGCAAAGGCTTAATTCATTGCCCGATACAATCAACAAAAATCAGCTTCTTTTCGGCATAAATCAAGGCTGTACCTTTGAGGATTTACGCATTGAGAATATGAAGCAGATTGCCGAACTTGACCTTGACGGTTATGCTATCGGCGGTCTTGCCGTAGGTGAACCGAAAGAAGATATGTACCGTGTTATTTCAGCCGTAGAGCCTTATATGCCTGTGGATAAAATACGATATCTTATGGGTGTCGGCACACCCGGTAATATAATTGAGGCTGTTTACAGAGGTGTTGATTTGTTTGACTGTGTAATGCCCAGCAGAAATGCAAGGCACGGTCATCTTTTCACAAAGAAAGGCATCATAAATCTTAATAATAAAAAATATGAGCGTGATTCACAGCCAATTGACCCCGAATGTAACTGTCCCGTTTGCTCGAAATTTTCAAGGGCATATATCCGCCATCTTTTCAAGGCAAAGGAAATGCTCGCAATGAGACTTTGCGTAATGCATAATCTGTATTTCTATAATATGCTGATGCAGGATATCCGTGACGCTCTTGATAACGGCACATTTGAGCAATTCCGTAACGAGAATGTGGATTTGCTTGACACAAGAATATAATTTTTGGAAATTTTGATTTTTGCTATTGCATATTTAGTTTGATTACTGTATAATATTTGCATTATATTTTGGAGGTTATTTTACATGGATTTCATTTACTTACTTGCTTCTGCAGGTGCTTCGGCAGGCACATCAACCGCAACGGGCGGCAATCAGTGGACATTTATCATTATGATCGGTGCTATGGTTGTTATGATGTTCTTTATGAACCGTTCACAGAAGAAAAAGCAGAAGGAAGAGCAGGAAAAGCGTGAGAGCGTTCAGATCGGTGACGAAATCACAACAATCGGCGGTATTATGGGCAGAGTTATCACCGTTAAGGAAGACTCTCTCATCATCGAAACCGGCGCAGACAGAAACAAGATGAAGATTGCAAAGTGGGCAATCTCACAGAACAATACTGCTGACGAAAAGGCTGCTGCAGAAAGAGAAGCTGCAAAGGCTGCTGCTGAAGCTGAAAAGCAGAAGAAGATGGAAGAAGCTGCTGAAAACAGCAAGGCAAAGAGAAAGAAGACAAAGAAAAAAGACGACACCTTTGATTCTTAATTGAATAATTAATTGACTCCTTTCATATTATTGATTAGCAATGGTATGAGAGGAGTTTTTTTATGAACAGTAAGCAAAGAGCAACAAAAAAGGATGATAAATCCGTAAACTCTGCGTCGAAAATCGCTGTCGGCGCAGCCGTTGTTGCCGTGATGTTTTTTGTTATGATTGCCGTATATGCTTTGGTTGCGCTGAAAACAGGCTCGGGGTCTTCAATGTATATGCCTGTGGGTGCGTTGATCGGAGCGTTATCGGGTCTCATCGGAGGGTTTGTTGCGGCAAAATTAATCGCACAAAAGGGCATTGTTTTCGGTGCGTTATCTGCATTTATATCAGCAATTCTTTGCTCGGCAGTTATGTTTTTCGTGAACGGAAACAAATCGGGAACGGGTATTTTTATTTTTATGGCGGCAATGATTCTGGGCGGTGCACTTGGAGGAGTTGCAGCGATGAATATGAAAATAAAGAAAAAATATTGATATGAGAAAAATTTGTTTTGTATTTGCCGTTTTGTTTTTTATTTCTTCCTGCTCTGCACAGGAAAAAGTCAGCCCTGAAATTTTTGTTGAAAGACTCTGTGCCGCCGATGAAAACGCAAAACCTGATGCAGAATTGTTTTTCATCGACGGTGAGGTATATACATATTACATATCCTATGCACAGACTTTGAATCTTGTTGTTGAAATGAATACAGATACGCAGGGGAATGTGAAAAAAATCAACCTTGCCTGCAGCGAAACAGACAAGGCTGATATGTTTATTCAATGTGTTAAAAGTGTTATTTGTGTTTATTCGCCGGATGAAGATGCGGATAAAATTCTTAATGAAATTTTCCCTGCGGAAAATCGGGACAGCACATTTTTATACTGTGAAACACAATGGTATATGTATTCGGCTGTTGTGTCGGAAAACGGGCTGTTTTTTTCAACGGAAAACAAAAAAGTTTCTCCGCAGAGTGAGGTTGAGTTCAGCCTGAAGCCCAATGATATAGTTGAATATTAGAAATCTTTGTCAAGCACCATTTGCTTGTAGTCCAGAAATTCGAAACCTAGATTTTTATAAAGCTTTATTGCTCTGCGGTTATCTTCGCCAACCTCAAGGCGGATTCTTCTGATTTTTCCCTGCATTTCCTTTTGCAGATATGCAAAAAACTCTTTGCCGAAGCCCATACTGCGGAATCCTTCTTCAACATAAAGCTCCTCAATCCACGCGGCAATTCCGCCGACCTCTGTCTCAAATTTGAGCGAAACTATTGCATAGCCTGCAGGTGTGCCGTCGGCTTCAAACATAATGCCTTTGACCATTTCGGGAATTTCAAGAGATGCGTCAAAACAGCTCAGCATTACATCGTCGGGCGGAGTATGCAATGTTGCGGGCGGTGCATAGAATTTTTTAACCATTCTGAAGAATTCCTCTCTGTCTGAGGCGATGAACGGTCTGAAAAAGATTTCCATAAATTATAATTCCTTTCAAAATCTGAAATTATTCGGTAAATAAAGCTTTGATAAAAATATTTTTCAATATTTCAATAAAATTCCCAAAAATTTTTGGAATAAAACTTGACTAATTTTGTTTTTTTGATATTATAGAACTAACACTTGTAAATCGGAACGGGTTGATTGAATGGATGCTATCGATGTAAAGATAATTGAATGTCTCAAAGCAAATTCAAGAGAAAATGCGTCAGTCATCGGCAACAAAGTTAATATGTCCGTTTCCGCTGTTATTGAGCGTATAAAAAAGCTTGAATCTTGCGGAATAATAAAGCAGTATACTGCAGTTCTCGACAGAGAAATGCTTGGTATGGATTTAACCGGTTTTGTTTTTGTTAATGTTGAGCATCCCAAGTTTATCGGTGTTTTTTCTGAGTTTGTTGCAAAGCATCCGCAGATTATCGAATGTCACAGCGTAACGGGAGAGTTTACATATCTTCTTAAAGTGTGTGCGGAAAATTCCAAAGGGCTCGAAAAACTTCTGAAAGAAATAAATTCGGTTGCAGGTGTTGTGTCAACAAATACTCAGGTTGTTCTTTCAACCGAAAAAGAGGAATTTTCACCCGAAATTCAAGCAGAATAATGAATCTTACCTCCCGTAAAGGGAGGTTTTTTATTGCTCAATTTCGATGTTATTCGTATAAATATATTCAATCAGATATTCTTTGGTTGCCTCGATATCAAGCGCTTCAACCCATTGACCGTTAATGGTTTTCGGTGTCATATGCTCGTCAATGGGAACTCTGTTTTGCTCAATGTCAAAAGCGAGCATACCTATACCCGCTTTATACGCAAGCCCCGTTATTTCGGCAGGGGACATGTCCGTCTGAATAAGCGGAAAAACTTCACGCATTGTTTCGAGCAGCTTGTTTATGCCAGCGCTTTTAGCCTGATTTATGAGTGCCGTGATTACTTTTCTTTGGCGGTATGTTCTCATATAGTCGCTGTCAAGTTTTCTTATGCGGCAATATACAAGAGCTTCTTCGCCGTCGAGGTGAACGCTTTCGCCGTAATCAACATTCTGCCTTGTTGTTCTGTTGATAAAATCTGCTTCTTTTTTTGTGACCTCAACATCAACACCGCCGAGACTGTCGATTATGTTGGTAAACATATCAAAATCAACCATAACAAAGTGGTCAATGTCAACGCCGAAATTGTATTCTATTGTGTCAACAACAAGCTGAGGTCCGCCGTATGAACACGCCGCATTGAGCTTCGCTTTTTTCCCTTTAGAGGGGATTTCAACCCAGCTGTCGCGCAAAAAAGAAGTCAGCTTTATTTTTGCGTGCTTGTAATCGACGGATACAAGAATCATTGAGTCGGAGCGTGACGAGGAATCGGCGCTGCCGTCAACACCGAGCAGAAGTATATTTGAAACAAACGGACTGCTTTTGAGCTGCAGAGAAGAAATATATTCGTTTCGTTCAAGGTCGTTGCGGGTGTAGCCCGATACGGCTGAAAATAAAAACATGAAGCCTGATGACAACAGAAAAACAACCGCAAAAACCGTTGCAATAAATCTGAGAAATCTGTGTTTTTTCTTTTTCTTCGGAGGCTCATTATCCTCGGGCGGCTCGGGCGGCAGAAATTCTTCTTCGGGAATTTCAATGATGAAATCATCGGAGCGTCTGCGTTTTTTTGAAATATATATATCGTCCATCGGTCTGTCCTTTCGTTATTTTATCTCATTTTATCTTAAATCCGCGGTATATACAATATCTTAATTGTAAATTATTTTAAATATATTTGTATTTTGTTTGACATTTTGCCAAAGGTGATTTAAAATAATACGGAGCATATGTGCTGAGACGGTTGGGCAGTCGCGGGCAGCTTTTGCTGCGTGAGGAAAGTCCGAGCTTCACAGAGCAGGATAACGGCTAACGGCCGCCGAGGGTGACCTTAGGGAAAGTGCAACAGAGATATACCGCCTGCCTTGTGCAGGTAAGGGTGGAAAGGCGAGGTAAGAGCTCACCGGCGTGCGGGGAACCGCACGGCCCTGCAAACCCTATCCGAAGCAACACCGACGGGAGGAGGAGCTTTGCTCCGTCGTTTGCTCGACGATACTCCGACGGGTGGCTAAAGCCTTGCGGCAACGCAAGGTGTAGACAGATGATTGCCTTTAATGACAGAACTCGGCTTACAGACCGTCTCGGCATTGCTCAAATTTATTTATTGTTGGTCGCTATGGATGAATTGGTAACAATTTCGGGTACCGTTGAGTACATAACATATCAGAATATTGAAAACGGCTACACTGTGCTTGAATTTACAAGTGACGGTGAGCTTTTTACAGCTATCGGCACCGTAAGCGACCTTTATAGCGGAGAAAATGTAACCTTTATCGGAAAATGGACGGTGCATCCGACTTTCGGCAAACAATTCAGAATTGAGATGTGTCAGCGTGAAATGCCTCAGACGGCGGCAGATATGCTGTCTTATCTTTCTTCGGGAATCGTCAAAGGCGTCAAAGAAAAGACGGCGCAGAAAATTGTTGAAAGATTCGGCGAGGATTCATTTTACATTATAGAAAATCACCCCGAGCGCCTTGCGGAAATCAAAGGTATTTCAAAAGAACGCGCAAGAGAAATTTCTTCCGAATTCAGGCGCCGTTCCGCTGAACGCGAGGCACTTATTTCACTTGAAAAATACGGCATTTCAACGGCTGAATGTCTTAAGGTTTTTAAGGTTTTCGGCTCAAGGAGCGTTGAAATTGTTGAGCATAATCCTTATCTGCTTTGTGGCGAGGGGATAGGAATAACCTTTGATAAAGCGTGCAGTATTGCAAGTAACCTCCCTGTGCCTCCTGCGGATGAATTCAGGGTTGACGCAGGTATTCTCTATGTTGTGAGACATAATCTGTATAACGGACACACCTGCCTGCCCAGAGAAAAGCTGATTCCGCCTTGCTGTGATTTGCTTTCTGTCAGTGCGGATATCGTTGAAATCCGACTTGATAATCTTATTGAGTCAAAACAGCTTGTCTGCGATAATCTCAGCGCAAAGGATTTTATATTCCTGCCCGATATTTACAATGCAGAAAAGAATGCGGCGAATTCAATTCTGTTTATGAAAAGATTTGCCCCCAAATGCCTTGATAATATTGATGAACAGATAAATAAAACAGAGCTTATCAGCGGTGTGTGTTATAATGACCGTCAGCGGCTTGCAATAAGGCTTGCCGTTGAAAAAGGCGTTCTTGTCCTTACGGGCGGACCCGGTACGGGCAAAACAACAACACTCAGAGGAATTCTTAAAGTTTTTGAAAATCAGGGGCTTGAGGTTGCGCTTGCCGCTCCAACGGGAAGAGCCGCCAAAAGAATGAGTGAGCTGACGGGCAGAGAAGCTCAGACTATTCACAGACTTCTTGAGGTTGAGTGGGACAGAAGTGACCGTCCCGTTTTTCAGCGTAATAAGCGTAATCCTCTCAGCGCAGGTGCGGTTATCATCGATGAGCTTTCAATGGTTGATATCGTATTGTTTTCAAGCCTTCTTGATGCATTGCCAATCGGTTGCAGACTTGTGATGGTCGGCGACTCCGACCAGTTGCCGCCGGTAGGAGCAGGCAATGTTCTTCACGATATAATTAATTCAAAGGCGCTTCCTGTTGTAGAGCTTAAAGAAGTATTCCGTCAGGCAATGGAAAGCCTGATTGTTACCAATGCTCATAAAATCGTAAACGGAGAGCTGCCTGAAATTTCCTGCACAGATAAGGACTTCTTCTTTCTTGAAAGGGGAGTGCCTGCGGTTGCCGCAAAAACGATTTCGGAGCTTTGTGCCGAAAGGCTTCCCAGGGCATATGGCTATTCTCCCACGGAAGATATTCAGGTGCTTTGTCCCTCACGAAAAGGTGATGCGGGTACGGTCAGGATAAACAAAATTCTTCAGCAATCGCTGAATCCTCCCGCAAAGCATAAGCGTGAGCATACCTTCGGTCAGCGCGTGCTGCGCGAAGGCGACAAGCTTATGCAAACCAAAAACAATTATAATATTCCTTGGACAAGCAGCGAAAAGGACGGTCTCGGTGTCTTTAACGGAGACATTGGAATGCTTGAAAAAATCGATGACGGCGCTCATCTGCTTTATGTCAGGTATGATGACAGACTTGCGGAATACCCCTTCGAGAGTCAGTCGGAGCTTGAACACGCATATGCTGTTACCGTGCATAAAAGTCAGGGAAATGAATTTGATGCGGTTGTAATGCCGGTTGTCGGAGTTGTTGAGCAGCTTGCATACAGAAATCTTCTTTATACCGCTGTTACAAGGGCAAAAAAGATTATGGTGCTTGTAGGCACAAGGAGTACGGTTGAGCGTATGGTTTCCAATAACAGCAAAGCAAAGCGCTATTCTGCTTTAAAAAATTTCATTATGCTTGGTGACAGCTGATGAACAGAATTGCAGATGTTATCGTTTCCGTCTTTTTTCCTCATCGCTGTGCATATTGCGGCAAAGTGGTGGCTAATACATTATATATCTGCAAACAATGCGAAAACAATTTGCCGCGTATAAGCGGTGCGGTTTGCAATAAATGCGGCAGAGAAAAAGATAAATGCTCCTGTAAAAAAGCGAAAAAATATTATAACGGTATTGCCGCACCGTTCTATTTCAAAGGAAATGTTCGTAAGGGTATTCATAATTTTAAGTTCCGCCGTTGCGTTTCCAATGCAGAAGCTTACGGCAAGGAAATGTGTGAAACTGTTCGTGACAGATTTTCGGGCGTTTGCTTTGATTTTATAACCGCTGTTCCCATATCCGATAAAAGCAGACGGGAAAGAGGCTATAATCAATGTGAAATTCTCGCTCAAAAGCTCAGCCAAAATATTGGCATTGAATACAGAAAAGGTGTAGTCGTCAAGCTTTGCGACACAAAAAAACAGCATAAAATCAGCCTTATGTTGCGCCGTGGAAACCTGACAGGTGTTTTTGATGTGCCGAATCCGTCGGATGTGGAAAATAAAACGGTTTTGCTTTGTGACGATATTTCAACAACGGGCGAAACCTTCAATGAATGTGCAAAAATGCTGTGGCTCAACGGAGCAAAAGCCGTGTATTGCATATCTGTTGCGCTTACTTCTCCGAGAGAGAAATAATTATATTACATTATATTATAAAGGTGGTGAAATCCGATGCTTGGTGCGAATATAGGAATTGACCTCGGAACAACTTCAATTGTTGCTTATGTTGAGGGTAAAGGTGTCGTTATGTCCGAACCCAGCGCCGCCGCATACGAGAAAGAAAGCGGAAAGCTTATTGCGGTCGGTAAGCGTGCGTGGGATATGGTCGGCAAGAATCCCGATTCAATCAGAGTTGTGAAACCTATGGAACACGGTGTTGTGTCGGATTTTACGGCTACGAAGCATATTCTGAAATATATTTTTTCAAAGATATGTAAAAATATGGTGTTCAAACCCAATGTTGTTATCTGCGTTCCGTCAATGGCAACAAGCCTTGAAAAAAGAACCATTCTTGACCTTGTAACATCTGCAGGTGCCGCAAAAGCCTGCCTGATTGAAGAACCGCTTGCGGCAGCGTTGGGTGCAGGTATAAAAAGTACCCGTCCTGTCGGTGCAATGGTTGTTGATATCGGCGGAGGAACAACGGATATTGCAGTTATAACGATGGGTTGCATTTCCGTATCCCGTTCACTTAAAGTTGCAGGCAATAATTTTGACGAAGCTATTGCGAGGCAGATAAGGCGTGAGCGAGATGTTATTATCGGCGAAAAAACAGCCGAAATGCTGAAAAAACAAATCGGATATTCTTTTCTTCGCGATGTTGAACTCGGTATGACCGTAAAGGGCAAGCATTTTATTACAAATCTGCCCGTCAGCATTGATGTCAGTTCAACGGAAGTTTATCTTGCAATGCGTCCTCATCTCGAGGCGATTGCCGAAGCAGTCCGTTCGGTTCTTGAACTTACACCGCCTGAGCTTTCTGCGGATATTTGTGAATCGGGAATTTATCTCACGGGCGGAGGGGCTTTGCTTAAAGGTATTGATAAAATGATTCAGCGTAAAACGGGAATAAAAACCTTTATTGCCAAGGATCCTCTTAATTGCGTTGCTCTCGGAACGGGCGAGGCGCTTGCTCATATTGATATCCTCAGCCAGAACGGCTATGTGTTCAAGGCTCGTGATGAAATCGGAGGACTTGAACCCGAACTTTCTGAATAAACCGTAATTAACCGTCCTATAATGTTTTTAAAACATAAAGGACGGTTTTTTATGAAAAAAATTAAAATGCTGGAAATCTCGGTTGCAGTAGGTCTTGTGATATCTATGGTTTTTTCTGTTGTAAGTTTTGGCGTATCGTGCAATGATATCCGTAACAGCGTGCTGAGACTGCATATTCTTGCCAATTCCGATTCAGAAGCTGACCAGGCTGTTAAAATTATTGTCCGCGATGCTTTGCTGAAAAGCGGAAGTGAACTTTTTGATGGAGATATGACCGTGGATAACGCTCAAAGCTGTTTATCGGCTCACAAAAATCAATTAATTGCATACATTAATAATATACTGAAGGATAACGGATTTGAATATGAATCAGATGTATATCTTGTCAGAGAATATTTCAACACACGCTCATATGACGAGTTTACATTGCCTGCGGGAGAGTATCTTGCACTCAAGGTGATTCTCGGCAACGGAATCGGACATAATTGGTGGTGCGTGATGTTTCCGCCGCTTTGCTTGCCTGCGGCAACGGAAAATACAGAATTGGATATTGTTTTTAATCATAATTGCACTCAGATTGTAAAATCATCGCCTGATTATGAAATAAGATTTAAAATTATAGAGATAATAGAGCGTTTAAGATGCAAAATATAAGAAAATACATCTTATACGGTTAATATTGCACAAAAAAAGTGTTTGCGGTTTATTAATCTTATATAAAACCGTAAACTTTAAAAAATTTTGAAATTTTTTCAAAAAAAGTGTTGACTTTGTTTTTTTGTTGTGATATATTATTCAAGCACTCGCGAGTAACGCGAATGCGACGCACCTTGAAAATTAAACAACGATTGATTAAATTAACCCTTGAAGATTAATTTGAGTATGTACTTCAAGTACAGCAGTAATTCTCGAGAAAACGAGAAAAAAGAGATGTCAGAAG
>JAZQXJ010000073.1:0-42818 GCA_045632815.1 Acutalibacteraceae bacterium | reverse complement strand
CGAAAAAATCCCGTAATACACAAAGTATTGCGGGATTTTTGTCATTTCGTCTGAACGAAAAATAACCTGATAAAAACTGCTTCGCACCTTAAACAGAGATAGTTTGGATATAGAACAAGGCAAAAAGCGCAGAAATCCTTGTCGGATTTCGAGCATTTTTAACGCAGTTATATGCCAAAATATCCTGTTTTAAGGCTTAAATTCCTTACGAAAGGTCGCCCTTATGCTCCGCTTCTTTTTTTACTCAAAAAGTTCTTTTTCGATTTTTTCAACAAGCTCCGATGTTGCTTTTGCGGTTTCTGCAAGTGCGTTTTCTCCGAAAGGCGACTTGAGACCTGCACCCTCAATCAGTTCATCAAGGGCAACTCCGCCGGTCTTTTTGAGGAATTCAACGTATTTTTCAAGGGCATTTTCAAAATTATCCCTTGAAAGCCCGAGAAAGCCGAGAGCAACGCATTGAGCAATACAGTAATCAATATAATAAAACGGGCTTTCGTAAATATGCATCTGATACTGCCAGCGTGTGCCGAGTTCAAGGTAAGGAATACCCTCAAAGGAAAGATAGGGTCTGTACTTTGCCTCAAGCTTGCGGTATTCCGCCTTTCTTTCGTCAGGTGTCAGATCGGGGTTTTCATAAACAAGATGCTGGAATTCGTCAACGATTGTACCGTAAGGAATAAATGAAAAAGCATCAACAATGTGCTTGTATCGGTATTTATCCGCATTTGCGCCGAAGAAATCGTCCATATATTTATGGCAAAGGAATTCCATGCTCATACTGTGGCACTCGTGGGTTTCCATACCTGTGGGGTAGTCGGATTCGGCATATCTGAACATATAATCAGCCGCAAGTGCGTGACCGAATTCGTGGGTGATAACATCAATATCGCCGCTTGTACCGTTGAAATTTGCGAGAATAAACGGCTGTTTGTACTTGGCAAAAGTGGTGCAGTATCCGCCGCCGAATTTGCCGTCACGCGCTTCAACATCAAAGGCTTCCGCGTCGAGCATTCTCTGCATGAAGTCGCCGATTTCAGGCTTCATATCGTGATACATTTTGAGTGCATTATCAAAGATTGCAGGTGTGTCTATAACAGGTCGGGGCATTTCGCCCGTAACGCTGATTGCATCGTCATAATACATAATCTTATCAAGACCGAGGCGGCTTCTGATGCGTTCTTTCAGCTTTGCAACGGCAGGCACGATATCGGTTTCAACACTTCTGCGGAATGCGGCAACCATTTTTTCGTCATAATCAACCCTGCCCATACGGTAATAGCCAAGCTCAACGAAGTTTTTATAGCCGAGCTTACGGGCAATTTTTGTTCTGATTTTAACAAGACCGTCAAAAATTTCGTCGAAGGTTTCCGCATTCGCTTCCATTGTTTTTCCGATTGCTTCCGCGGCTTTTCTGCGCACCTCACGGCTGTCATCCTCAAGCTTACCCCTCAATACGGAGAGGGGCATTTTTTCGCCCTCAAACTCAAATGCAAGCTCGCCCATAAACTTTGAGTAGCGTGTAACAAGTGCATTTTCAGCCTGCAAATCCTCAATAACCTCAGGTGAAAAAGTCTTGAGCGACATCTCAAAGCCCTTGAAAACTCTGGGATTTATGAGTTTTTCGGCATCGGCTCTGTAAGGCGATTCAAGCATCGCCTTTTTATATTCATTTTCAATTTCGGTGAAAAGCGGCATTGCATTGTCATAATAATCCATTTCACCGTTATAGAATTCATCCCTTGTGTTGAGGGTGAATCTGCAATTTGCAAGAGCGCAGGCGGGTTCAACCTCCTCGCTCATTTTGTTATATTCATCCCTCGCTGCTTTCAGGTCCTCAGCGGATTTTGCGGCTTTTATTTTTGCAATTATTCTTTCTGCCTGCTCCTTGGCGTATTCAACCGTAATTCTCTCATACGGCATTTCGGAAACTTTCATCGGATTTCCTCCTTTTCTATGAGAAAGGACAGCCGCGAGGGCTGTCCCTACGTTTATATTATATTGGTAATTATGAAAAATATTTGCCGATAAATTCAATTACCGTTTTCCAATAAAGCTCGTTATCGGTAAATGCCGAATTGGCGTGGAATGCACCCGGCACGGTAAGCATCTGCTTATCGGGTGCGGCACAGCTTTCAAAAAGCGGCTGCATCATATGATAAGGCACAAAATCGTCATCACCGCCGTGGATAAAAAGAGTGGGTGTTTCTGACTTTTTGACTGCATCTATGGGTGCGCACTTCTTGAAATCAAAATTCTTGCGGCGCTTTGATGCAAAATTAGCGGATTCAACAACTATGGGAGGCATTTTGAACATCTGCTTTGCCTGATAAACATATTCATCCCAGCAGCTTGTGTAGCCGCAATCGGCAACGGCACAAACCACATTTGACGGAATATCCTCACCCGTAACAAGCATTGTTGTTGCGCTGCCCATTGAAACGCCGTGCATAAGAATCTTTGCATCGGGATTGAGTCTTACAATGTAAGAAATCCAATCCTTTATCATTGTTTTATCGTGATAACCCATCGAGCAATAACGCACGGAATCGCTGTCGTGACCGACCATATGGGGCATAATGACATTAAAGCCCATCGCGCGGTATTTCCACGCATAATGCGCCATTGTGGCAGGGTCGCCCGAATAGCCGTGAATAACTATCGCCCATTTATCGGAGGGGTTTTCGGCAGGAATGAATTCGGCACGCATATCTCTGCCGAGAGAAGAAAAGACCGTGATTATCTCCGGCTTGATTTCATTATACCAGGCAATACCGCCCTGATATATCTCATTTTCCGCCCAGAATTTATCCTCAACCTCGTTGCGGAAAAAGCCTTTTGAGGCAAAGAAATGCTGAACATCGGTGTTGAGTATGCAATGATACATAACCTCACCTGCGGCAAAAAGCGCCGCACCTGCACCTGCTGCTATACCCGCAACGGTCTTGAGAGTTTTTTTCATATTCCTGCTCCCATTTCATTATAACTTTTAAAAAGGATTTTATGCTTCAACCTTGTGGAAAATCTTCTTGCCCTTCTTAACTACGATGGGCTTTTCCTTAAGGTCTGCCTGAGCAAAGGTCATTGCAAAATCGGTTACCTTTGCATCGTCAACGGAAATACCGCCCTGCTGAACAAGGCGTCTGCCTTCGCCTCTTGACTTTGTTATTTCAGCCTTCATAAGAATATCGAGAATATCGATCTTGCCGTCTGCGAAATCAGCATCTTCAAGAGTTGTTGAGGGCATATTGTCAAGGTCTGCAGCACCGCTGAAGATAGCCTTTGCGGCTGCCTGAGCCTTTGTTGCTTCTTCCTCACCGTGAACAAGCTTTGTAAGCTCAAATGCAAGGATTTCCTTTGCAGTATTAAGCTGACTGCCTTCCCAGCTGTCCATAGCATCGATTTCTTCAAGAGGAAGGAAAGTGAGCATACGGATGCACTTGAGAACATCGTCATCGGCAACATTGCGCCAATACTGATAGAACTCGTAGGGCGATGTCTTTTCGGGGTCAAGCCACACTGCGCCCGAAGCTGTTTTACCCATCTTCTTGCCCTCGGAGTTGAGGAGCAGAGTGATAGTCATTGCATAAGCATCCTTGCCCAGCTTTTTACGGATAAGCTCTGTGCCGCCGAGCATATTTGACCACTGATCGTCGCCGCCGAACTGCATATTACAGCCGTATTCCTTGAACAGATGATAGAAGTCGTAGCTCTGCATAATCATATAGTTGAACTCAAGGAAGCTGAGACCCTTTTCCATTCTCTGCTTGTAGCACTCTGCGCGGAGCATATTGTTAACCGAGAAGCAAGCACCGACCTCGCGGAGAACTTCAACATAGTTAAGGTCAAGAAGCCAATCGGCGTTGTTTATCATCATTGCCTTGCCTTCACCGGACTCGATGAAACGGCTCATCTGCTTTTTGAAGCACTCAACATTATGCTCGATTGTTTCCTTGTTGAGCACCTGACGCAGATCGCTTCTGCCCGAGGGGTCGCCGATCATACCTGTGCCGCCGCCGAGGAGAGCAATGGGTCTGTTGCCTGCCATCTGAAGGCGCTTCATAAGGCAAAGTGCCATAAAGTGACCGACATGGAGGCTGTCAGCTGTGGGGTCAAAGCCGATGTAAAAAACAGCCTTACCGTTGTTGATAAGCTCCCTTATTTCTTTTTCGTCTGTTACCTGTGCAATAAGTCCTCTTGCAACAAGTTCTTCATAAATCTGCATATTAAACATTCCTTTCGGTAATTTATTACTTATTTATTCAATGTATGATACATTATTATTTTATATTTTGTCAAGTGCTTTCAGCCATTCCTGGGCAATAAGCATATGACCTGCAATGCTGGGATGAGTTCCGTCCCACATAAAATATTCCATTCTCTGCCTTGCCGCCTGCTCATAAAGCTTATCGTAAAGCGGAACAAAGACACAGCCGAAATCCTCTGCAATCTTCGGAGCAACGGCTCTTATCTTTTTGTTCACCTCTATGCGGTAAGGCACGGAATCCTCGGGGTCGTGAGTATCGGGGCGCTCAAAGAATTCTTCAACTCCGTCGGGATGAGGGGTATATTTATATGAATGGTCCGTAGGGTCAAGCGGGCAATAAAAAGGCTCACAAAGGATAATCTTTATATTGCCAAGCTCTTTTCTGGTCAATTCAAGAATTGCACGCAGATTGGTTTCATATCTTTCGCAGGCTTCGTCAGGGGTAAGTCCGTTAAAATAGCCGTAGCTGCCCTCATTGACACCGACAAGAATACTGAGCAAGGTGGGTTTGTTATCAAGCACATCAGCCTGCCATTTGGCGAGCAAATCAACGGCATTCTCGCCCGAATAGCCTTTATTGATAAACTTCGGCATATTCTCCGCATTATCAAGCGCAAGCCTGCCTGCAACTATGTAATGATATCCGTGACCCATAATATGGTTGCAGTCCATTTTTTTGCCTCGGTTGCCGTCGGTTATGGAATCGCCCGAAAACAGAATAACTTCGTTTTTAGAAAGCTTCATTCCGTCACCTCAATGTTTTGAGTATGTCGTATGCATTTTCGGCATCCGTCGGAAAATCAATAACCTCTGCCTCAATTGAGCAATATTCAACGCCTGCTGCCTTGAGAGGCTCAATGAAATCGGCCTGACTGAAGCCGTCGCTCTCTTTGGGATAAATTCTTTTTCTGCCGAGTGAGGGGTCAGGGTCGGGATTAGAGGTATGTGCGTGAATAATATAATCCTTATAAACAACAATTTTCTGCATATCCTCGCCCTGCACAAACATATGAGCAACATCGGCAAGCACTTTCACATAATGCGAATCAACCGCCTTTGCAACGGCTACGCCGTCATCGATTGTGTTGATTGCGTTACATTCCTCGGGGCGAAGCGGCTCAATCGCAACGGGAATATTATATTTTTCCGCAACGGGAACAACATGATATTTAAGGAATTCAACTATCTGCGCCCTGCCCTCTTCAAGGCTCATACCGTCGGGAATTCTTCTTGCGCCCGATGAACCGAAAATAAGGTGCTTAAGACCGAGATAAGCCGCCTTTGAAAAGAGAGTTTCAAGGTATTCGTCAATAGCGGCGAAATCTCTGTTTTCGCCAACAACGGGCATACCGATAAAGCAGTTTGCCGCAATAACGGGCAGACCCGTTGCTTTCATCGCATCAAAATGCGCTGTATCTCTTCTGACAATCTCCTGACAGTGGCTCTCTGCATAGTCATAGCCGAGAGATTTCATAAGCTTCATTTTTTCAATATCGGTGCCAACGCATATTCCGAATTTCATACACTTTCTCTCCTTGCATTTCTGAGCATTTCTTTTGCTGTTTCTATCTGCAGGGCGGTCACTCCGCCGCCTGCGGTTATCCTTGCAATTTCGGCGGCTCTGCCGTCAAAATCAAGGGTATCTATCTTTGTATAGGTTTTATCGTTGTCAGCGGTTTTCAGGATTTTCATATGTCTGTCTGCCTGCGCCGCAATGCGTGCAAGATGGGCTACGCAGATAACCTGCCTGCCCTTTGAAACCTGATGAAGCTTAAGCGCAATTTTCTCCGCCGCCGAGCCGCTGACACCCGTATCAATTTCGTCAAATATAAGGGTTGCAATGCTGTCCTTATCGGAAAGAACATTTTTTATTGCAAGCATAATTCTTGAAAGCTCGCCGCCCGACGCAATTTTTGCAATGGGTCTCGGCTCCTGCCCCACATTTGCGCTGATTAAAAATTCAATTGCATCCGCACCCTTTGAGGTAAGTGCCGTTGCTTTACGGTCAACAATAAACTCAACCTTCGGCATATCAAGAAATTCAAGCTCAGCCTTGACGCTCTTTTCAAATTCCGATGCCGCATTCATTCTGCTTTCCGTAAGACGGGCGGAAAGCAGCTTGATTTCATCCGAAAGTGCATAAAGCTTTTCTTCAAGCTCCCCTATCCTTTCGTCGGAAACCTCAATTGCATTACGCTCCGCAACCGCTTTTTCATAAGCAGCAATAATATCCGCCTCGGTTGCGCCGTATTTCATTGAAAGACGGTAAAGAAAATCAAGCCTTTCGTTGATTTCGGAAAGCCTTTCGGGGCTGTAATCAAAGCCCTCAATAAGCCCTCTTATTTCTGCAGTATAATCCGCAAGCTCATAGGAAATGCCTCTCACGCCCTTTGCGGCTGACTGCGCATCTTCATAGTATTTCGAGGCGGCTTCAAGCTCGCCTGCGCAGTCCTCAATCCCCGTAAGAATACCGTTTTCGTCATTGAGGGCGGCATATGCCTTTTCGAGCGCTTTTATGACTCTGCCACTATGCTGAAGAAGCTCTTTTTCCTTCGCAAGCTCATCTCTTTCGCCCACGCGGACATCCGCCTGCTCGATTTCGTTAATCTGAAAATTGAGATAATCAAGCCTTGCCGCCTTTTCATCCCTTGTATCATAGAGAGAATCAAGCTCTTTTTTAACGGAAACAAGGCTCGTGAAAACCTGCTTATATTCTGCTCGCAGAGCATCATTCTCCGCAAGCAAGTCGATAAATCCGCAATGCTTATCGGGCGAGAGAAGCGCCTGACTGTCGTGCTGACCGTGTATGTTGATAAGACCCGCACCGATTTCCTTAAGCGCGGAAACCGTTGCAGGGCAACCGTTGATACGGCACACATTCTTGCCCGAGGCATTGATTGAACGGCTGAGGACAAGCGTTCTGTCGGGCATTTTTTCAATACCCATTTCGTCAAGAAGCCTCTCCGTTTCGCCGCTGATTGCGGCAAATTCGGCATAGACCCTTGCGCTGTCCGCACCTGTGCGGATAAGCTCCCTTGACGTGCGTTCGCCAAGCACGGCATTGATTGCATCAATAACAATCGATTTACCTGCGCCCGTTTCGCCCGTCATAACATTAAGTCCGCTGTCAAAATCAATCTCTGCACTCTCAATGACGGCAATATTCTCGATTTTCAAACCGACAAGCATAAGCTAAAATTCCTCCGATAATCAGCCGACAAGCTCAGCAATGGCATCCTTCATCTGACTTGCAAGCTCGGGTGTTCTGCAAAGGGCAAAAATCGTGTCATCGCCTGCAAGAGTGCCTACAAGACCCTCCCAATGCATCGAATCAAGCGCCGCACAAGCTGCCTGAGCCATACCTGTATAGCAACGGATAACAAGGGTGTTGCCTGCATAATCCGCAGAAATTACTGAATGGCTGAAAATGCTTCTGTACTTGCCGAGAAGCTCACCCGAATCCCCGTTATCAACGGCATAGCGGCTTCTGCCCATCTCGTCAACCTTTTTGATGAGTCTCAGGTCCTTGATATCTCTTGAAATTGTTGCCTGAGTTGTGTCAAAGCCCTCTGCTTTAAGCATATCCAGAAGCTCTGTCTGGGTTGAAAGGCAATGACGGTCAATGAGTCTGATAATCGCTTCATGTCTTCTCTTTTTCACAATCCTTATCTCCTTTGAGCCAGTTTTTTATAGAGTATGTCGATAAAATTATCCGACTTGATTCTGATGAAATTCGCTGTAAATTCCGCCCTTGAAACCTCGGCGTAACAGCCGCTTTCGATGGTAACCGGCTGAATTCCGTCTGCTGAAACGCAAAGGGTGTTGCCCTCTGACGATTCAACGGTAATCACCGCATCGGGTCTGAAAATCAGCGACCTGTCCACAAGCGAATGGGGACAAAGCGGAGTTAAAAGTATGCTTTCAAGCTCGGGGTCAACAACGGGTCCGCCTGCAGAAAGCGAATATGCCGTTGAGCCTGTGGGGGTTGAAATCAGCACACCGTCGCAAAGGTAACTGTTGAAGCGGCTGCCGTTGAGGGCAACATCGATTGCCGTCATCCTCTGCTTTTCCTCGTTTGTTATGAGGCAATCGTTGACGCAGTAGTCGCTGTCAATAACCTCCGCACCTTTTTTTATGTTCATTTTGAGCATCAGGCGTTTATCGAGGGTGTAATCCCCCTCAATAAGCCTTGAAAGCAGATGAAGCTCATTATCTTCAAGCCCCGCCATAAACGCAAGCCTGCCTGCATTTATACCGAGTATCGGCTTTTGCCTGACGGCAGCAAGCTTTGCGGCGTGGATAATCGAGCCGTCACCGCCAACGGCAATCACGGCATCACAGCCGTCAATCGCCTCATTTTCGGGCAGAAAAGCTGCGCCCGTATGCTCAAATTCATTTTTAAATTCATCCGTAAAGCAGAAATCCGCACCCAATGCTTTGAGGCTTTTGCAGATTCCTGCCGTAACTCCTGACGCTTCCTTGCGGGTCAGGTTGGGTATAAGAGTAATTTTCATAATATTACCTACTTATCCAGATTATCGTGCGAACGCTCAACTAACTCCTCGACAGAGCCGTCCCAAAGCATTTCGCCGACATCGGTTTTCTCGATATACATAAGATACTCAATGTTGCCTTCAGGACCTTTGATTGGCGAAAAGTCAACATTAAGCACCTTAAAGCCGTTTTCAGCCGCAAATGAGGTTATACTGCGTACAACATCCATATGCACGGATTTATCCCTGACAACACCCTTTTTACCTATATTTTCCTTGCCTGCCTCAAACTGGGGCTTTATAAGGCAGACCGACCTGCCGCCCGACCTGAGAAGTGTGTGCATAACGGGGAGAATAAGCCTGAGCGAAATGAACGATACATCAACGCTTGCAAAATCGACCTCATCAGGCACCTGCTCACGGGTAACATAGCGGAAATTTGTTCTTTCGAGATTGACTACCCTTTCATCGCACCTGAGCTTCCACGCAAGCTGACCGTAGCCTACATCGATTGCATAAACCTTTTTTGCGCCGTTGGTCAGCATACAGTCCGTAAAACCGCCCGTCGATGCGCCGATATCCATACAAACGCAGTCGGCAAGCTCAAGCCCGAAGCTTCTGACAGCCTCATCAAGCTTCAAGCCGCCTCGGCTGACAAAGGGATTGACCGCACCCCTGACCTCAATAACATCGGTTTCTTTTATATTCACGCCGCCCTTGAGCGCCTTCTGACCGTTAACATAAACGCTGCCTGCCATTATCATTGCCTTTGCCTTTTCTCTTGTTTCGGCAAAGCCTCTTTCAAAAACGGCAACATCAAGCCGCAATTTATCACTCATTGCATAACCTCATCAAATATTTTTTCTGCCATTTTTTCTCCGCTGAGAGAGTATTTTTCCATAAGCCCTGCAATGCTTGCGTGGGTTACGAATTCGCCGTCAACCGCAGTCAGTGACCACGAGCCGCAATATCCGCTTTCGAGCAGTCTTGAAGCGAAGCCCTCGCCCGTGCCGCCTGCACGCATACCCTCCTCAAAGAAGAAAAGCTTTTTGCATTTCATAGCCTCATCAACCGCACCCTGCGGCAAAGGCTTTATCTTATGAAGCTTGATTATTCTTACATTGATACCCTTTTCGGCAAGCAGGTGAATCGCCTTGACGGCGTTGAAATACAGCCTGCCGTAAGTCACGATTGCGATTTCCGCATCCGCATTGCCGATAACCTCAAAATCCGCACCGCTTGTGTTGCCGAAGGCTCCCGCATCGGGCATACTGCCCCTCGGATAGCGCACGATAACAAGATTTTCATCTTTATAAAAAGCGTTATACATCGCCTTTGAAAGCTCGTCATAGGTAGCAGGCGAATAAACCGTTGTGTTCGGCACACTCTGCACGATTGAAACATCAAAAAGTCCCTGATGCGTTTCACCGTCCTCGCCCACAAAGCCTGCTCTGTCAACGGCAATAACCGCCTTTCTTCGCTGAAGCGCGCCGTCGTGAATAATCTGGTCAGCACAGCGCTGAAGGAAGGTTGAATAAACCGCAAAAACGGGAATCATTCCGCCTGCCGAAAGTCCGCTTGCAAAGGTTACGGCATGCTCCTCCGCAATGCCGACATCATAAAATCTGTCTGCATAAGTCTTTGAAAAATTCTCAAGACCCGTGCCGAGAGCCATTGCGGCGGTTATGGCGCATATGCGCTTGTCCTTTGAAGCAAATGCACAGAGGGTTTCACCGAAATGGGAGGAATAACTACCGCCCGACGAAATCGGCTCACCCGTATTGACATCGAATTTTGAAATGCCGTGGAATTTTTCGGGCGATGTTTCCGCAAAATCATAGCCTCTGCCTTTGAGAGTGTTGATATGAATAACCACGGGTGCGGCAACCATCTTTGCGCTGTCCATAGCTTCACAAAGCTTGCCGATGTTGTGACCGTCGATAGGTCCTATATATCTGAATCCAAGGTCCTCAAAAAACGAGCTGGAATAGATTATATTCTTAATATTCTGTTTCAGTTTAAAAAGTGCTTTTGAAAGGTGCTTACCTGCAACGGGAATTTTGCGCAGGGTCTTTTCCGTGCCTGCCTTGAATCTGTAATATTCGGGCTTCGCACGGAAAGCGGCAAGATACCTTGCCATAGCACCCACATTCTCCGAAATGGACATTTCATTATCATTGAGAATAACAATAAGCCTTGATTTTGTTGAGCCTGCGTGGTTGAGCGCCTCATATACCATACCGTTGCCGAATGAGCCGTCACCGATAACCGCAACGGCAAAATTCTTTGAGCCCTTTGCGGCATTTGCCGCCGCAATGCCTGCCGCCTGCGAAACGGAAACACCTGCGTGACCCTCATAAAAGCTGTCATGTTCACTTTCATCGGGACGCACGAAGCCTGATATTCCGTTTTCCGTTCTCAGGGTCGAAAATGCGGAATATCTGCCCGTTATCAGCTTGTGGGCATACGCCTGATGACCCACATCCCACACAATTTTGTCCTCGGGCGAATTGAACATCTTATGCAGGGCAACGGTAAGCTCCACCGTGCCGAGATTTGACGCAAGATGACCGCCCGTTGATGCAACAGTATCAACAAGGGTTGTGCGTATCTCAGTACACAGCGCTTCAAGCTCGCCGTCGTCCAGCTTTTTCACATCCGCCGGACCGTTTATTCTGTTAAGAATTGAAACATTCTCTGCCATAAATCAATTTTTTCTTTCGGAAAGCCTGTCCGCAAGCTCCGAGAGGAATTCTCCTTCATCACCGAAAATATCAAGAGCCGCCTTTGCCTGAGCGGTAAGCTCACGGGCATAGGCATCTGATTTTTCAATTCCAAGATGGGAAACATAGGTTGATTTTTCGTTTTCGCTGTCACTTCCCACGGGCTTGCCGAGGGTTGCATCATCGCTTGTGACATCAAGAATATCGTCAACAATCTGGAATGCCAGACCGATATTTTCGCAGTATTTTTCCGCCGCCGCAATCATATCCCTGCCTGCGCCTGCCGCAATGCAGCCCATAACAGCCGCAACTCTTATCATCTCGCCCGTTTTGAGCCTGTCCGTTGCCTTGATTTCGTCAAGGCTGACGCTTCTGCCCTCGTTGGCAAGGTCCATTACCTGACCGCCTATCATACCCGAAACGCCTGCCGCTTTTGCAAGCTCGAGCGCCGCCATAGCCTTTTTATCAGCCGACACATCGGCGGAAAGCACGGTTTCAAACGCAAGGGTGAGAAGTCCGTCTCCTGCAAGCAAAGCATTTGCCTCGCCGTAAACCTTATGGCTTGAGGGCTTTCCTCTGCGCATATCGTCATTGTCCATACAAGGCAGGTCATCGTGAATGAGCGAATATGTGTGAATCATTTCGGCACCGATTGCAAAAGGAATTGCCGCCTTATAATCGCCGCCGCACACACGGCAGAATTCAAGAGTCAGCACGGGTCTTATGCGTTTGCCGCCGTTATTGAGGGAATATGCCATTGCATCCAGCATTGCATCAAGCCCGGCGGATCCCCTGCCCTTAAACACATCGGCTGACACATAATATGCCGCCGCTTTGTTTATTTCCTCAACATAATTGCCGAAGATTTTATCAAAATCAGTCATCTTTATTCGCCTTCCCAAGCTCCGTAATTTTAAGCTGAGCCGCATCAAGCACCTTTGCGCACTTTGCCGCCAATGCAGTGCCTTCCTCATAAAGCTTTATCATTTCCTCGAGGGGAAGATTGCCGTTTTCAAGCTTGTCCGTAATTTCTTCAAGCCTTGCAATTGCTTTTTCGTAGTTAAGATTAGCCATTTCTTATATCCTTTACTTCACATTCAAGTGTACCGTTGCCGAGCCTTAAATCAATCATATCGCCCTTTTCAACGGCATTGACATCCGATATTATTCTGCCCTGCTTACTCGCCGCACCGTAGCCCCTCGCGAGAATTTTTAACGGGCTGAGCGCATCAAGCTTTTCGCACATAGCGGTGAATTCCTTTGTTTTGAAAGAAAATTCACGGCTGACAGCAGAATCCATTGCCATAACAGCTCTGTCGCATCTGACACGCAGGTTATCAATATAATTCTGAGGGCTGAGCCTCTGAAGCGAAGCTTCAAGCAACTTTGTTTTTGCCCTTTCCGCGCCGATTTTGTCATACACCGCACCGCATATGCGCCGTGAATATGCGTCAAGCATTTCTCTTTGCTGATAAGAATCGGGTACTGCAAGCTCAGCCGCCGCAGAGGGTGTAGGTGCACGCAAATCCGCAACAAAATCGCAGATTGTGAAATCCGTTTCGTGACCGACTGCAGAAATAACGGGAATATCACTTGCCGCAACGGCTCTTGCAACAATTTCTTCGTTGAAAGCCCAGAGCTCCTCAACCGAGCCGCCGCCTCTGCCGACAATCAGCACATCAGCCGCATTCTGTTCATTGAAAAGCTCAATTGCCGCTTTAATTTGAGGCGCCGCATATTCACCCTGCACCGCAACGGGGCAGAGAATAAGCTCCGCAAGCGGAAATCTGCGTGAAACAACATTTATTATATCTCTTATTGCCGCACCCGTGGGCGAGGTTACAACGCCGACCTTTTCGGGATAAGCAGGAATAGGCTTTTTCTTTTCTGTATCAAAAAGCCCCTCTTTTGCGAGCTTTGCCTTAAGCTGTTCAAAAGCAAGGCTCAACGCACCTGTGCCGTCAGGCTGCATATCGTCAATATAAAGCTGATACTGACCGTCACGCTCAAAAACGGCAACCCTGCCCTTGATAATAACGCTCATTGCATTTTCGGGCATAAACTTAAGGCGCATATTGGCGGATTTGAACATTACCGCCTTGATTGACGAAAACTCGTCTTTGATTGTCATATAATAATGACCCGTTTTGTAATGATTGGTGAAATTGGAAATCTCACCCTCAACAAAAACGGTCTGCAGATTCATATCCTGCTCAATAATTGATTTTACATATCTGTTAAGCTGGCTTACGCTCAGGACAACTCCGTTACCCATTTGCCGCCTCCCCCGCAAGAATCGCAACCCCTGCCGCATTGTCGCAGGAAAAATCGGGTTTTGCGAAGCTTGCACCGAATCTGCTCTGAATTTTTTCTCTGATTATGGAATTCGACATCACGCCGCCTGCAAAAACAAGAGGCAGATTGCCGTATTCAGCAATTGCATATTCCGTCATTTTTTCAAGAGTTTTGCAGATGAAATCAAGACAGTAGCGCGCAACATTCTCTCTGCATTCGCCGCCGTCAAGCATTTTTCTGCATTGATTTTCAAGCCCCGAAAGGCTGCAATTGCAGCCTTTTACGCAAACCTTGGGGTTATATTTCTCCTCGCTTTGCAAAGCGAGAGCCTCAAGCTCCTTGCCGCACGGAAACGAAAGCCCCATCATAACCCCTGCTCTGTCAACAACCTGTCCGCAATTGAGGTCAAGGGTTTCGCCGATTATTTCAACATCAAAAACCCTCTCATTGCCCGGAGAAACAAGAAGCATTTCGCTTGTACCCCCCGAAACATGAAAGGCGATGAATTTTTCCTTCATTAAATTCATTTTGCCGCTTGAATAAAGCGCGGCGGCAATGTGACCCGCCTGATGGGAAAAGCCGTAAACCGGCTTTCCCGTTGAGGCACCTATGCACCTTGCGGCATTGACTCCCACAAGGAAGCAAGGCATATATGAGCCTTCCGCATCCCTCGGTTTTTCCGAAACACCGATTGCTTCAAATTCCGTGCCGCATTGCTCAAAAAGCTTTTCAACAAGAGGATAAAGCCTTGCCGTATGATGAAAAACCGCATCACTCTGGCGCAGACCCTTTTCACCCTCCTTGACGGGCAACAGCAGCTTTTGCTGAAACACCTCGCCCGTTTCACTATCGTAAATGCAGGCAGAGGTGGTGTAATTACTTGTATCAATTCCCAGAGTGCGCATTATTCCGCTTCCCTTGAAATTGAGCCGAGAATGCCGTTGACAAATGACGAGTCGTCCTTTGCGGCAAACTTCTTGCAAAGCTCAACAGCCTCGTTGATTGATACGCCGACGGGAATATCGTCATAGTATTTTATCTCACAGATTGCAAGTCTCAGCACGGCAAGGGCAACCTTTGAAATTCGGTTTATCTTCCAGCCCTTTGAATATTTCTCAATAAAAGCATCGATATCCGCAACGTTTCCCCATGCGGTGCAGACAAGGTCTTTAACAAACTTGCTGCCTGTAATAGCCTCATTCTCAACCGCAAAGTCATAAAGCTCCGCAATCTCTGTTTCGCTGTCAAAGGATTTTTCAAAAAGCAGAACAAAAGCCTGCTCTCTCTCTTCACGTCTTGTCATAATTCCCTCCAAAACAAGGATTATTTTTTATCCGAGATGAATTATAACACTTTATAATTAAATATACAATATTTTTTTAAAAATATTTATTAATATTCCATTTCCGTAATAGAAATCTTATCAACGGTAAGACCCGTCTGCTTAACGACAATCTCCTTTATCTTCACAACGGACACATCGTCGAGCGAGCCGTTTTCAACAATAATCTCCGCCGTGCCGCCGTTAAGGATAACAAGATTTTCACAGCCTGCCTTTGCGGAAATCAGGTTTTCAAGGTCGCTTTCAAGGGCAATTGATTTTGAAAGCTCTCCAAGCACCTCCGATGCCTCGGAAACCGCCTGAGCCGACGATGAGCCGTCTTTGATTATATCATTGAGCGCCTCAGCTGCCTCGTCGTGAGCATTCTGCCTGCGAAGCTTTGCGGATGCAAAATATTCACTCGCCTGAGCCTGAGCGGCAACATCATCCTGAATTGCAGAGGATGAATTGACATAACGCGCATCTCCGAGATTTGCGCCCTGCAAAGAATCTGCATTTGCAGTTGTCTGCGCCGTGTTTGCGCCTGCAGATTCAATATCGGGCTTTGTGTAATACCAATTCACAAAAACCGCCGCCGCAAGGGCGATGATAAGAGTTGCAAGCAAAAGCTGACTTTTTTTGATAATCATAGAAATGTCCTCCAATATGTAATTTTTATGCAATCGATGAATATTAATTCATTTTTGCCACACTTACTCTTGCGCTGCTTATATCAAGAAGCGCAGTTACGGTTTCAACTATTTCGGCGCATACGGCATCGCTGCCTGCACCCCTGCACACAACGGCAACACCCCTCACCCTCGGTTCAGCCGTGCGCACAACAATTCCCTCCTGCCCCGATGAGCCGTCAACGATAACAAATTCATCCTTGCGTTCATAGCTGTTCTTGCCGCTTGAATCGCTGTTTTCACCGTAGTCAAAATTGCTCAGATAAATCTCCTCGCTGCCGCTTTCAAGAGTAACCATCACCTTTGTTTCGCCTGCACCGTCAATGGCTGAAATGATTGACACAAGCCGTTCTTCAAGCTCAAGAGTGTATTCACGGGTGTCGTAATCGGCACAGGTTGTTTCCGCCTGAACGGGAATATTTTCCGCTGTTCCCGACTCGCTCATAACCAGCGCAACAGCTCCTGCTCCGAGCAGAACAACAACGGCAAGCAGACCCGGGCTGAGCTTGGTTTTTTCCGATATTTTATTGACCGTATTTCTGATTGATTTCAATATGTTTTCCAACTCAAAATACCGTTCCTTATTCTGCATTAACCTTAACGGGCACCCCCAACACATTGCTGAAAACCGCCTCAAGCTCCGCCGCATCGCCTGCACTTACAGTAGCCGTAACTCTGTGTATAATTATGCAATTATCTGCATTCACATCCGCATCTATACATATTTCTTTTACCGTTACGCCCCGTTCGTTTGCCGCCGAAATTATAGCATTCTCCGCCGCATTTTTGCAGGCATCAAGAACGGAAACGGACAGCTCATCAGTCTGAACAACAGCATATTCCGCCACCGTATTGACCGCAGAAAAATCAAGGCTCATATCCGCAAAAGGGGTAAATATTGCAGACACAACAAATATGCCCGCAACCGCCCTGACGGTTTTATCCGTTGAGCCGCGAGGGGTAATAATCGTTACAAAAGCTACAGCTGCCGCTGAAATTATGAGACACAGCGCCCATTGTCTGAGAGTATCCGTTTAACCACCGCCTATGCTTATTACAATTCCCGTTGAGATAACAAAAACAGCCGCACACAAAAGCAAAAGTGCGTTTGCCATAGAGAAAACAAAGGATATCCCTTTCAGTATTTCGGAGCAGACACGGCAATCCAGAAGGTCGCTGACCGTGCAGGCTACACGCATTGCAAGCACCCACATAAACAGATTCACGGCGACAGGCAAACAGATAAATGCAAGTGCAATTATCGCATATATTCCAACCGTGCTTTTCAGCAGAGATATGCTTGCGGCAACAGATGTGTATGCCTCGCCCAATGCTCCGCCAACCACAGGCACAAAGGAAGCCGCCATTTTAACACCCTTCACAATCATTCCGTCCGCAGAGGATGCGAGAATACTTTTGAGAGAAAGGAAACCCGTAAAAAGTCCCGATATGCAGGCGAGAGCCGTTGCCATTGCTTTGCGCAGCATTTCGCTCACGGCATTCAGCCGCAAGGTTGGCAGCATTGCACCCGTTACACTCAAAGCGGCGGAAATGCCCGTCAAAGGCAGGGCAAAATTCTTTGCAAAACTCTGCACAAACTCTGCCGCCGCAAATGCCGCCCCCTTAAAACTGAGGGCAAGTGCAGGGTTGCCGCCCGCTGTCAGCACACCTGTAAGCACGGGAATCAGCGCCTTTTCAAAAGCCGCACACGCACCGATTGCGGACACCGCCGCTTTGACACTTTCGGAAGCAGAAGTAAAAATTCCAAGCACCACCGTAGAGCCGCAGATTATATTCACCGCCGCCCTGCTTTTTTCATTGTCGGGAAAAAAGCCCGAGCAAATGCTGATAAGCAAAACAATACCCGTTGCGGTAAGCGCCGCTTTAAGCGGCTGTTTATATCCGCCCCTTACGGTTTCGAGCATCAGCGAAAAAAGTGATTTTGGCGAAACATCAAGAATTTTTTCAAACTCCATATCGCCGCAACCGAGCTTTTCGAGATAATCCTTTGTTTCATCGGAAAGATAATCCGCAAGCTCCTTTGCGCCGCTTGCCTCAAGGGCTGTTTCATAATAATCGTCCGTATTTGCGCCATATGCGCTGACGGAAAAAAGAAACAAAAATAATAAACAAAGCAAAATTTTGAAATTCATCCGTTTATCAGTCCAATCGCAAGGCTTGCAACGGATTTCAGCATAGGCATTGCAAGAGCCAACGCACCCACCCTGCCTGCAAGCTCAACCGCCGCCGCAACCGATGAGCAGGAATTGTCATAGCAGATATCAGCCGCAAACTGCGTTACAACACAGATTCCCAACGATTTGATGAGAATTGTCACATTCTCCTTTTGCAGCCCTGCAAGGTCCATCATTTCATCCACGCTGCCCGTTATTTCAATCAGCTTGCCCGAAAGTGTACCCAGAATCACCGCCCCTCCACCCAGAATGACAAGAGGCGCAATTTCAGGCTTTATGTTGCGGATTAACGCATAGAGCAAGGCTGTCAGAATTCCGAGAAAGGCAACCTTAAGGATATCCATATCAGAAATCCATTATACTCTCAACCGTATCAAGCAGGCTCGCAAACTGAGGAATAAGCATCATCAGCACAGCAACTATGCCTGCAAGAATGGTTATGAGTGCATAGTCATCACGACCCGAGCGCACAAGAATCGAATTGAGAATTGCAACGATTATTCCAACCGCCGCAATTTTGATTACTATTGTAAAATCCATCGGAGACACCTCAGATTATCATAATCGCCGCCGCTATTCCGAGCATTATTCCCAGCGAGGGATAAAGCTTTGAATATTTTTTGCTGTTTTCTTCACGGTCAGCAAGCTCTTTTTCAAAAATCTGCTTATAATATTCGCAGCAGCTCAGCTGACCCTCAACATCGGTTGAGCCGATATCCTCGCCAAGCTGAACAAGATTTGCCTTGCATCCGCCGAGCATCAGGCAAAGCCCCGCATCGCCTTCAACGGCATTTTTCCACGCTGACGGAAAAGGCTCGCCCGATTCCACATCTGCAAGACATTCACGGATAAACCGCAGGTTACTCAGCTTATCCGTACCGCAAAGCACCCTGAGCAAATCGGGTACGGGCAGACAGTCGAATCGCAAGCGTGTGTGTATTACGGAAAGCATCAGCAGAATATCGCTTATAAGCTCTGCTTTTTTTATGTGTCGCAATGCAAGATACCTGCCGCCGCAGGCAAAGCCCGCACCCAGAAGCAGCATAGCCGCAAGCTTAAGCAAAAATATCACCTGCCTCAATTATTTTTTCTGTTTTACCCACCTCGCTTGCAGATAAAAGCACTATCTGCGAAAAGGCACCCGTTGAGAGAAGCTTGCGAAGCGCGGGCTTTGTTTTAAGCTCCTGCTCATCCCTTGCGTGGATGCTCAGGGCAAAACAAACACCGCTGTTCAAACCCGATTTAACGGCATCTGCCTCCTCGTCGGTTGCAATTTCGTCGCAGATAATAATATCGGGTGAAAACGAACGCAGACCGATTATTATTCCCTCCGCTTTGGGATAAGAAGTAATTACATCGCTGTTTATGCCCATATCATTCTGCTCAACACCCGAAAGGCAGGCGGCAAGCTCGCCTCTTTCGTCGCAGACAAAGGATTTATAAAATCTGCCCCTCTCACCGCCCGAAAGCTGACGCACCAGATCTCTCAACACCGTTGTTTTTCCGCTTGAGGGAGGACCTGCAATTATAATCGAACGCAGACCGTCGGCAAATCCGCTTTTATATATACCGTTTGCCGCTCCTTTGATTTCACGGGCTATGCGGAGATTGACCGCGCACACATCGCGTACAGCGGTTATCCTGCCGTTTTCCGCAACGGCGGTACCTGCAACGCCTGCTCTGTGACCGCCCGAGAGAGTTATGTAGCCTTTATTTATCGCATCCCTGAAGCTGTGAACGGAATAGCCGCAAAGCCGCCTGAAAATATCACCAAGCTCTTTTTCGTCTGTTTTTATCACAAGATCTGAATAAATTCTTGTCAGCCTGCCGGAGGCGGTAAGAAACTCTGTGCCTTTATCCGTAATCACCGCAACGGGCTTTCGGCTTCTCAGGCGGATTTCCCTTATCCGTTCTTTATCGGCAATCTCAAGGGCGGTAAACATCTCTGCGAGTCTTGCCGTAAGGCTGTTTGCCGCAATATCAAAGCGTTTTATGTTATCCGTTGCTTTCACCTTCCTCCGGTTTATAGAAGTATATGTGTCCTTGTCCGAAAGTAGAACAGATTTACAGATTGTTCACTTGAAATAAGCCTTATATTATGATATATTATATTGGTAATAATCTCTTTTGGAGGAAATGTTTATGACAAAAATAAAATCCTTACTCAAGCGTATTTTTGCCGATAACAGCTATTGCTGGCTTGCCTGCGGCTGCACAATCGGCGTTATGATGCTTGTTTACTATTGCTACAATCTTTTCCCCTTCGGCGAAACAACGATTCTGCGAATGGACCTCTATCATCAGTACGGTCCTCTTTTTGCGGAGCTTTATGACAGACTCGTAAATATGAAAAGCTTCCTCTATTCGTGGCAGACAGGTCTCGGCTCGCCGTTTCTCGGGAACTTTTTCAATTATCTTTCAAGCCCGAGTATGATAATTATGTTCCTGCTCGGTCACGAAAATATGCCCGAAGCAATCGCAGGCATGATTATTGCAAAGGCTGCACTTGCCGCGGCATCATTTACATTCTATCTCAAAAAATCTCAGGACAGACACGATTTCACAACCGCCGCATTCGGCGTGCTTTATTCAATGTGCGGCTATTTCATTGCATATTACTGGAATGTAATGTGGATTGATGCGATGGTTTATTTTCCGCTTGTTATTCTCGGAATTGAGAACATTATCAGACGCAGAAACGCAAGAGTATATATCGCATTCCTTGCCCTTACGCTTCTCTCAAGCTACTATATGGGCTTTATGACCTGCATATTCTCGGTTATCTACTTCCTCGTTTACTATTTCGGCAACAACAATCAGGCAATTGACCCCAGAATTCCGTACACTCTTAACGATAAGAACGAAAAGGTCTATACCCTCGGAAACAAAATAAAAGGCAGCATTTTCCTGCGCAGCGGCTTTACCTTTGCATTTGCGAGCGTTGCGGCTGCAGGCATTGCGGCATTTGCGCTTATCCCCACGATCTTTATTCTCAAAAACTGCTCCGCAACCTCAGGCACATTCCCCGAGGTTTACAAATCATATTTCTCGATTTTTGATTTTCTTGCAAACCACCTTGCAAGCGTTGACCCAACAATCCGCAGCAGCGGCGAAGATGTTCTTCCCAATGTATATTGCGGCATTGCAACACTCATCCTTGTGCCTCTTTACCTTTTCACAAAATCCGTGCCCCTCAAAGAAAAGGTTGCGCATGTTGGTCTGCTGGGATTACTTTATTTCAGCTTCAACATCAATGTTCTCAACTATATCTGGCACGGCTTCCATTACCCCAACGACCTGCCCTACCGCTGGTCATTTATGTATTCATTTATCCTGCTCATAATTGCTTACAAAGCATTCACAAGGCTCAACGAATTCAGCGGCAGAGCCATTCTCGGAGCGGGAATGAGCGTTCTCGGCTCGATTATTCTTATTCAGGAAATCGGCTCGAAGAATGTTGAGGAAGTAACCGTACTCATCAGCATTATTTTTGTCGTTACCTACTGCCTTGTTTTTGCCCTTATGAAGGACAAGAAATATCAGCAGTCTGCCGTTGCCGTGCTTCTGCTTTGCTGTGTTATAGGCGAAATGGCTTGCGCAAACACAGACCGCTACAGTATGGATCAGCCCAAGTCAAACTACGCAGGCGATTACAGCGATTTCCGTGACATCAAGGCAGAGCTTGACGAGCTTGAGGGCAGCGATATGTACCGCATGGACCTTACCTATAACAGAGCGAGAATGGACCCCGCCTGGTACGGCTACAACGGCGTTTCCACCTTCACTTCAATGGCATACGAAAAAATGGCAAACACCCAGAGTGATCTGGGTCTTTACAGCAACTATATCAACAGCTACACCTATCATCTGCAGACCCCTGTTTATAATATGATGCACTCGCTTAAATATATCGTTGACAACAACGAAGATGTTGAGATTGAAAGTGATTATTATAACGAGCTTATGACAAGAGGCAAATTCACAGCTTTTGAAAACAAATATTACCTGCCCATCGGCTTCGGTGTAAACAACGATATCAGAGATTGGTATTCCGACCTCACAAATCCGTTTACCGTTCAGAGCGATTGGTTTGAATATTCAACCGGTGTTTCCGATGTGTTTGAAATGATGAACATTGATGACATCATTTATTACAATATGGACGAGATAACATCGGGACTCGAAACGGGTGATATTTATTACACAAAAACGGGCAGCGGCGAGGGTGACCTGACCTTTATCCTCACCACCCCCGAAGAAAGACATTGCTACCTCTATGTAAATTCAAGGGATTTTGACAGCATAGTAATCACAAAAGACGATAACGAGGTAACTCAGCGCACAGACGAGCCTTATATCTACGACCTCGGCATTGTCACACCCGACGAAACCGTAAGAGTGGGCATAAAAATCGAAGAAGCCGAATACGGCTACATTGATTTCTACCCCTATTCCGTTAACGACGAGGTTCTCAACAAGGGCTACGAAATTCTCAAGAGCCGTCAGCTCAATGTAACCTCATTTGAAGAAACAAAAATCACGGGTACGGTCAATATTGCCGAGGATTGCCTTTTCTTCACATCAATTCCCTATGACTCAGGCTGGACTGTTAAAATTGACGGCAAAGAAATCAGCGAGGATGATTATATCGCCCTCAACGAAGCATATCTTTGCTTCAACATTTCCGCAGGCAAGCACACGGTTGAAATCAGCTTTATGCCCGACGGTCTCATAATCGGCATCGGCGTTACGGTATTCACCGTAATTGCACTCATTGCGGCGGCGTTCTACTTTGCAAGAATGAGAAGAAGAATGTGCCTTGTGCCCGATTACACGCCTCCCATGCCCTATATTCCCGAAGAAAAGGCGGAGGAAATTATGACCGAGCCTGAGGAAATCAGCGAAGAAGAGCTTCACCTTGACGAAGCGCAAGAAGAAACCGATTGAGGATGTATATGGAATTTATAAAAGAATATTTTTCGGGCAAAGACACCGTATTTATCATTTCACAGCTTATAGGCTTTGTTGCGGCTGCGCTGCTGCTTTTATCCTTTCAGCAGCGCACCCATAAGCGCATTGTTATTATCCAGGCAATCTCAGGCTTCCTTTTCGCCGTGCAGTACTTTATGCTCGGCGCATACGAGGGTATGATAGGCAATATAGTCGGCTTTACCCGAAGCATTGCTTATTCATTCAGAGGCAATTCAAAGGCGGTTGACAGCATTGCCTGCCCCGTAATCTTTGCAATACTTGCAGGAATCGGCGGCATTGCAACCTATTCAAACCCTGCATCCCTTTTACCTATGGCGGCAATGATGATAACATCATTTGTGAACTGGAGTCCCAAAACTCAGCAGCTCAGAGCGCTGAATATGCCCACATCCGCAATGTGGCTTATTTATAACATAATCTGCTCGTCATATTCGGGCATTGTAACGGAAGTACTGAATCTTATTTCAATCACCGTTGGACTTATAAGATTCAGAAAAAAAGCGAATTGAAGAGGGTAACGTATAAATGACAATAATTGAATTCTTTGAACGCGAATCACATATTGAAAACATTATCAGCACTTTACTTTGCGCGCCTGACAAGGTTGTTTTTCTCGGCGACAGCCAAAAGAAAATGAACAAGCTTTCTGACAGATACAAAGAAATTGCCGAAAAACGCGGTATCAAGGTTGAATTTGATTCGATAGCAATCAACAGAAACGACCTGATGTCAATTGTGAGCAAAATCGAAGATGTGATTGAAGAAAACGGCGATTGCATCATCGACCTCAGCGGCGGAGATGACCTTTCTCTTGTTGCGGTTGGCATAGTTTATGCCGAAAATGCAGACAAAATCAAGCTTCACCGTTTCAATATTACCAACAGCACAATGACAGACTGCGATTCTGACGGAATTCTCTGCAATTCCGCACCGCTTGAGCTGACAGTTGAAGAATTGGTTGCAATCAACGGTGGCAGAGTTATTTACACCGATGAAAAGGCAAACGGTACATATCGCTGGGATTTCAACGATGAATTTGTTGATGACCTGTTTGTTATGTGGTCATTTTGCAAGGAAAATCCCACACTATGGAATGTTCAGATAAGTATCCTTGACAAACTTCAGAACGTTTATCTTGATCCCGACTGCCTTTCCGTCTATATAAATTATGAGGAAGCAAAAAAAGTTCTTAACAGCCGCGGCGAAAAATTCGACTTAAAAACTGACATTTACAAAAAGCTCGATACTTTAGGTGTAATTTCAGGTCTGCGTTACGGCAGCGAAAGTATCAGCTTTAAATTCAAAAACAAACAAGTTATGAAATGCCTTACAAAAGCAGGTCAGGTTCTTGAACTCATAGTCGCTTTCAGGGCGGCGGAACTGGTTGATGAAGACGGCGAAGCCGTATACACCGACGTAAAAACGGGCGTATACATCGACTGGGACGGCGAAATCCATCCCGAATGCGAGCCCGATGTTGAAAATGAAATCGATGTTATCCTTATGAAGGGACTTGTTCCCGTTTTCATATCCTGCAAAAACGGTCGTGTATCAAAGGACGAGCTTTACAAATTATCCGTTGTTGCAGAAAAATTCGGAGGAAAATACGTTCGCAAAGTTCTTGCAGTATCAGACCTTAACAAAACAGGTGAAGAAGAAGGCTATATAAGAGCACGTTGCGATGCTATGGACATCCGCATTTTTGATGATATCAACAAAATAACCGAAGAAAAATTCTTGAGCAAACTTGAAAAAATCTGGTGCCCCGACTAAAAATAACAAAACGGCTTGTGCAGGTTAAAACACCCGTACAAGCCGTTTATTCTTTATATTCATTTTTTCACAACCGCACCATGCGGCACAGGTTTTGTTATAAACACATTGGGGCAGATTTTCTTAAGCTCATCTGCGCATTTTTCAGCATCCTCGCCCTTTTCAAAAATGCCGAAAACCGTGGGTCCGCTGCCGCTCATCTGGCAAAGCGATGCGCCGCATTCCCTCATAACACGCTTGAACTCAACCCTTTCAGGCACTTCAATTACCTGCTCAAACACATTGCCCGCATATCTGCATATGCCCTCAAAATCACCTTTTTCGCAGGCATCAAGCATACGCATTGAATCGGGTCGGTAAAGATGTGCGCTGTCTGCGGCGGCATATGCCTCTGCGGTTGAAACTCCCGACTCGGGCTTTGCAAGCACGATAAAGCAATCCTTAATCTCCTTAAGCGGTGAAAGAACACCGCCCGTGCTTTGTGAAAGCTGTGTGCCGCCAACTATACAAAACGGAACATCGCTGCCCACGGCAAGCCCGATTTCGCAAAGCTGCCTTTGAGTAAATTCCGTTGCGAACAATTCGTTAAGCCCGACTATGACCGCAGCTGCATCGGCACTTCCGCCCGCAAGACCTGCGGCAAAAGGAATTTTCTTTTCAATATGAATTTTAACCGACGGCTCAAGCCCTGCATAATCGCAGAATTTTTTTGCCGCCTTGTATGCTATGTTCTTTTCGTCTGTTGGCAGTCTGCCATCCGAGCAGGTAAGGAATATCCCTTTTTCTTCACAGGCTTCAAGTGTCACCGTGTCGCAAAGTCCGACGGACTGCATAACCATAAAAAGGCTGTGGTATCCGTTATCAAGCCTGCCTATAATATCAAGAAAAAGGTTGATTTTTGCCGGTGCGTTAACCGTAATTTTCATTTTTATCCTCCTATTCTATCGGTATAAGAGTAGGTGTTCTGTCCTGATAAACCGCAACGCTGCCAAAGCCGCACTTAAGCGCAAGCTCATAGCCTTTTTCAATTCCTGCGCCGAGATGCTCCGCATAATGAGCATCCGAGCCAATGGTAATCAGCTCACCGCCAAGCTCCTTGTAGCGTTTGAGTATGCTCTCGTCAGGCGAGGTTTCGCCTATCGCCTTTCTCAAGCCGCCCGTGTTTATTTCAAGCGCCTTTTTATTCTTTATGAGGGTCAGCAGAATTTCGTCAATAACATCCGAAAATCGGCTCATATCAACAGGCTTACCGTAGTTGCCGACAATATAACGCAAGGGATATGTAAGATGAGCAAGAGTATCAAACTGCGCCCATTGCGCAAGCTTCAGCTCCCAATCAAAATATTCCTCAAGAAGCTTCATATAATCAATATTCTCATCATCGAAATTCATATAGTAGAAATCCTGCATATCGGGCAGATTGTGTATCGCGCCGATAACAAAATCATATTTCATTGTGCTGAGGAGTTTTTCCGAAAGAGGCTTGTCATAGACCGCCTGACCAAGCTCCGCACCGACGCAGACTATCAGCTTGCCGTTAAAGGCAGAGCGAGCCTTTGCAACCTCAAAAAAAGATTGAATTGCCGTGCGGTTGAAGTTACCCTTAAAAAACGCATCCATTTCGAGATGGTCGGTAAAGGCAACAGCCCTCAGCCCTTTCATATAAGCGGTTTCCGCAAGGAACATTGTTGAATGATGCCCGTCAAAGGAATTATCCGTATGTGTATGCAGGTCAATAAGATTTTTAAAAGCCATTTTTCTTGCTCCTTTTGCATATCTGTCTAATATAATACCACATTTTTTTCATTTGCAACAGTAAAATTGAAAAAAATATTGTTAAGTGCATTGAAATATGGTAAAATACTAAAAAATGAAAGGAATTTCTGCCATGAAGATTATCGTTACGGGCGCAAAGGGTCAGCTCGGCTCCGATGTTGTGCTTCAGCTTAATAAAACAGGTTTTCAGGCTGTTGAAGCCGATTTGCCCGAGCTTGATATTACCGATTCGGCTGCGGTTGAAAAATTCATTGCCTGCAGCGGTGCAGACGGCGTTATTCATTGCGCCGCATACACCAATGTTGACTCAGCTGAAACCGAGCGTGAGCTTTGCGGCAGAATCAATATCGACGGCACACGCAACATCGCCCGTTCTTGCGAAAAGAACGGAATAAAGCTGCTTTATATCAGCACGGACTATGTTTTCAGCGGCGAAGGCTCTGAGCCTTTTGAGGTTGACAGCCCCAACAAGCCCTGCAATTACTACGGCATCAGCAAGCTTGAGGGTGAAAAGGCGGCATTGGCTGAATGTACCCGAAGCTTTGTTGTCAGAATTTCATGGGTATTCGGTGAAAACGGCAAGAATTTTGTCAAAACAATGCTCCGTCTTTCAAAAGAAAGGAACGAAATCACCGTTGTGTGCGACCAAATCGGCTCCCCTACCTACACAAAAGACCTTGCAAAGCTCCTTTGCGAAATAATCGCAAGCGACAAATACGGCGTATACCACGCTACCAACGAGGGCTTCTGCAGCTGGGCTGAATTTGCGCAGGCAATTATGGAATATT
This sequence comes from Acutalibacteraceae bacterium, assembly GCA_045632815.1. Taxonomy (GTDB): domain Bacteria; phylum Bacillota; class Clostridia; order Oscillospirales; family Acutalibacteraceae; genus CAG-177. The sequence goes on along the minus strand of JAZQXJ010000073.1, from coordinate 15,509 downwards.
CGGGTTCATCGACAAAAATAACACCCATAAGCAGCAGTCAGTACAAATCCGCAGCAGTCAGACCCGCAAATTCACGGCTCTCGAAAAAACCACTTGATAGCAACGGCTTTGAGCGTTTACCCCATTGGCAGGATGCGCTGAAAAGATTTCTTGATAATATTAACTGAATATAAATAAATCGGCATAAGACTTGTAATTATGCCGATTTTCTATTATAATGTATAGGATAATATGAATTCGGAGCGTTTTAATGGATAAAGAAAACAAAAAAGTTAATAACGCTGAAAATACAGACGGTCAGGGCAAAACTCCGCTTGAAGAAATATCGGACGGTTTTTATGAGCTGACATCGCTTTATTCGCCGCCCAAGGCACTCAGCCGTGAGGAACAGCTCAGGCGCAAGGACGAGGAAAGACGCGCCCTTGAAATGCAGGCAATCAAAGAGGATATTGAACGCAGATATTCATTGCAGCTTGAAACGGCGCAAAGCAAAGCCTCGCCCAAAAAGAAAAAGCAGGCTGATGCCAAGCCCGTTGCGCCCGAAATTGACGGACGGGAAGCTGTTAAAGAGGAGCTTGCAAGAATCGACGGCATAATAAACGGCGATTCCGAAAAAGCCGAAAAGTCGGAGAAAAATTCGCCCGAAGCCAAGCCTGAAAAAAAGAAAAAAAGCAATAAGAAAAAAGCAGATAAAAAGCAAAAAATCAAAACGGAAGAAAAGGTTTTTGACCTTGAAAACGAAAATCCCGTTTATGCTCTTTTCTACAGCTACGGCAACGCAATATGCGCCGTGCTTGGTGCTTTATTTGCGGCGGTTTTCGGTTTTATCAAAAAGCCGTTCGCTGCATTTTTCCGTTTCATATCAAGAATAACAGAAAAAACGAAGCGCAAAACGGTCAATAAAATCAAGAATACCATCAGGGAAGCGGCTCATTTCAGAAAAGAAATCCGGCACGCAGGCAAATCCATAAAGCGTGCATTCAGAAAGCCGAAAAACCTGCCGAAGGTGCTTATTCACTATATCACGCTTGCAATCAGAAGGCACAGCAATCTGCTGAAAACGGCGGCAAATACGCTTATGCCCATCGGAGCGCTCGCAATTCTGCTCATTACGGTCAACTACTGGAGCAGCGCAACCTTTGCGCTTGAGGTAATTTACAACGATCAGAGCATAGGCTATATCAGCAACGAATCCGTTTATATCGAGGCAAAAAGCCTTGTTAAGGACAGGCTCAGCAGCAGCGCATTTTCATCCGACACGGCGACGGTTGAAGAAACTCTTGCGGCATCTCCCAACCTCAACGCAAGCTACAACCTGAGCATTGTTTCCATCGATGAGCTAAACGATGCGCAGGCGATATCCGACAGAATGATTGAAAATTCCGTTGACAACCTCACAAATGCCTGCGGTGTTTATATTGACGGCAAATTCATCTGTGCGGTCAAGAATGAAGCGGATGCAAAAACCGTTTTTTACGATATTCTTGAGCCTTACGAGGCGGATGCCGAGGCTAACGGTTATGTTGTTGGCTTTGCAGAAAACATCGACTACATTCAGGGTCTTTACCGAGATGATGCGGATGTTATGTGGGATGCGGCAAGGCTTGCATCTCTGCTGGGCGGCGAGGAAAAGCTTGTCAGCATCAGAAAGATTGTGACAACAACATCAATTCAGGAAATCAAATACGATACCGTCAAAAAGCGCGATGCAACCAAATACAGCGGCTACCGTCAGGTACTTCAGAAGGGTGTCAACGGCAGCGAAAGAGTCACAAAAACCCGGATTTATATTGACGGAGTGCTTCAGGATACGGATTATTCATATGAAACGATAACCGAGCCTGTTGATGAAATCGTAACCGTCGGCACACGCACCTCATACGGCGGTGTTTATATCGGCGAGGCATCGGATTCGGGCTTCTTATGGCCTGCACCCAGCTGTCACAGAGTAAGCTCGCCTTACGGCTGGCGCAGCAGCGGCTGGCACAACGGTATTGACCTTGTAAAGGCAGGCGGCGGCGCATCAGGTACACCCGTTATTGCATCAAAGAGCGGCAGAGTTGAGGTTGTTCAGCGAAGCAGCTCGGGCTACGGCAATATGGTGCTTATCAACCACGGCGACGGCTACAAGACCCGATATGCTCATATGATCAAAGGCTCAATTACAGTTTCCGTCGGTGATTACGTTGAGGCTGGTCAGACCATCGGTAAGGTCGGCTCAACAGGTAACTCAACGGGTCCTCACCTGCACTTTGAGGTTATCCGCAACGGTGAAACACAGAATCCAAAAAACTATATTTATTAAACAAACACACCGCAGAATGCTGAGTGCAAACTGCGGTGTTATTTTATTCAATCACATCAACTACGGTAAGCTTGCCATCGGCAACGGTAAACCGCACATCAAAGCCTGCAAACTCAACGCCGTAGACCCTTTCAGGCTCGTCCTGATAGGCAGGTCGGGGGTCCTGCGCAAGCACGGCAATGATTGCCGCATGCTTTTTTTGCGGTATTCGGGCAAGCAGATTTTCGGGAAAATCAACTGCAAGTCTGCCCTCTTTTTCATTGAGAGCAAAGCCGTTGCTTGCCTCGGGGTGAGAGTCAACATAAGGCAGATAAGGTTTTATATCGTAAATCGGAGTGCCGTCAAGCAAATCCGCACCCGAAACACGCAGAACAAAGCCGTGTTTTTCTGTTTTTTCAATTCCGAGGAGCTTTACGCTCGAAAGACCTACGGGGTTGGGGCGGAAAGGTGAACGGGTTGCAAAAACGCCCATTCTTTTGTTGCCGCCGAGCCTCGGAGGGCGCACGGTTGGAGTCCATTCCTTGCCCACGCACTCGGAAAACTGCCACAAAAGCCAGATATGAGAATATTCCTCAAGACCTCTCAGAGCCTCGGGAATGCGGTATTCAGGCTCAAAAACAACGGTTGCCTCAAGCTCGTCAACAAGTCCGCTCTGACGGGGAATTCCGAATTTCGAGGTAAAATCGGTATGAATATGTGCGATGATTTTCATAGATGCACCTTTTTCTGTGTTTTCGGGGGACCACAAGTCTCCTCTACTCATTATACAGTAAACCCACAGGTTTTTCAATGCATATCTTTGCCGAAAAATTATTTCGGGCGATTCGTGAATCGCCCCTACAATCCAAATATATTTACCTGCAACATCGTAGGGGCGTTCTTTGAACGCCCGATAATTTCGAATTGCGAATTTCAAATTGCAAATTCAAAGGACAGCCGCAAGGGCTGTCCCTACAGAACGTATTGCAACAAAAAAGGATCGGAAATCCGCTCCTTTTCTTCTTATCTGATTTTATATGTTGCATCCATAAATTCAAGAGTGAGAGATTCAGGACTATCGTAAATCTCCTCAGGAAGCCATGTAACAACACAAACCTCTACCGTTCCGCTTGTAACCTTTTCCAATTCAATTTCGCTAAACTTTGTCCATTCACCTTTCTGGTTACGGGCATAACAACTATCTGCATAATATTTGATTCCGTCATTATAGTTCAGGCAAAAAGTATTGGATCCGAAACTTGCATCATATTTTCCGATGTTTTCCGCAGTAACGGTAACTACAACCGCAGCAACATTCTTTTCGTTTGAATAGACGAAACTGTCACCCACTTCCAGCTCATCTTCTTGGATAGGTTTCAAAGTGTCACTTTTCAAAAGACGACTTGTTTTTTCAAACTGAACATCCTTCAGCACCATACGCACCTGACCTTTTTCCACCGCACTTCCGATACCGATATTTTTAGGTGCATTAGCAATGGTTATCGCAACAACCGAAACAAGAACAACGACTACAAATACAATAATTTTTTTCATCTTTGCTACCGGATTTTTTGCTCCGCAAGACGGACATTTCTTTGCACTTTTGGCTATTTCGTTGCCACAAGTTTTACATTTCATCATCTTTTTGTTTTCCATTTCTTTTTTCCTCCAAAAATAAAAAAGTGTGTGCAACCGAAGCTACACACACCGAAAAATGCGGAACTTCGATTTGCTACCACACAAAATCCATTCGTCACTCATACAAGAAATGCGAAAATAGAAGTCCGCACTTTTGCCAAAAGACAAAAATGCCACTTCTTGTATGAGTATATATTTGATTTTGTGTGGTAGTTTTATTATAACAACATCAACCTCAAAATTCAAGTACGAAAAAAGAAAATCCCCCTGAAACCGAAGTTTCAAGGGGAACAGCCCTGAATTACTTATTCTCAAGGCGCTTGGTTGCTTCTTCTGCTGAAATTTCTTTCATTGTTTCGCCGCAGCACTTGATGCCGCAGTTTTCGCAAGTGCAATCAATCAGAATCTTGACCATTGCTCCGCATTTTTCGCAAATCACGATTTTATCCATATTTTCACCTCCCTACTGATTAAATCGTTTGAACAAGCTGATAAGCTCATCGATTGTGTCCAGATCTCCGTTTTCAAGGTCTCTGGTTACGCACATATACAAATGGTTTTCCAGAATGTGCGTTGACAGGCTTTTGACGGAGTTTTTAACAGCAGATAATTGGACCAGAACATCATTGCAATATGCATCATTTTCAATCATTTTAGTTATTCCGTTTATTTGTCCGCTTATTCTGTTGAGCCTGTTGATAATCAGCTTTTTCTCCTCGGGACTTCTCTGGGTTTTCTTGTTGCAACAATTATTATCCATATAACGACCTCCCGAAAATATAATATACCCCTCGGGGGTATATCGTCAATAGGGGGGTATATTGGAGATTTTAATTTATCCGATAAAAATAAAAAAGCCCTTGAAATTCAAGTTTCAAGGGAGGGAATCATTTGTTGTTTTCTTTGGCGGCAATCTTTTTTTCAATGGTAATACACGATGATGTCAACATTCTTCGTATTCTGCCACAGAGATTTCTGTATTTTCTGAATATTTCTTCATCAATAACTTTTGATGAAAACAAAAGTTTCAGCCAGCTTTCTGTTTCAAAACATTCCTTGCGTGCAATTTTAAATTTGGAAAGCATATCGGGTAAGCTTTGAGGATATTGAGCCTCTGAAATGTTTGCAAATACGCTTGATGAACTTTTTTGAATTTGAAAAATCGTGTTGGAATTGCCCTTTTTCTCCAATGATTTGCATAACAAATCAATTTCTACAGCTAACTGCTCAGAATATTTTATCAATGGATTATCTTTTATATGCTCACCTCACAAATGAAGTATATCAAAAAGGCAACAAAAAATCAAGGTGAAAACCTTGCGAATAATCAACACAAAGTGTTGTATGTAATCCGTTGTAAAACGGAATGTAATCCGAAATACATTTCGGTATGTAATCAATCCGAAACTGCATACACATATCTGATGACATACAACTTCGTTGATTACATACGCCTTGCGGCGATTACATGCCAATCCCTTGGATTGGATAAAAAAAGCACCTGCTTATGCAGATGCTTTTTTGGAGCTGCTAGGCGGACTCGAACCGCCGACCTCATCCTTACCAAGGATGCGCTCTACCACCTGAGCCATAGCAGCAAATTATGATAATTTTTATCGTTCATACCGAACGCAGATTATATTACCATAATATTTTGATTTTTTCAAGTCTTTTTTTGAATTTTTTCAGATAATTTTGTTATCCACTGCCTTTTCAACAAGTTCCGCAAACAGCGCGCAAGACCAGCTGAACCAGCTCCTTGTGAATTTATCGGGGTCATTGGCATCAAAGCCCTCGTGCATATAACCCGTGCCGCCGTCTGTTGTTTCAAGCATATGCAGAATATCCCTTATCTCATCGGGGTCATTGCTTGAAAGTCCCTGCATCGAAAGGGCAATGTGCCAGATATATCCCTCGGGGGTGTGGGGACTGCCGACTCCCCTTGCGTACTTGCCCTCATAATAATAAGGATTATCCTTGCTGAGAATAAATGAGCGTGTGTTGCGGTATATTTCATCGTCATATGAGCAATAACCAAGATAGGGCGCGGAGAGAAGGCTGGGTACATTTGCATCGTCAAAGAGGAAATAATCACCCTTGCCGTTGACCTCGCAGGCATAGATTCTGCCGTGGTTTTCCGTTTCAACAACGGCGTGGTTTGCAATACCGCTGTCAATTTCATTCTTAAGTGCGATGCAATCCTTGAGAAGGTCGGTTTCATCGGGATAAGCCGCCTCAAGCATCTGAGCAAGATAGCCGAGCGCAACAACCGCAAACATATTCGATGCAACAAGATAGCCGTAGCGGCAGGCATCGTCGCTGGGTCTGAAGCCTGACCAGGTCATACCCGTATAGTCAACGGGCTCGCCCATACCATTGTTATGAATCGTGTCCTGATAAGGGCAGTTTTTCCTTGTGAAGCGGTAAGGCGATTTTTCAAAATGGTGCTGCTCGGTGCGCCAGAGATTAACCGTTATTTTTGTGCTTTCAAGAAAATCCTCACCAAGCACGCTGTTATCGCCCGTTGCTTTCCAATAAAGATAAGCAAGGCGGATGGGATAGCAAAGAGAATCTATTTCATATTTTCTTTCCCACACGATGGGATGATTTTCGGGCGAATCCTCAAACTCCTTGTGGTCATTCGGCTCTTTTTTATACGCATTTGCGTAAGGCTCCATGGCAATATACATTCTCTGCCTTTTGATAACGCCCTTTATTATTTCGCGGATATCCTCATTTTCCGCCGCAAGAGGTATGTAATGAGAGACCTCGGCTGTGGAGTCACGAAGCCACATTGCGGGGATATCGCCCGTAAGCACAAATACAGAGCCGTCAGGCATAAATTCCGTTGCGGTTTCAAGAGTGTTGGGGTAGCAGTTTCTGTAAAGCTTTGCAAGCTTCGGGCTGTATTTTTCGATATGAGCGCAATACTCATCCATTCTTTTTTCAACGCAAAGAGGTAATTTCATAATCGTAATCCTTTCGGTTATGCTTTTTACTAATGATATAACTAATATAATTTATTGTCAATCAAAATTTAAACATTTTTACTGTTGCGAAAAGTGGCTTTACTGTAACAGTTGAATGTGATAGAATAATATCAGAGGAGATGAAGCAGATGAAAAATTACGGTCTTGTGCTTGCGGGCGGCGGCGCAAAAGGAGCGTATCAGCTCGGCGCGTGGAAGGCAATGAGAGAACTTGGAATTAAATTTTCCGTTGTTGCGGGTGTTTCCATAGGCTCAATCAACGGCGCACTCATCGCCGCAGACTGCTACGACGAGGCGGATGCCCTCTGGAAATGCGCATCTGTTGACAAGGGCGTTAAAATTGCAAACGAGTTGAAGGACCCCGAAAACCTTTTCAGCCTCAGGAATGCAGGCGTGCTGCTCAAAGAAATTATGCGCAACAAGGGTATTGATGCTTCACCCACAAAGGATTTGCTTCTGCAGTTTATTGACGAAGAAAAGGTGCGCCGTTCACCCGTAAAATTCGGAATGGTAACCTTTAATCTCTCCGAATTTGCTCCTGTTGAAATTTTTATTGATAAAATACCCCAGGGTGAGCTTGTGGATTTTCTGCTTGCATCCTCAAAGGTGCCGGGAATCAGTAAAATCGGTCCCGAGGATGACAAATACCTTGACGGCGGTGTTTATGACAATGCGCCTATCGGTATGCTGCGCAAGCACGGATACAACCGCATAATCGTTGTCGATATTTCATCAATGAAGGGACTGGGGCATAAAAGTGATATGACAAATGCGGAATTTGTTTACATCCGCCCATTTGACATTGAAGATTTGGGTGCCGCCTTTGATTTCAGCGAAGAAATGTATGAAAAGCGCCTGAATATGGGTTATCTTGATGCACGCAAATCATTCGGCTACCTTTCGGGCAGACAGTTTTACTTTGAGCCTGAGGTGTTCACGGAAATGCTTGAGGAATACGGCGCAGATGCGCTTGAACAGCTTGAGGCTCTGGGTGCAGAGCTGGAAATGGAACGCTTCAGGATTTACGCAAAAGAGCAGTTCATTTATGACCTGAAAAAGAAATATACCGAATATCAGAAAGAACAGCAATTGAAAGAGGAGGAAGCGGAGCAGAAATTCTACGCTCCCCTGCTGAAAAAACTGCCGAAATTCAATTCGGACAATGAATATGCCGAGGCAATTGCCGTTCTGGATAATATTATAATATAAAATTATACGGTAGGGGCGGCTATAAGCCGCCCGTTTTTTCGGGCGTTCAAAGAACGCCCCTACGGTTTTGATTAAGCAAACAAAAAACGGGACGACCCGAGGTCGTCCCCTATGTTCTTATTATAGGATTTCAATGATTTTCGGCTCGGTGCCGAGGGCAGGAATCAGCTTTTCAAGCACATCCGCCGTTTTTATTTTCAGCGTTGCCGTGTTATCGCTCGGGTGACAGCAGATATATTCCTCCGCAAGCACATCGCTGTCAACGGCAAGCATAACCTTTTTTTCGCTGTCAAAAATAAGGCTTGTTATGCTCAGCGAGCCGGGAGATGTGTTGAGCAGGGTTTCCATATATTCGCCCGAGGCAAAGGACAACCGTGAGCAGCCCAGCTTTTTGGAAACATCCTTTGTCACAAACCGCTTGTCATCCCTTATCATCAGCAGGTAAATCACCTTGCCCGAATCCGTGCGCAGAAGCAGATTTTTGCATATTCTGCCGCCGATTATCCCGTTGACCGCCTGACATTCCTCAAGAGTGCAGACGGGCGGATGAGTCACAATTTCATAATTTATCCCGATTTTTTCAAGGAAGCCGCATACATCTGCGGCTTTTTTGCTTGTATTCATATCAATCACTGTCCGTAAAATGCAGACGCATAATTTTCAGCATCGATTCTGACGGTTTTCCACGGTCCGCTGCTTCTGTCCTCGTGGGTAAGCAGATTATCCTCGAAGGTGTGGATGCCGTTGAATACGGGTTTGCCCCTTTCCGTTACCCAGAATTCGTCAATCGACTCGTCAGGCTGCGGATACACGCTTTCATCAAGGGTAAACTCACCCTCATAAAGCTCACCGCAACAGAAATTCTCTATTTCATCATCACGGTTGAACTTTATATAACATCTGCCCGAACGGCTTTGGATAACATATGTACCGCTTTCCGTCTTTGAAAACTCGAGGAATTCCTCAACTGTTTCCTCGCCCGAATTCTCAACGGTATAAACATAACGCATACTGTCGTTTTTTGCGTTATATTCAGCCGTGTAGGTTCTGATTGTTGATTCGGAGACAAAAATCAGCTCGTAATTCTCGCCCTCAGAGGTAAAGGTTATATCCATACCCTCGCTTTGCAGCTTGTAGTAATCCTGCGCCGCCTCGTTGGTCATATCAGCGGTGAAACCCTGCACAATCGAAAGAGTATTCAGCACAAAAGGCTCAAACGATGTAAGAATATAATTATCGTCAAGAAAATATTCGGTTTTATTGCCCGATTCAATAACAGCATTGTGGGCATTCTCAAGAATTGTTACCTTTGCGCTCATTGCCGCCACAACCGCCTCAAATCTGCTCAGACAGCCGAGAAAGGTCTTTTCCGTGTTGGTAATATTGAGCATATCTGCGGTTTTCACCCTGCCGTCATTCTTATCGGAGCAGGCACAGAGGAAAACAAGCATCAGCGAAAGCAGAATTGCCGTTAATCTTTTCATTGTTATTCTCCCAAAAAAGGAGCGTAGCAAACGCTACACTCCGCATTGATCAATTCTTTTCTCTGAGGATTTTTGCAAGCTCGTCCATAAAGGTGTTGATATCCTTGAACTGGCGGTAAACCGAGGCAAAACGCACATATGCAACCTCGTCAAGCTCACGAAGCTTATCCATTGCAAGCTCGCCGATATAAACAGAGGTAACCTCTCTGTCAAGCGAATTCTGGAGAGTTGCCTCAATCTCGTTAACGGCTTTTTCAAGCGCATCAAGCGAGACAGGGCGCTTTTCGCAAGCTCTGAGCATACCGTTGAACAGCTTGTTGCGGTCAAATACCTCTCTTGATTTATCTTTTTTAACAACAATAACAGGAACGCTCTCAATTATTTCATATGTGGTGAAACGCTTCTGACAGCTTATACATTCCCTGCGGCGGCGGATACGCTCGCCCTCGTCTGTCGGGCGGGAATCGATAACCTTGCTTTCTTCGCAACCGCAAAACGGACATTTCATAATGACAACACTCCTTAATTATAGTCTGACATATTTCAAGTATAGCATATTTCGCAGAATTTTCAAGCTATTTCACAAATTTTGCAGATAACGCAAAGATTCTGTAAGCTCATTTTCTTCGCCAAAGCCGTTTCTGTAAAGCTCAATAACATAATTACCCTTATAATCTGCGGCATTCATTATATCAAAAAGCTTTCTGAAATCAAAATTTCCCGTTGAGGGTGCAATGCAATCACTCTGCTGATTATGGTCGCTCAGATGAATATGACGGATATTATTTCTGAACTCCTCTGCAAAAGCAAGCGGCTCATACCCTGCCCTGAATGCCTGCTTAACATCAAACACCATATGAAAATCATCGCCGAGTGCATCGCGCATTTCGCGCAAAAATGAGGGATTCTGGCTGTAATGGGCATTGACATTCTCCTGACAAACCGTCACTCCGAATTCCCTGCCCGATTCAACAAGAGCCTGAAATCTCTCAAAATATTCCTCATTGCTGATTTTACCCGTCAGCCTTGAACCGTGGATTATGGAAATATCCGCACCTGCAAGCGCAGTCATCTCAAAGCATTTTTTGTAAAACTCGCAGACATCAAGGTAGCGGCGGCGGTAGTTGCCGAAAAGCATATATGTTTCCGAAAAAGAAGAAAACGGATGAACTGAAACGATTTCCATACCGTATTCAGCCTTGATTTCATTGAGAATTTTTATGAATTCGGGAGTTGTTTCGCTGATTGTATTCAGAAAAATCTCGCAGGTCTTAACGCCCATTTTCCCGAGCGTTTCAAGTGCTTCCTCCGTTGCCTTGGGATAAAGGCAGGAGGTTGAAATTCCGATAGCCATTTTTATTTCCTCTGTTGGTAATATTTTTGGTTTGAACATTGGCTCGGTGTCCTGTATAATTTACATACAGGAGGATGCCATGAAAAAAATCTTTACAAATCTGCACCGCAGAACAAAATATATTGTAGTTTTGGGTTGGGCGGCGGTTATGATTATGCTTTTTGTCTCCGCCTTGCTTTACATAGGGGCAGGCGAAATGTTTGACTATTACTCAGCCGTTGATATCAGCGAAAAACTGCTGACCCTTTGCCGCCCCGCCTCCGTTTTTGCCTGTCTTGCCTCGCTCGGCAGCGAATACGCCGCAAAACAAAGAAACGGTGCATAAAAATTATATCACAAGAAAATAATTATTTCAAGAACGGTAAAAAGTCGGGATAATATCTCGACTTTTTTATTTTAATGTGATATTATGTATCTATATTATTGCATTAAAGCGTAAAACAGGAGGAGTTATTATGCTCAGAGTTGCAATGCTTTCAAAATGGCACGTTCACGCCGAGGGTTACGCAAGGGAATTTGTCGGCACAGGCAAAGCGGAAATTACTGCCGTCTGGGACGAAAATCCCGAAAGAGGCGCTGAATGGGCAGGCAGGCTCGGCGCAGATTTTGAGCCTGATCTTGATAAATTGCTTGCAAGGGACGATGTTGATGCCGTCTGTTGCTGCACACCAACAACAATGCACACCGATGTGCTGACCAAAGCCGCAAAGGCAGGCAAGCACATTTTCACGGAGAAAACCCTCGCCTGTACCGTTTCGGAATGTAACGAAATTGCAAAGGCAGTTGAAGAAAACGGCGTTACATTTGTGATTTCATTCCCTCACAAGGCGTGGTCTGTTGTTAAATTTGCAAAAGAACACATTGAAAACGGCGATTTCGGCAAGGTGACAAACGTACGCATCCGTAATGCTCACAACGGCGTCAGCGGCAAATGGCTGCCCGAATACTGGTTTGTCAAGGACGACTGCGCAGGCGGCGCAATGATGGACCTCGGCTGTCATCCTATGTATCTGCTTTCTTATCTTTGCGGCAAGCCTAAAAAGATAACGGGCATTGCAAACTCCGTTTTCGGAACACCCGTTGACGAAAACGCAATTTCAATCATTGAATTTGAGGGCGGTGCAATCGGCGTTTCGGAAACCTCATTCCTCGCATTCTCATCGCCTTACACAATTGAAGTACACGGCACGGACGGCATTCTTCTCTGGCAGGGCGGCGAAATAAAATACAAAACAACCGAAACCGCAAAGCTCAACAAGGGCTTCATCGCTCCTGACAACCTTCCCAAGGAGGACGAAAAGCCCATCGTCCGCTTTGTTGATGCCTGCCTTGACGGCACAGGCTCACCCGACGGTCTCGGAATGGCTGATGCAATTGCACTCGCGGAATTGCTTGAAAATTCCTACATATCATACGAAACGGGCAAAACCGTTGAAATATAAGGAGAAATAATTATGAAAGATATGAAAACCGAGCTTCACTATTATGACATATTCCCCAAGGTATTCCCCGCGGGCAAAGAGGTTACAATCACGATAAAGCCTCTCGGTCATCACGCAAACTTTAAAAATCCCGACGAAATCACGCTCAATATCTACGGTCTTGACGACGGCAATCCCAGAGATTACCCCTACAGAGGCAACGGATATGAGCTGCCCTTTGAATTTGACGGCTGCATTAAATTCACGCACACATTCCCCCGTGAGCAGCAGTATTATGTAAGAATTATGGATAAGAACACGGGCAAAAGGCTGCTTCAGCTCAGCGTTTACGCTCTTGACGAGGACCTTTGCGGCAGATATCCTCTCATAGGCGACCTGCATATGCACACCTGCTGCTCGGACGGCCATGAATGCCCCGCAATCGTCAGCGCAAACTACAGAAAGCACGGCTACGATTTCTTCGCAATCACCGACCATAACCGCTACTGGCCCTCACTTGAGGCAATCAATACATACAAGGATGTTCCCATTGAATTCAACATCTGCGTTGGCGAAGAAGTTCATCTCCCCGACCTCGCTCCCGACCACATCAACGATGTTCATATCGTCAACTTCGGCGGCAAATATTCCGTTAACGCAATTCTCCTTGATGAGCATACCGAAGAATTCGGCAATGACATCGAAAAGCGCCGCATAAACGGCTTTCCCTGCCCCGAACAGATTACCGAGGACGAATACAGAGCAGAGGTTGACGCTCTTGCCGCAACTCTCGATATCCCCGAGGGAATCGAGCCTTTCACCTACGCAAGCTGTGTTTGGGTATTCAACCACATCAAGAAGGCTGAGGGTCTCGGCATATTCTGCCATCCTTACTGGCTTTCAAATGTTCATCAGGTGCCTGAAAACCTGACAAACTTTATGCTTAAGAGTCAGCCTTTTGATGCATTTGAAGTTCTCGGCGGCGAAAATTACTATGAGCATAACGGCTTCCAGACTCACAAATATTACGAAATCAAGGCTCAGGGCTTCAATTTCCCCATCGTCGGCAGCACCGACAGCCACGGCTCAATCAACAACCGTAACGCCCACATCTGCTCAACGATGGTATTCTCACCCAAAAACGAGTGCGAAGCTATCATTGACTCAATCAAGAATTTCTACTCAATCGCAATTGACGGCATAAGCAAGGAATTCAGACTCGTCGGCGATTTCAGGCTTGCACGCTACGCAACCTTCCTTCTTCAGGATTACTTCCCGCTTCACGATGACCTTTGCTACGAAGAAGGCAGAGCGATGAAGGACTACGCCTGCGGTGTTGAGGGTGCAAAGGAAACTCTTGAATTCATCAGCGGCAGAATTCAGAAGCAGCGCGAAAAATATTTTGCTTTTTAATAAATAAGCTTGCTTTTTGACGAATAAAATGATATTCTATCTGTTGATATTCTAAATAAAAATCAAAGGAGGTAATGCGTTGAAAAAACAACGTTCACTTGAGGCGGCTGAAATGAAGCATCCCAACAAAATCGGCATCAGGGACAGCCTCGGCTACGCATTCGGCGATGCAGCCAACCTTTTTGTGCTGACCTATGTTTCATCCTATCTCAAGGTATTTTACACCGATATTCTTAAAGTTGCCGAAAGCAAAATCACCACCCTGCTCCTTATTGCAAGGCTCTGGGACGCAATCAACGACCCCCTCTGGGGCAATATTGTTGCAAAGAAAAAGCCTAATAAAGACGGCAAATTCAGACCATACATAAAATGGTTTGCAATTCCTCTCGGAATTATGGCGATGCTCTGCTTCGTTAATTTCAGAGATTTCACAGCGAGCGAAACGCTTGTTATTGCTCTTATGTATATAACCTATATCGGCTACGGAATGATGTATACAACAATCAACATTCCCTACGGCTCGCTCGCTTCGGTTATCACCGATGACCCCGACGGCAGAACACTTCTTTCAACCTTCCGTTCAATCGGTGCAGGTCTGGGCGGAGCCGTTCCCCTGCTTATCGGTCCAATGATAATTTACACAGTTACGGGCACAAACAGCCAAGGCGTTGCAGTCAAGGCTGCCGATGCAGGCGGAATGCTGAAATTCGGCGTTATAATGGGCGTTTTGTCAATCATTTTCTTCTACCTTTGCTTCACCAACACAAAGGAAAGAATCGCTTCCGAAGAAGAGCCCAAAATTGATTTCAAGAAAACCTATATCGGTATGCTTAAGAGCAGACCCTTCGTTGTTGCCGCAATTTCAGGCATTCTTATAAGCGGTCAGCTTCAGTTTGCATCGCTCAACCAGTATCTTTACAAAAACTATTTTGAGAACACCGACCTTTCAATCATCGGCACAATCGCAAACTACCTGCCTATGGCTGTTATGATTTTCTTTATGCCCAAGCTTGTTAAAAAGTTCGGCAAGCAGGAGCTTTGCAGCATTGGTACATTCTTCTCGGCAGTTGCAGCCGTGCTTATGTTCTTTGTTGTTCCCCGTTGCGACAGACTCGGCAGCGCACCCGTTGTGTTTATGCTCTTTACATTCGTAATCGGTTTCGGTTATTCATTTGTAAGCATCACAAACTGGGCAATCATCACCGATGTTATCGACTATCAGGAATATAAAACGGGCATACGCAGCGAAAGCGCGGTTTATGCGGTTTACACCTTCTGCCGTAACCTCGGACAGACAATTGCCGATGTTGGCGGTATGAAGCTCCTCGCCGCAGTTGCGGGCTACAACGGCGCCGTACACGGCTCCGCAGGCTATGTTGAAGGCGTTGGCGAAGGAATCCTTTTCGTCTGCACAATCATCCCTGCAATTGTTTATACCCTCGTGTTTATCCTGTTCAAATTCGGTTATCCCCTCACCAAGCCCAAACTTGAGATTATGTATGACGAAATCAAGGTAAGACGAGAAGTTTAATATTAAAAAAGCGTACATCATCACGATGTACGCTTTTCTTTTTACCATCTGTTTTCGACGTATTCACAGAAAGTGAACAGGTCTTTTATCTCAATCTTTGTGCCGTCGTCAAGGATCACATCGCCATTCCACATTCCGAATATCTGGTGGCAATTCATTCTGCCGATTTTGAAGTCAACATCCGTG
>JAZQXJ010000072.1:0-9516 GCA_045632815.1 Acutalibacteraceae bacterium | reverse complement strand
AATTAATTGCTGTCAGGGCGGCGCGGAACTCCTTGAAGACGGAAGCGTTGAATATTTCACTGCGGCGATGTGGTTCTGGGGCAGCGAAAGCAGCACAATCCAGTATTGCGAAATCGCAGGTCAGAAGAATATCGGCGACGGTATGGCGGTTGACTTTGATTCATACACCCACAACTGCACCTATCAGTATATTTATTCCCACGATAATGTGCGCTTTATGTGCAACTGTCCCAATCACAGCGGTCATAACGGCAACACAGTAAGATACTGTCTCTCCGTCAACGATAACAAGGCGCGCACAACAACGGCGGTAGGCTCTGCAGGCGAGCATAACTTCAGCTTCTATAACAACACAATCGTCAACTGCGGCGAATTCCAGTTCAAGAATCTTTATAACGCATATATTGCAAATAATATTATCGTTGCTCAGGATGGAGCAACCTTTGCCTATGATGTTGACTCGTCAAGAGGCAATGTGTTTGAGAATAACTGCTATTACAACATAATGAATCCTCTCGTTGATATCGGTGCAATGAATACCGTACCCGGTTTTGCAGGCACGGATTATTCCGACCCCGAGAGCTTTAAGCTTTCGGCGGATTCGCCCCTTATCGGCGCAGGAGTCAAGATAGACGGCGTTGAAAAGGATTTCTTCGGCGATGAAATTGAAAGTGCCAACATCGGCTGCTACGGCGGCAAGGGCACGGACGCGGAATATGAGGACGAGAATATCATTGAGAAAATCATCCGCCTTATCCGCAACTTCTTCGAAACCATCATCCACGAAATTGCGGTTATCTTTGATTGATATATGTAGGGACAGCCCATTGCGGCTGTCCTTTTCAATTTAGCAGATTGTATAATAAAAAACACAATAAACAATCGATTTTGTCACCCTGCGTTCATTGAATTTTGCGGCGGAGGAGTATATAATAATCTGCGGAAAAATATCAACGGAGAATTGCAATGACAAAAGTGATTGAAAATATAAAATCCTTTGCAAAAAAGAATGCGATTATGCTTGTTGCCTTTGTCGCCGCGGCTGTGACAAGCATCATTGTGCCGCCCGACGGGGAATACATAGGTTATTTTGATTTCAAAACCCTTGCCTGCCTTTTCTGCGTGCTGGCGGTTGTCTGCGCGCTGAAAAACATTCAGTTTTTTTATACCCTTGCCAAGAAAATCGTTCAATGCTTCAGAAATGCAAGGCTTGTTATTCTTGCGCTTGTGTATATCACGTTTATCGGGTCAATGCTCATTGCCAACGATATGGCGCTGCTGACCTTTCTGCCCCTAGGCTATTTTGTGCTGATTACAACGGGCAAGCAGGATTATATGGCATTCACCTTTATTATGCAGAATATTGCGGCAAATCTGGGCGGTATGCTGACCCCTTTCGGCAATCCGCAGAATCTTTATCTTTACACCAGATTTGACATCCCCAACCTTGAGTTTATGGGTATTATGGCGCCGCCGTTTGTGCTTTCGGTTGCGCTGATAACCCTTTGCTGTATTGTTTTCGTCAAATCGGAACCCCTTAAAATTGAGGGTAAGATTTCAAAGCTTCCGCCGCTTCGTACAGCACTTTATCTTGTTCTTTTTGTGCTTGCGATTGCTATTGTTTTCAGGGGAATTCCCTATGTTGTCGGTCTTATCGTTATCCCTGCAGTTCTGCTGATTGCAGACCGAAAAGCCCTGAAAATGGTGGATTATCCGCTGCTCCTGACCTTTGTTTTCTTCTTCATTTTCTCGGGTAATATGGCGAGAATTGAGGTGGTGAAAAGCTTCCTTTCAATGCTGATGGAAAAAAGCACCCTGCTTTTCAGCGTTTTCTCCTGCCAGTTCATCAGCAATGTGCCCTCGGCAATTCTGCTTTCACAGTTTACGGAAAACTACGGCGACCTGCTTGTGGGAGTCAATATCGGCGGCGTCGGCACGCTGATTTCATCCCTTGCAAGCCTTATCACTTTCAGAGAATACACCTGGCATAACCCCGGCAAAGCAGGTTATTACGTGAAACTCTTTTCAGTGTTCAACTTTGCATTCCTGATTATTCTGACAGTATTTATGTTCTTTGTGAGAAAATAAAAAAACCGTGGCACTCGGAAGTGTCACGGTTAATTTTTTTGTTCGGTTATTAATCCTTGAAGCCTTCTTTTACTGCGTAGTAAGCAGGTTTGGGCTGACCCTTGCCGTCAACAAGACCCCAGCCTGTTTCAACGGGGCAGTCGGACTGACCGCAGACGTAGCATCTGTCGCTGTCTGACCAGCAGTAGAGGCACATACCGATAACGAAATCAAGGTTGCGGACTTTCTTGATGATGTATTCAAAAAGTTCTGCCTGACCTTCGGGAGTGTGCTCATAGCCGTAAAGACCGTAGCCTTCGGGCAGCTCACGGTAAATGTGGTTTGTATATTCGCTGGTGAATACTATATCCGCAACCTCTGAAGCAGGTCTGCCGGAATAGTTTTCGGTGATTTCCTCTGTTAAATCCTCGGGAAGATTATTTACGAATTCCCAGATGTTTGCCTTGGCTTCTTCTTCGCTGTTGAAGCCGTACTGCTGAAGAATTGCTTTTCTTTCATCATCTGTTTTGGGCTCGCCGTAGCCGATGTAACCGAATTCACAGAGGATGATGGGCTTGCCTGTGTTCTTTCTTACGAAGCTGAGCAGGGTGATAAGCTGGTCGGGATTCTTGAGAACATTTTCAAAGCAACCGAGATACATATCAACACCCACATAGTCGCAATACTGATGATAATCGCCCATAAGAGGAGTCAGCTCAAGAAGAGCAAGACCGCCAAGGTTGTAGCCGATGATAGCGTCGCCTCTGACGGGATACATCGCCTCAAGCTGCATTCCGATGAATTCAGCGGCTTCTTCAAGAGTGAGGGGCAGAGTAAAGCGATCGATACCCATTTCGTTTGTAACCTGAAATGCGCCTACGATACCCTTAAGGTCTTCAATATAGAACTTTGCGATTTCCTGAATTCCCTCTCTGTTTGCAGGGTCGCGGGGGTCAAGACCGTATGCAATGTAATCATCGGGATAGGGTGTAACGCCGAAGATTCTGATTCCGTTATCAACATATTCCTGAGCGCCCTTCTTCCAGCTTTCGTAGTAGGGTGAGATTGAGCCGTCAGCCAAGAAGGGGAAGGGAATATCATCTCTGTACCATTCAACATTTGCATCTTTGATGAGGTCATAATCGGGGTCGAGGTGGCAAACGCCCTTCATAAATCCGCCGATTTTCTCCTCTGCAACGGGGATTTCCTTGTCAAAATAAACTGTGGGATCCCAAACAAGCATTGATGCAAAGGGGGTGATGATTGCAAGGATGAAGCCTACGATTTTCATTAAAATTGCCATAGTTTTTCTCCTTTTGAATGAATTGCGCATAGCGCATAAGGCTATTAATTTCATTTAAAATTTTAACATAGCAAATCCGCCTTTTCAATGAAAATTGAAAGACGGATTTATTTTTGGCGTTTATTACAATTACTCATTGTGTTTTTTGTGTATTTTTACGTCTGATAAGCGGCTTTTATAACCTTTTCGGCAACTGCGCGGAGCTGGTCCATTGTTTCAAGTCCGCCGATTTCCTGCCGCAGAGCCGCCGCACCGCGGACACCCTTGATATACCATCCCGAGTGCTTGCGCGCCTCGCGCATACCCACATAATCGCCCTTATATTCGCAGAGCCGTGCAATGTGGCGAATCATCGTGTCCATTCGCTCCTCAATGGGAGGGTCGGGAAGAATAATTCCGCTTTTCAGATATTCGTTAATCTGATTGAAAACCCACGGTGCGCCGAGTGCGCCTCTGCCCACCATAATGAAGTCACAGCCCGTGGTTTTATACATATTTTCAGCCGAAATCGGGTCAACGATATCGCCGTTGCCGATGACGGGTATCTTCACCGTCTGCTTTACCTGCCTTATGATGTCGAGGTTTACGGGCGGTGCATACATCTGCTTTCTTGTGCGCCCGTGCACGGTGATTGCCGCCGCACCTGCCTTTTCCTGCAAGCGTGCAAATTCAACGGCGTTGATGCTGTTTTCGTCCCATCCCGAGCGGAATTTGACAGTTACGGGCAGGTCGATTGCCTTGGCGCAGGCTTCGGTTATCCTTGCGGCGAGGTCGGGGTCTTTCATCAGCGCAGAGCCGCCGCCGTTTCCTGCAATTTTCGGAGCAGGGCAGCCCATATTGATGTCAACCGCCTGACAGCCCGTTGCCGCCGCCTTTTTTGCCGCTTCCGCCATAGTTGCAGGGTCACAGCCGAAAATCTGCACAGCCGCAGGCTTTTCCGTTTCGCCAAGCACCATAAGGGTGTCGGACTTTCTGTCGTGCATAGTCAGCCCCTTGGAGCTTACCATTTCGGTCACGACATAAGCTGCACCGAATTCGATGCAAAGCTCTCTGCAGGCTCTGTCCGCAACCCCTGCCATGGGCGCAAGGGCGGCATATCCGTTTATTTCAAAGTTGCCTATTTTCATAAAAATCTCCGATTTTAATGATTTGTGCTTCGCACATGATGAATGAATTGCTCCTTCGGAGCATGAATTGTTACTGCGTAACATTAAGGATAGGCTCTGCCTATGACCGATTGTATTTGTATGGGTTGGCGACCCCGACAACCCGACAGACCGTCAAGTCTGCAATTTTAATTGTAATTCATTTTATATTATCATCATTCTAAATTATTTTCAATAATTTTCATAAAATTGCTGAAATTTACAAAATATATGTTATAATGTAATTTGAGGTGATTCGGAATGAAACTTTTAGCCCTTGACGGCAACTCCATTCTTAACCGTGCCTTTTACGGCATAAAGCTTCTTACAACAAAAGACGGCACGAAATTCACAAACGGAATTTACGGCTTTCTCAATATTCTTTTAAGGCTGCGCGAGGAGGTAAGCCCCGATGCGGTGGCTATCGCCTTTGATGTCAAAGCGCCCACTTTCCGCCACGAGATGTATTCGGGCTATAAGGCTAACCGCAAGGGTATGCCCCCCGAATTGGCTCAGCAGATGCCGCCGCTTAAGGAATTGCTTGCGGCGATGGGCTATAAAATTCTTGAAGCCCCCGGTTGGGAGGCAGACGATATTCTCGGCACTCTTGCGGCTAATTGCGGCGAGGGCGATTTCTGCTACATTGCCACGGGTGACCGCGATTCGCTTCAACTTGTGCGTGATAATGTCAATGTACTGCTTGCCTCAACCAAAATGGGCAGACCCCAGAGCGTTTGCTATGACAGAGATAAAATCAAGGAGGAATATTCAGTTTCTCCCGAGCAGATGATTGATATAAAAGCCCTGATGGGCGACAGCTCTGACTGTATTCCCGGCGTTGCAGGTATCGGTCAGAAAACTGCGCAGGATTTAATCAGCCGTTTCGGCTCGATTGACGAAATTTACGCAAACCTCGATACAATAGACATCAAAAAAGGCGTGCACGATAAGCTTGCCGCCGATAAGGATATGGCATATCTGAGCCGTGAGCTCGGCACAATCAAAACAACCGCACCCGTTGACGGCGCATATGAGAGCTATGTACCCTCCGCGCCGGATGCGTATAAGGTGACAAGTCTGCTTGCCGACCTTGAAATGTATAAAATGATTGAGCGCCTTGAGCTTAAAGCGCCTGAAAAGACAGAGAAAACAGAGGCGGAGAAAATCTGCACCGATTGCTACGAGCAGGAGGATTTGAAGCTTTTTTATAATCTTTTCAAAAAAGCAGGTGAGGCATATTTCACCTTTGACGGCGGAATTTTCCTCTTTAAAACGGATAACGGCGTTGCGCTCGTCAATCCCGAAAACAGCGGCTATGCTGAATTCTGCTCCGATTTCCTTTTTGACCGTGAAATCAAAAAATACACCTGTAATTCAAAGGCTCTTTATGCTTTTTATTACGATTACCGCGAGGATATTGAAATCAATTCAATCTGCGGCGATGCAATGCTTTCCGCTTATCTTATCAATCCCTCGTCGGGTGCGTATGACCTGAAGCGAATCATTGCTGAATACGCAAATGCTGAATTACCCGAGGCAGAGAATGAAGCGGCTTTTTATGCGGCATATCTGCCCTTTGCTTTTGCAAAAATGAATGCTCTTATTGAGGAGCATAATCAGAAAAGACTGCTTGAAGAAATCGAGCTTCCCCTTGCAAGGGTGCTTGCATCAATGGAGCGTGAAGGCTTCCTTGTTGATGCCGAGGGCATTGAAAAATTCGGCATTGAGCTTCAGGGCAGAATCGAAATTCTCGTAAAAGAAATATACGAAGAAGCAGGCTGTGAGTTCAACCTCAATTCACCCAAACAGCTCGGCGAGACTCTGTTTGTGAAGATGGGTCTGCCTGCAAAGAAAAAGACGAAAAGCGGCTATTCCACCAATGCTGAGGTGCTTGAGGGTCTTGCGGCGGATTATCCCGTTGTGGCAAAGATTCTTGAATACAGAAGCCTTGCAAAGCTTAAGTCAACCTATTGCGACGGCTTGCTCAAGGTTATCGGCGCAGACGGCAGAATACATTCCAGCCTCAATCAGACGGAAACCCGTACGGGCAGAATTTCGTCAACCGAGCCGAATCTGCAGAATATTCCCGTGCGCTCGGAGTTGGGCAGGGAAATGCGCAAATTCTTCAGGGCGAAGGACGGCTGCGTGCTTATCGATGCCGACTATTCGCAGATTGAGCTTCGTGTGCTTGCCCATATCGCAAACGATAAAAATATGATTGAAGCGTTCAACAACGGCGACGATATTCACGCAATCACCGCATCTCAGGTGTTTGATATGCCGCTGATGATGGTAACGCCCATTATGCGAAGTCGCGCAAAGGCGGTCAATTTCGGCATTGTTTACGGCATAGGCGCGTTTTCGCTTGCAAAGGATATCGGCGTTTCCCGTGCAGAGGCGGACAGCTACATCAAGGGCTATCTTGCCCATTTCAGCGGAGTTCGCAAGTATATGAGCGATGTTGTTGAGGATGCCAAGGAAAAGGGCTATGTTGAAACGGTGTTTGCGCGCCGCAGATATCTGCCCGAGCTTTCCTCGTCAAACGGAATGATGCGTGCATTCGGCGAGAGAGTTGCGCTGAATATGCCCATTCAGGGTACGGCGGCGGATATAATCAAAATTGCAATGATAAGAGTCTGGGAAAGCCTTAACGAGCAATGCCTCAAAGCAAGGCTCATTATGCAGGTGCACGACGAGCTGATTGTTGAAGCACCCGAAAACGAGGCAAAAATCGTTGCGGGCATCGTGAAAAAAGAAATGGAAAATGCAGTTAAAATGCGCGTTGCAATGCAGGCGGATGTAGGCATTGGTAAAACATGGTACGAGTCTAAATGATGAATTGCATTTTTCAAATGTATGATTTGCACCTTTGGTGCATTAAGGGTCTGCGACGCATTTTCATTCGGTCATAGGCGGAGCCTATCCTTAATGTTACGCAGTAACAATTCATTTTAATTTAAGGAAATAAAGCTATGAATATATTATTTGTCTGCACAGGCAACACCTGCCGCAGTCCGATGGCGGAGGGGCTTTTCAAAAAGCTCCTTGCCGATAAAAATATAAATGATATAACCTGCTCGAGTGCGGGGCTGTTTGCAATGACGGGTGACGAGGTAACGGCAAATTCCGTCAAGGCGTGCGAGCGATTCGGCGTTGATATTTCGGCTCACAGAGCAAGGCGCATAACGGCTTATGTGCTTGATGAAACGGATAAATTTGTCTGTATGACTCCCGAACACGCGGCGAGCCTTTCGCTCTATGTGAATTCGGACAAAATAGTTGTGCTTGGCGGCGGAATACCCGACCCATACGGCGGCGACATCGAAACATATATGATGTGTGCAAATTCAATAAAAACCGCATTGGCAGAGCAGTTTGACGATATAATTTCGGAGGTAAAATGATGTTTACCCTTGAAAAAATGGGCGAAAAGCATATTGATGCCGTTGCAGAGCTTGAAATTGAGTGCTTTTCGCAGCCTTGGAGTGCAAATGCCCTCAAAGAGGAGCTTGACAATGAGAATTCTCATTTTCTCGTTGCGGTTTCGGATGGTGTTGCAGGTTATATCGGCGTTCAGGAAATCTGCGGCGAGGCATATATAACCAATGTTGCGGTATTCAAAAAATATCGCAAAATGGGTATCGGCAGGCTTCTTCTGCGTGCCGCCTGCGACGGCGCAAAGGGCAGGGGATGTGAATTCATCACCCTTGAGGTTCGCCAAAGCAATGAGCCAGCCATTGCCCTCTACGAATCCGAGGGCTTTGAAGTCGCAGGCGTAAGAAAGAATTTTTATTCCAACCCCACGGAAAACGGAATTATTTATACTAAATACTTTTGAAATTAATTGCCTGACGGCATGAATTGACAATGTTGCGAAGCAACAATTCATGCTCTGAAGGAGCGATTCATTCATCATGCGCATAGCGCGATTCATTCCGAGTGAAACGAGGTAACCATATGAAAATACTTGCAATCGAATCTTCCTGCGATGAAACCGCAGCAGCCGTTGTTGAGGACGGCAGAAAAGTGCTTTCAAGCGTAATCGCATCGCAGGTCAGCGAACATATTGTATACGGAGGCGTTGTGCCTGAAATTGCATCAAGAATGCACGCTCAGGCAATCAGCGGAGTTGTGTCAAAAGCGATGAGCGATGCAGGCGTGGGCTACGGCGATATCGATGCCGTTGCCGTCACATACGCCCCCGGTCTTATCGGCGCATTGCTTGTGGGCGTTAACTTTGCAAAGGGGCTTGCATATTCTACGGGTCTGCCTCTTATTCCCGTGCATCACCTGCGTTCTCATATTGCGGCTAACTATATTACTCACCCCGAGCTTGAGCCGCCTTTCCTCTGTCTTGTTGTTTCGGGCGGTCACAGCCATATCGTTGCCGTCAGAAGCTACACGGATTTTGAAATTATCGGCAGGACAAGGGACGATGCCGCAGGCGAATGTATGGACAAAGCGGCGAGAGCAATGGGCTTGCCTTATCCCGGTGGTGTCAATCTTGACAGAGTAAGCGCAGAGGGCAATCCCGATGCATATAAATTGCCTCATCCCAGAGTTGACGGCTCGGAGTATGATTTCAGCTTTTCGGGTCTGAAAACCGCTGTTGTGAATATCATTCATAACTCAAAGCAGAAGGGGACAGATGTCAGCGTGCCTGACCTTGGGGCAACCTGCATAGAAACCGTTGCCGATTGCCTTGTCAAAAACACAGTCAAGGCGGCTGAAGCCTACGGATTTGACAAAATTGTTATGGCAGGCGGTGTTTCCGCAAATTCCCGTCTGCGCAAGCGTATGAGCGATGCGTGTGGGGAAAAAGGCTGGCAGCTTTATATGCCCCATCTCTCCCTTTGCGGTGACAATGCGGCTATGGTCGGAGCGCAGGCATATTATGAATTCAAAAAGGGTAATATTGCAAGTTCAGATCTCAATGCATTCGCAACAATGCCGATAAATGAGTGAAAATCGGTAAATTTTATCGAAAAATGAATTTTTTGT
>JAZQXJ010000071.1:0-1973 GCA_045632815.1 Acutalibacteraceae bacterium | reverse complement strand
GCTCAATGAGCAAAAACAACTTCTCACACTCAAAAAAGAACGATTAGAGAGGTTAATTTCTGCTATAGACGGTGCCGTGAAAGGAAAAAATGTTATGAAAGCATTTGACAACAGCGAATTTGAAAAGCATAAGGCTGAAGCCAAAGAAAAATGGGGCAAAACAGACGCATACAAAGAACATGCAGAACGGACTAAGAACTACTCCAAGCAGAAGTGGAATGACCTTGCCGAGGGAATGGACCATATTATGGCAGAGTTTGCGCTCTGCATGAGAAAGGGCGAAAGTCCTGATTCCACTGAAGTACAAAATCTTGTAAAAATGCTGCAGAACCATATCACCGAGAATTACTATGTCTGCACAAATGAAATTTTGGCAGGTCTCGGTCAAATGTATGTAGCGGACGAGCGCTTTAAGAATAATATTGATAAACATGCTGATGGTACAGCGGCATTCATCTGCGATGCGATTGCGGTGTATTGCAGTAAGTAAATTCCAATTGTCTGACTGTTTTAATTTTTGACAAAAACGAGTTGTAAGCACAAAAAAGAGAAGCTTGAAAAAGCTTCTCTTTTTTTATCCAATCCGAAGGATTAGTATGTAATCACGCGACAGCGTGTATGTAATCGCCGAAGCCGTATGTCATCACCGCAGGTGTATTCATCTTCGGATTGATTACATACAAAGCTACGCCTCAATTAATTGCTAAATCTGTTACAAAATTTAATTTTATATTGAAATATCCGCCGATACATTGTAAAATTAATGTATCGATAATCGGGAGGAAAGAAAATGAGCGTTGAACTGAAAAGAACCTATGTCCCTTTCAAGGATTGGGCTGAAAAATCGAAGCAGACCGAATATACCGAGAGTACTCCGCTGCTTAACCCCGACGGCACTCTGAATGCCAAGGGCTGGGCAAGGCGCAATGTTTTTGAATATGACCGCAATCTCGTTAAAACGGGCATTATGAGCCGCAAGGAATGGGATTTCTATAACATCGTTGACGGTGATATGCAGATTCTCGTCAGCTTTGCAAACATCAATCTCGGCGGTTATGTTGGCGCAAAGCTCACTAATCTTAAAACGGGTGAAGTTCTTTGCGACTCAATGCAGTATTTCCTCGGCGCAAACAAGCACGTTCCGCCTGCAAAGGGAGATATTCCCAACCGCTACAAGGACAAAATCGGCAAAACCGAGTTTGATTTTGACACAAAGGAAACAGAGCGTACTCTGTGGTACAAAGGCTCATACAAGGGCAAGCCTGTTGAGGTCAATGTGCAGATGGATATTATGCCGGGTCTTGAGAATATCACAACGATTTTTCCGTTTGATGAGGATAACACCAAGTATTTTATGACCACAAAGCAGATGTGTATGCCTTGCGAGGGTAAGTTTGTCTGCGGTGATTATGTATATGAATTTTCAAAGGATGCCGCATTCTGTACCCTTGACTGGGGCAGAGTCAACACCGTTCATAAGATGGTGTGGTATTGGGGCAGCGGCAATCAGTACATAACCGATGCAAACGGCGAAAAGCATCTTCTCGGCTTTGAAATCACCTGGGCTATCGGCAATGAAAGCAACGCAACGGAAACCTGCATTTTCTATGACGGAAAGGTGCATAAAATCGGCGCGGTTGATGTTGAGAAATTCCCCAAGGGCAGATTCCTTGAGCCGTGGAAATTCGTTTCCGAGGACGGCAGATTCAATCTGACAATGACCCCGACACTCGATAACCACACGGATGTTGACTTCAAAATCGGCAGAATGAATTGCCACCAGATATTCGGAATGTGGAATGGCGACGTCACCCTTGATGACGGTACAAAAATCGAAATAAAAGATATGTTCACATTCTGCGAATATGTTGAAAACAGGTGGTAAAAAGAAAAGCGTACATCGTGAAGATGTACGCTTTTTTAATATTAAACTTCTCGTCTTACCTTGATTTCGTCATACATAATCTCAAGTT
>JAZQXJ010000070.1:0-7759 GCA_045632815.1 Acutalibacteraceae bacterium | reverse complement strand
AAGACCGGGGGCAGGGAAGCCGATTGCACCTGGAACGGGCTTTGTCCAGGGATAAAGTGTGCAGATGCTGACGGGTGTTTCACTCATTCCGAAGCCTTCGTGAATTTCAAGACCCGTTGCTTCCTTCCACTTGTTGAAGATATCCGCATTGAGAGCTTCGCCTGCAGTACAGCAATGAGTAATTGACGAAAGGTCGTATTTGCTTACATCATTCTGAAGCATAAGGCGGTACATTGTGGGAGGTACGCAGAAGGTTGTAATCTGATATTTCTCAAGCTTTGAGAGAATATCAGCGCCGTCAAACTTGTCAAAATCATAAACAAAGTTTGCGGTTTCGCCCATCCATTGACCGTAATATTTGCCCCAGAGTGATTTTGCCCAGCCTGAGTCCGAAACGGTGAAATGCATTCCGCCGTCAACAACTCTGTGCCAGAAAACGCCCGTCATAATGTGACCGAGAGGGTATTTGAAATCGTGGGCAATGATTTTGGGATAACCCGTTGTGCCTGATGAGAAGTTGATAATCATTGTGTCATCAACTGTTGTTGCGGCATCGCCCGTGGGTCTTGTCCAATCCTCGCTTGCCTTTTCAAAGCCTTCTTCAAAGTCAATCCAGCCGTCTACAGCCTTGTGCTTTGTAACAAACTTCTTTTCGATAGTTTCGTATTCAGCCTGTCTTTCGTCAAAGTATTCGGTACAGTTTTCGTCACCTGTGATAACGGCATATTTTATCTTAGCCTTATTGCAGCGGTAAACGTAATCCTTGCCCTTGAGCATGTTTGATGCAGGCACCATAATTGCGCCGATTTTGTTCAGCGCAAGAGTGATAATCCAGAAAAGATAGCTTCTTTTGAGGATGAGAAGCACGGGATCGCCTTTTTTGACGCCTTCGGATACAAAGTAGTTTGCCGCCTTGTCTGAAAGACGCTTCATATCACCGAATGTGAAACGCTTTTCTTCCTGCTCGTTTGAAACGTAGAGAAGAGCAAGCTTATCGGGTTTTTCCGTGCCAAGCACATCGATTACGTCGTAAGCAAAATTGAAATCCTGCTCATATGTAATCTTGAAGTTTTCCTGGCAGTCCTTGAGAGATACGAATGAATCTCTTGATCTGCCTATAAATTTTTCGTAAATCGCCATTATTCCGACTCCTGATTATTTTTGTTTGATTCCTTATTTAAGCACAAGTGCAATGAACTGCGCCTGAGTGTCACCCACGTTTTTGTGAGCGTGAGGAATGCTGGAATCGAAATATGCGCTGTCACCCTCATTGAGTTCATAGCAGATATCACCGATATAAAGGTGAAGGCTACCTGAAAGAACAAAGTCAAATTCCTGACCTTCGTGTTCATCCATTACGGGAGGATTACCCGAAGGATCGATTGTAACAAGGAAAGGCTCAGCTTTCTTGTTTCTGAATGTGTATGCAAGGTGTGAGAATTCATAGCCGGGGTTTCTGTTAACAACGTAACCCTTGCCCTTCTTAACAACCGTGCAGGATGTGAGTCTGGGTGACTCACCGCTGATAATGTCAAGGATATCAACGCCGAGGATAAGGGCAATGTTGTTGAGCGTGCTGATAGCAAAGTCGTATTCGCCGTGCTCAAAAGCAATGTAGTTTTCCTCGGAAATTTCAAGTTTATCGGCCATCTCAACAGAGGTAAGACCGCAGGTTTCACGCAGGGAAGCAACTCGCAGGCCAATTTCTTTTAATTCAAGCATGTGGGTTTCTCCTAACTGTTTTAATTAATAATTGTAGCCAAGTTCAACGGCTTTGATGTTAAGCTCGATAAGATTCTGCTTTTTGGCAGGAACAAGCTTTTTCATTGTTGTTTCAACGTTTTCGTAGGGCATAACGCCTGCCTTTGCGATAACATGACCAATCATAATCATATTTGCAAGTCCGGGGAGATTCTCGTCAGATGCGAGCTTTGTTGCGGGGATATAGTAAACCTCAACATCATCTCTCTCAACCTTGCGGTCGATAAGTGAGCTGTCAACAAAGATTTTTGCGCCGGGAACTGCTGTGCTTTCAAATTTGTCGAGTGAGGGCAGGTTCATCGCAACAAGAACATTGGGATTTGAAACGATAGGTGAGCCGATTTTTGTGTCGCTGAGGATGATTGAGCAGTTGCAGGTGCCGCCTCTCATTTCGGGGCCGTATGAGGGAAGCCAGCTTACCTCACGGTCCTCAAGAAGTCCGTCGTAAGCAAGGAATTTGCCTGAGAAAAGGATACCCTGACCGCCGAAGCCTGCAAGAAGTATTTCGTGTGTCATAATTATTCGGCCTCCTTTTCTGCAGTCTTGTCCTTATAAACGCCGAGAGGATAATAAGGAATCATATTTTCTTCAAGCCATTCAAGAGCCTTGTCGGGCTTGAGACCCCAGTTTGTGGGGCAGGTTGAAAGAACTTCAACAAGCGAGAAGCCCTTGCCTTCAAGCTGATTCTGGAAAGCCTTCTTGATAGCCTTCTTTGCGTTCTTTACATTCTTTACATTGTTAACGGCAACTCTTTCAAGATAAGTTGCACCGTCAACATTTGAGAGCATTTCACAAACCTTAACGGGGAGACCGACCTGCTCGGGATTTCTGCCGTATGGTGAGGTCTGTGTAATCTGACCGGGCAGGGTAGTGGGAGCCATCTGACCGCCTGTCATACCGTAAATTGCGTTATTAACAAAGATGATTGTGATGATTTCGCCTCTTGCGGCTGAATGAACTGTTTCAGCAGTACCGATAGCGGCAAGGTCGCCGTCACCCTGATATGTGAAAACGATGTTTTCGGGGAATGAACGCTTAACGCCTGTTGCAACTGCGGGGGCTCTGCCGTGAGCAGCCTCAATCATATCGCAGTTGAAGTAGTTGTATGCGAAAACCGAACAGCCAACGGGTGCAATACCGACAGTTCTGCCTTCAATGCCGAGCTCGTCAATAACTTCGGCAACGAGGCGATGAATAATACCGTGTGTGCAGCCGGGGCAATAATGAAGGGGTACATCGGCAAGTGCCTTGGGTTTTTCAAAAACTATCATTATTTGTCACCTCCGATGGAATTTGCTTTATTAATTGAATCAAGAACATTTTCTGTTGTAGGAATCATACCGCCAACACGGTTGCAAAGGAGAACGGGCTTCTTGCAGCGTGTTGCAAGCTCGATATCTTCGATCATCTGACCCATTGAAAGCTCAACGCTGATGAATGCCTTAACCTTATCGGCAGCAGCATTAAGAACAGCCTTGGGGAAGGGCCAGAGGGTAATGGGACGAATCATACCGACTTTGATGCCCTGTTCACGAGCCTTATCGATAGCATTCTGTGAAACACGGGCTGCAACGCCGTATGCTACGATGCAGATTTCAGCATCATCCATTCTGTATTCGTCATACATAACTTCGTTTGCTTCAATCTGAGCATAACGCTCGTAACGCTCAATGTTGTATTTTTCAAGCTCTTCGGGCTGGATGAAAAGTGAGTTGACAACATTGTGCTTACGCTCGCACTTTGTGCCGCATGCTGACCATGATGACTTGTCATATTCCTTAACTTCGCCCATATCGAGTGAAACAGGCTCCATCATCTGACCCATTGTGCCGTCCGAAAGGAGCATTGCGGGCATTCTGTACTTATCTGCAAGGTCAAAGCCCTTGAATGTGAGGTCAACCATTTCCTGAACTGATGCGGGAGCAAGAACAATGAGCTTGAAGTCGCCGTGACCTGCGCTCTTTGTAGCCTGGAAATAGTCTGACTGTGAGGGCTGGATACCGCCGAGACCGGGACCGCCTCTCTGAACATTGATGATAAGAGCAGGAAGGTCTGAACCTGCAAGGTATGAAATACCCTCGCTCTTAAGTGCGATTCCGGGGCTTGAGCTTGAAGTCATAGCTCTCTTACCTGCGGCGGCTGCGCCGTAAATCATATTGATAGCGGCAACCTCGCTTTCAGCCTGCAGGAATGTGCCGCCGATAACGGGCATTCTCTTTGCCATATAAGCGGCAATTTCTGTCTGGGGTGTTATGGGGTAACCGAAGTAATGACGGCAGCCTGCCATAATAGCGGCTTCGGCAAGAGCTTCGTTACCTTTCATCAAAACTTTTTCAGCCATAATTCTTCTCCTTACTTTTCAACGGTTATTACGCAGTCGGGACACATTGTTGCGCAGAATGCGCAGCCGATGCAAGCTGACTGGTCTGTAATGCCTGCGGGATGATAACCCTTGGCGTTGATTTCGTCCTTGAGCAGTGCCACAATTTTCTTGGGGCAAGCGCCGACGCAAAGACCGCAGCCTTTGCAAAGGTCGGTTTTAAAGGTTACTTTTGCCATAAATCTTCCTCCTGTTCTGCCCACGATTGCTTAACATAAAGCTTTATCGCGGTGCAGTTAACAACTTTTTCTTTGAGTTTATCGTATAAATCTTTTTTTACGGTGGTCATTCTGATTGGCAGACCGCTTGCCGCTGAAATTTCTTCGGCATATGCCGCCGATGAAAGCACGGTTTCTTCGGTAGTTTCATCACCGAGGTTTGAATTGTTGACAATTCCCGTGAATTTCATCTGGCAAGCTGTTTCAATTTCTTTCATAACTGCGATTGTTGACGCGCAGTCACGGGTAAGAGGTCTGTATTTATTGATTACAAGAAGCATTTCATAATCGTTTTCGCCGAGTATGGCAGGGGCGTATCTGCCCATTGCAAGTGCGCCTCTGTCATCGCCGCCGACATCAATTACCGCTCTGATTGATTTGTCGTCGATTATCGAATATGCCTCTGACGGCATTGCAGGCACGTCAACGTTGGAGTTTGCGAATTCGGACGATATCAGGTGAATACCTCTTGCTTCAAGCTGCTGTTCGCTGTCCTTTGAACGGAAATAGGGATTTACGATATCAAGGTCGGCAATAACAACCTTATCGTGATTTTCCTTAAGCCAAAGTGCGTAATTGACAGCAATGTTTGTTTTGCCGCTGCCGTAATGACCTGCAAAAAGAGTTATTCTTTTGCTTTTCATGATTAAAGAACTGTTACCCAGCCGAACTTGTCTTCGCAAGTGCCGCCCTGAATACCTGTTACGGTATCGTAAAGCTTCTGGCTGATTTCGCCGATGTTGCCGCCGTTGATGGTCATAACATCGTCCTTGTAGCGAAGTTTGCCGACGGGTGAAATAACAGCTGCAGTACCTGTGCCGAAGCATTCCTCAAGAGTGCCGTTTTTCTGTGCTTCAAGAAGCTCTTCAACGGAAATTTTTCTTTCCTCAACGGGGAGACCCCAGCTCTTGCAAAGCTCGATAACCGAGTTTCTTGTGATACCGGGAAGAATGCTGCCGTTAAGCATGGGAGTAACGATTGTGCCGTGAATCTTGAAGAAGATGTTCATTGCGCCGACTTCTTCAATGTACTTTCTCTCAACGCCGTCAAGCCAGAGAACCTGTGAATAGCCGTCATCGTGAGCCTTGACCTGAGCTGCAAGGCTTGCTGCATAGTTCCCGCCTGTCTTTGCAAAGCCCATACCGCCTTTAACTGCTCTTACATAATCATCTTCAATCCAGATGCCAACGGGAGCAAGACCGCTTGAGTAGTAAGCGCCTGAGGGTGAAAGGATAACGATGAAAAGATATGTCTTTGAAGGAGCAACGCCGAGGAAATCATCGGTAGCGATGATGAAGGGGCGGTTGTAAAGCGATGTGCCGGGAGCTGAGGGAATCCAATCCTTGTCAACTCTTACAACTTCGCTTACAGCCTGAACAAAATCCTCAACGGGAAGCTCGGGGATGCAAAGACGCTTGTTTGTGTCATTTGTTCTCTTTGCGTTCATTTCGGGTCTGAAAAGACGAACTTCGCCGTCAGCGCCCTTGTAAGCTTTAAGACCTTCAAACATTTCCTGACCGTAATGGAAAACCATGCAGGCAGGTGAAAGTGTAAGGTTTGAGTAGGGGATGATACGGGGATCGTGCCAGCCCTGACCCTCTGTGTAGTTCATAACGAACATGTGATCTGTGAAAATTTTGCCGAAGCCAAGATTGTTTTCATCGGGCTTCTGCTTGGGAGCAGTTGTTCTCTCAATCTTAATGTTTAACATTTATAACACCCTTTCGGTAATTTTATCTGTTTTTATTTGGAGAGTCCGAGTTTCTTTGCGAAATCTTCTCTCATTTTATATTTAAGGATTTTGCCTGCCGCATTCTTGGGGAAGTCCTCAACGAATTCGATGTATCTGGGAACTTTATGTCTCGCCATATGGGACATAATGTATTCCTTCATTTCTTCCTCGGTCATTGAACAACCTTCCTTGAGAATGATACAAGCCATAATTTCTTCGCCGTATCTCTTGTCGGGCACGCCGATAACCTGAACGTCCTGAACGTATTCGTGTGTGAAAATAAATTCCTCGATTTCTCTGGGATAAATGTTTTCACCGCCGCGGATAATCATATCCTTGAGTCTGCCTGTGATGAGGTAGTAACCGTCAGGTCTTCTGCAGGCGATATCGCCGCTGTGGAGCCAGCCGTCTTTGTCGATTGCCGCTTCGGTTGCCTTGGGCATTTTGTAATAGCCCTTCATTATGTTGTAACCTCTTGCAACAAACTCGCCGTTTTCTCCGTCGGGAAGATCTTCGCCCGTTTCGGGGTCGATAATCTTACACTCAACGTTGGGGAATGCGCTGCCGACTGTTTCTGTTCTGTCCTCAAGTGATTCGTTTACTTCACCCATTGTGCAACCGGGGGAAGCTTCTGTTTCACCGTAAACGCTGATGATTTCAGTCATATTCATTTCAGCAGCTGCACGCTTCATAAGATCGGGGGGACAGTTTGCGCCTGCCATAATGCCCGTTCTCATATACGAGAAATCGGTTTTTGCAAAATCCTCGTGCTGGAACATTGCAATGAACATTGTGGGAACGCCGTTGAAGCAGGTGATATGCTCCTGATTGATGCAGGCAAGCGATGACTTTGCCGAGAAATAAGGCAGGGGGCAGAGTGTGCCGCCGTGAGTCATCATTGATGTCATTGAAAGCACCATGCCGAAGCAATGGAACATAGGCACCTGAATCATCATTCTGTCCGCAGTGGACATATCCATTCTGTCGCCGATTGTTTTGCCGTTGTTGACAATGTTGTAGTGAGTGAGCATAACGCCCTTGGGGAAGCCTGTTGTGCCTGATGTGTACTGCATATTCGCAACATCGTGGCAATCAACAGCCGCAGCCCTGCGGTAAACTTCTTCAACGGGAACTCTTACCGACATATCCATCGCTTCTTCCCAGGTGAGGCAGCCTTTCTGACGGTAGCCTACTGTAATAACATTGCGCAGGAAGGGGAGCTTTCTGCAATGGAGAGGCTTACCGGGTACTGCAACCTCAAGCTCGGGGCAAAGCTCTGCGATTGACTCTGCATAGTTTGAGTCAAGGCAGGATTCAATGGTGATGAGAGTGTGTGTATCGGACTGTCTGAGCAGATACTCAATTTCGTGGATTTTGTATGCTGTGTTGACCGTAACAAGAACTGCGCCGATTTTTGTTGTTGTCCAGAAAGTGATGAACCACTGAGGCAGATTGGTAAGCCATACGGCAACCTTGTCGCCGGGCTTTACGCCAAGAGCAATGAGCGCTCTTGCGCAGGTGTCAACATCGTCACGGAACTGTGAATATGTTCTTGTGTAGTCAAGTGTTGTGTACTTGTATGCAAGCTGATCGGGGAACTTTTCAACCATTGTGTCAAGCACCTGAGAGAAAGTTTTGTTGATGAGCTTGTATTTTTCCCAGACGAAT
>JAZQXJ010000069.1:0-2022 GCA_045632815.1 Acutalibacteraceae bacterium | reverse complement strand
TCTGAATCATAAATTCTGTCAAGCCACTGAAGCTCGGGGTCAGCCTTGATTTCTTCGATTGAATAGTATGCGCTCTCGCCCGTTGCGCTGTCTGCCTTAACAACAACAGCACCGATAACATCAGTACCGCCGAAAAGACCGATAGTCTTGTCAAGACGGGCGCAGATCCAATAGGGATTGCCCTCATCGTCAATTTCAAATGTTGCCTCTGCGAACATATATGTGGGATATTCAAAACGGAGATGACGCTTGAGAAGCTTGTTGAAATGCTCTGCAGGTGAATACTTGATTCCGTTTTCAACCTCAACAAACTGTGTTGATTCGTTAGCCATATCGATGATAACATAGCCGGGCAGACCGTTCTTTGTGTTGGTGAACCACTTGATGATATTATCATACTGAAGGGGGGCAACTCTTACGGGAGTACCCTTATAGTTGATCTGAGTGTACTGGGGATAGATTGCGAACTGCGAAACATAGCCCTTTTCTTCAAGAACGCCGAGCGCTCTTGTTGCAAGCTGAGCTGCCGCATCCTCGTCAAGCTTGGGAATAACGCTGAAGCTCTCTGCATTTTCCTCGGGAATATCCTCGGAGAAGCTGCTGTCTGTTCTTACATCAATGATATTGCTGTAGCTTGAGGCTCTGAAAAATTCGCTTGAAACGAGATATCCGATACCTACCGCAACAACAAGAATACCGATGATTATACCGGGTACGATTGCGTGCTTTTTAACATAAGGAATGTATTCGGGCTTTGCCATAACATTTGCAAAAAGTCCGTTGAAAACAACATATGAAGCAGCAACCATACCGATATAAAGATAAAAATCATATGCCTTGAGGTTTATTGCAGGCATCATTACATAAAATGCAACAACGGCAAAAACAAGGGTGCATACGATGCTGATAATCGTCTTAAGCACAGCCTTTTCGGGAGGAATGACTATCTCATTTTTTCCGCTGCCGTTTTTCTTGGAAAAATCAACTTTGATGGGGTCCATTGGTTCATCTCCTTAAATGTGTTATCATACAGTATAACCTATTTGTTCAAATAATACAAGTGTTTTTTGTTAACAATGCGGTTTGACATCTTATTGTTTGTTGTGTTATTATATATGTGTATGTTGTAAAATAAAAAAGAGGTGTTTTTATGTTCGCTGATTACCTTGACACAATAGCTCCCGTTATCAAAGCCGACGAAGAAGTCGGTCTCGCAATGCAGGCTGAGCTTAACAGACAGAGAAGAAATCTTGAGCTTATCGCTTCGGAAAATATCGTTTCCCCCGCAGTTATGGCGGCGATGGGCAGCGTGCTTACAAATAAATATGCCGAGGGTTACCCCTCAAAGAGATACTACGGCGGCTGCGAATGCGTTGACATTGTTGAATCAATCGCAATCGAGAGAGCAAAAAAACTTTTCGGCGCAGAGGCGGCAAATGTTCAGCCCCATTCAGGTGCGCAGGCAAATATGGCGGCTTATGCCGCTATCCTTGAGCCGGGCGATGTTGTTATGGGTATGAATCTTGCTCACGGCGGTCACCTTACCCACGGCTCACCCGTTAACGCAAGCGGTAAGCTTTATAAATTCGTTCCCTACGGCGTAAATGACGACGGTTTCATCGACTATGACGAGCTTGAAAAAACCGCAAACGAGGTTAAGCCCAAGCTCATCGTTGCAGGTGCATCGGCATACCCCAGAATCATTGATTTTGAGCATATCAGCAAGATTGCAAAGTCAGTCGGCGCATATTTTATGGTTGATATGGCGCACATTGCAGGTCTTGTTGCCGCCGGTCTTCATCCCTCGCCCGTACCCTATGCAGATATTGTAACTACCACAACCCACAAGACCTTAAGAGGTCCCAGAGGCGGTCTTATTCTCTGTAAGGAGGAGCTCGGAAAGGCAATAGACAAGGCTATTTTCCCCGGCTCTCAGGGCGGTCCTCTCGAGCACGTTATTGCAGGTAAGGCTATCTGCTTCGGTGAGGCTCTTAAGGATGAATTCAAGGAGTATCAGAAGGG
>JAZQXJ010000068.1:0-14777 GCA_045632815.1 Acutalibacteraceae bacterium | reverse complement strand
AAAACTCCCCCACCGCACGGTGAGGGAGTATTTTTAATAGTCATATTTTAAACAACCATCATAATATCGGTCACAAGAAAAATGATATTCACAATTCCAGATTCGACACTTTGATTTATCAGGCACGTAACATACTTTAGGAGCAAAAAAGAAAGGTGCAACGAAAGATGCATAATTCCAAAATAAAAAATACCGCCAATTTTTAAAAATCATTTTCTTATACCTCGTTTGTGCAATTTAAACAATGAATTAGTTTGATTTAGCATTTATTTTGTGTAATTGTATTGATTTTTTTATCAGGGTATGTTATAATCTATTTATAACAATACCCTTTTATTTTTGGAGGCGGATTTTTATGAGACAAGAAGAAATGGTAACATTACCTGCACTTGTCAGGAATTATTTGAACTACCTTCTGGCAATTAAAAATAAATCAATGCTTACCGTTCTTGAATACGGTTCAGATTTAAGACTGTTTTTCAGATTCATAGCAAAGTCTCGAGGTATGTGCAATCCTTCAGAATCATTTGACGAAATTAATATTTCGATGCTCTCTGAAGATGATATCTGTAATGTTTCGCTTGAAGATGCATATGCATTCCTCACCTACTGCCGCAACGAAAGAAATAATGATAATAATTCAAGAGCGCGCAAAGTTGTTTCAATAAAAAGATTCTATAAATATCTTGAAATAAACGGTTATATAAGAACTAATCGAATCGCCTTTCTTGAATCGCCGCAAACAAAAAAAGGATTGCCGAAGTATCTGACCCTTGAACAAAGCGTTACGCTTCTGCAAAGCGTTGACGGAAAATTCAAAGAACGCGATTATTGTATGCTTACATTATTTCTTAACTGCGGACTTCGTCTTTCAGAGCTTGTAGGCATAAATATTTCTCATATCAAAGACAATAATACGCTTGTTGTCCTTGGCAAAGGCAATAAAGAAAGAACAATATATCTCAATAACGCTTGTCTTGCGGCAATCAAATCATATATGGCCGTCCGTCCTGTTGACGGAGTAAAGGACAGAGACGCCTTATTTATCAGCAACCAGAAAAGACGAATCAGTAAGCAAAGCGTGCAGAAAATGGTCGAAGGTTACCTCAAAAAGTGCGGTCTGGACGGTATGGGTTTTTCAACTCATAAATTAAGGCATACCGCAGCAACCCTTATGTATCAACACGGTGATGTTGATCCCTTACAGCTTAAGGAAATACTTGGTCACGAAAATCTCTCAACCACCGAAATTTATACACACATCCACAACGACCAGCTGAGACAAGCTGTTGACTCAAATCCCCTGAATAATCCGTCAAATTTCAAAAAGTCTGACAAATAATGCGCTGAAAACAGCATCTGTAACAGAGGATACGGCACATATCCCCGAAAAAATAATCTGCCTTGTCAGGAAGATTTTTGTTTCATCCTTTTCAAACTGTCCCCTGCCTTTTATTGCTTTTGCATATGCATTTTTTGAATAATCGCAACAATCCTTGCACGAAATAATAAATGCAAATGTTGAAATAATCGCAGAAGGATAAACGGTTAATACACAGTATCCGAGTCCGGTAAATTTATAAACCGAATAGATATATCCACTGAAAGCACCAAGACCCATCCCGCGCAGAAACGGCATCCAGATTATAAGCGGATAACCAATCAACGAAAAGGCAAAAAACAAAACAGAAGCATTGAAACATAAATTGACAGTCAGGGAATCAATAAAATTATCGCCTATCCCCTGCTGACTTCTTGTCAGCAAAAATTCTTCCGAAATATTTGATATTTCAGAATATATATCGGTGTTTTTATTCAGTAAAAACGCACCAGTAAATATTCCTGCAGCAAATAAAGCTGCGAGAATATAAATTCTCGAATTTTCAAACATATTTTTTAAGACTTTGCCGTTATAAACGCCATAATTTAATTTTGACTTGCTCATTTTTTAACCTCCGAAATCTTATTGTTAAAATATATGAGCAAGTCCTGTTTTTTATAACAAACAAAAAGACGGATGATTCATCCGTCTTTTTATCATTTCTTTTCAACTTTAGCATAATTTGCCATAATTTTCTTTGTTCCTGCCGCTGTAAATGCTATCTCAAGCAAAGTGTCGTTACCCATAGGCTTTGCACTAAGGACAACACCCTCGCCATATGCTTTATGAACAACGGTATCACCGACATTGAATGATGCTGTATTCTTCGCAGGTACCGATACAGCGGGAGATGCCGTAAACCCTCTTGACGGGGTTTGATTTTGCGGTTTTGAGGGGCTGAAACAGCCCGTAGTAAAGCTTTTAAGAGTCTCTCCCGTTCTTTCCATAAGCTCTTCGGGAATTTCTCTTATAAACCTTGAAGGCTGATTAAAGCGTGTCTGACCGAAAAGCATTCGTGTTTTTGCTCTTGTAATATAAAGCTGTTTTTTTGCTCTTGTAACAGCAACATATGCAAGCCTGCGTTCCTCTTCTATTTCTTCCTGACCTGCCATTGATGACATGTCCGAGGGGAAGATAGACTCTTCCATACCAACAAGAAAAACTACGGGAAATTCAAGACCTTTTGCGGCGTGAACAGTCATAAGAACAACCGTTTCAGACTCGGCATTGTAGTTATCGATATCAGTCATAAGTGCAACTTCCTGAAGGAAATCGTTGAGGGTTGCACCTTCATTGTCCGCAGAAAAACGAGTGAGGTTATTTGCCAATTCATCAAGGTTTGCAAGCCTGTCCTCTTTTGTTTCAGGCTCGTTTGAAAGAGATTCAATATACCCTGAAACATTAATCACTCTTTTGAAAAGCTCGCTTAAGCTGATATTGTCCATTTCTTCAATGAAATCTTCAATCATCCTTGCAAAATCAAGCATTTTCTTTGCGGAACGACTGAGTTTTGGGAATTCATCAGCGGACTTGATAACATCAAAAAGACCGATTCCAAGCCCGTCCGCAATCTCCTGAGCGGCGGCAACCGACGAATCGCCGATTCCTCTTTTGGGAACATTGATTATTCGCTGAAGCCTTACGCTGTCATTAGGATTCACAAGCACGCTGAGATACGCAAGAGCATCCTTGATTTCCTTGCGATCATAGAATTTGTGACCGTCGATAAGTCGGTAAGGTATACCCATTCTGACAAACGATTGCTCAATATGGTTTGATTGAGAATTCATACGGTAAAGCACGGCAAAGTCGCTGTATTTCTTGCCGTTTCTGATTCCGTCATAAACCTTATCGGCAACATAAAAGCCTTCGTCTCTGTCCGAATCGGCTGTGTGATATGTAATCAGGTCTCCCCTGCCGTTATCGGACCAGAGGTTTTTGCCTTTTCTGTTTTGATTGTTAGAAATAATCTTATTTGCGGCATCAAGAATATTCTGCGTCGATCTGTAATTCTGCTCAAGTCTGATAACTCTTGCATTTTTATACTGATGTTCAAAAGAAAGAATATTCTCTATTGTTGCCCCTCTGAATTTATAAATACTCTGGTCATCATCACCGACAACACAGATATTTTTATATCCGCCTGCAAGCAATGAGGTGAGAAGATACTGAGCGTGGTTAGTATCCTGATATTCATCGACCATTATATATTTAAATTTACGCTGATAATATTCAAGCACTTCGGGATTATTCTGCAAAAGACGAACGGTATTGACAATAATATCATCAAAATCCATTGCATCGGCAGCTTTAAGGCGCTTCTGATATGCCTCATAAACAGAGCCGATATTCCTCTTTCGGATATCCATATAATTCTCTTTGATATATTCTTCGGGAGAAATAAGCATATCCTTTGCGCTTCCAATGGCAGAAAGTACACTCTTCGGAGTGAGAATATTATCGGAAAATCCAAGCTGTTTAAGGCAATCTTTTATTATACGCTTGCTGTCATCGGTATCATAGATTGTAAAGTTCGATGAATAACCGATATAATCTGCATTACGGCGCAGAATACGCACGCAGGATGCGTGGAAGGTGCTTGCCCAGATATCGCGTGCCTGCTCACCAAGCATACGCTCAAGCCTGTCCTTAAGCTCCCCTGCCGCCTTATTGGTGAAAGTAATGGCGAGAATCTCCCAAGGTCTTGCAGCATCAACCTTAAGGAGATGCTCAATATCAAGCGCATCGCTTATTGTGCCGTCTGCAACAGCACGCATAACAGCAAGCTCGCTCTCGGTTGGCTCATATTCAACTGCATCGCTGTAATAAGCCTTTCCGTATTTAATAAGGTTTGCTATGCGGTTAACCAGAACGGTTGTTTTACCACTACCGGCACCTGCAAGCACCAAAAGCGGTCCCTCCGTAGAAAGGACCGCTTTTTTTTGCATATCATTAAGGGACTTGAAATCCCTTTCAATAATTCTTCTTCGTAATGAAAGAAAATCGTTAGAAAGCATTTGTTACCTCAAATTGAAATTTCGTGTGCAATCTTATAAAGTTCATTGTTAACTGAACGCTCCATGCTGAGAGCCTCATAGATATCGTAATCAATGATAGTATCATTTTTCTGAACAACAACTCTGTTGCCGATACCCTGCATAAGAAGCTGAACAGCCTTGTAACCCATCTGGCTAGCCGCAACACGGTCACGGACTGTGGGTGAGCCGCCGCGCTGAACATGACCGAGAATAACAGCTCTTGATTCAACGCCACATTCCTTTTCGATCTTTCTGGCAAGCTCTTCAACGCCGCCGATACCTTCAGCAACCATAACGATGAAATGCTTTTTATCTGTTTTCTGAGTTCTTCTGATTCTGTCAATAACGTGCTTTTCAATCTCAGAAGGAATTTCGGGAATAACGATTGCGGTTGCACCAACAGCAATACCTGCGTTGAGGGTGAGGTCGCCGCATCTGTTACCCATAACCTCAACAACAACGCATCTGCTATGTGACTCAACTGTGTCTCTTACACGGTCAACCATCTGCATAACTGTGTTAAGGCATGTATCATAACCAATTGTATAGTCTGAACTTACGATGTCATTATCAATTGTTCCGGGTACACCGATACAAGGAATACCTCTGAGTGAAAGGTCTCTTGCGCCTCTGAATGAGCCGTCGCCGCCGATAACAACGATGCCTTCAATACCAAGCTTTTTGCAATTATCAACAGCCTGCTGAATGCCTTCTTCCTCTCTGAAAGCCTTGCATCTTGCGGAATAAAGCATTGTGCCGCCTCTGTGGATTATATCAGAAACACTTCTGATGTTAAGCTCACGAACGTCTCCAT
Organism: Acutalibacteraceae bacterium; assembly: GCA_045632815.1. Lineage (GTDB taxonomy): Bacteria > Bacillota > Clostridia > Oscillospirales > Acutalibacteraceae > CAG-177. The sequence goes on along the minus strand of JAZQXJ010000068.1, from coordinate 9,544 downwards.
CAATAAGTCCCTGATAGCCTCTGTTGATGCCTATAACTTTAATTCCGTTTTCACACGCTGTTCTTACAACTGCACGAACGGCAGCGTTCATACCGGGTGCGTCACCGCCGCTTGTTAAAACGCCGATTGTCTTCATAATAAATACTCTCCTTGGAAAAATGTTCAATCTATATAATACACTTTTTATTACATAATGTCAATGAAATAAACATTTTTTGATAAAAAACTTATGTGTCAGGGATATAATATTAATTATTATAAATTACATTATCATCCCCGAGAATTTTGCGGAGTTCACGCAACAAAACCGCATTGACATCGATACTGTAGCCAATAGGATTTTTTTTGTACTCCTTTGAGTCGCTGAAATAATAGAACAAAGGAACATTGCCGTCAAAAATCGCAAGAAGCCTTCTGCAGCATTCAATCTGCGGAGACTGTGCGTTATCAAATCTCAGGAAAAGACCTTTTACCTTTTTCTTTTGTGTCTGTTTGATCTCGGGAAGCGATTCTTCTGAAGGACACAACTCAACGGACTCGCAAACAACTTTTGTGTCCTCATCCTCACGCATACTGACTCTGCCTCGGAGAAGGACGATATTGCCTTCAAAGAATATGGTCGGGTTTTCAGCAAGCGTTTTAGGGAACACAATAACCTCAACGCTTCCGTAAGTATCTTCAAGCGTTACAAAAGCCATTGTAGAGTCACTTTTTGTGATTTTCTTTTTTACCGAGCTGACAAGACCGAGTATTTTAACCCTGTCATTATCTTTATATACAGCTTCATCCTCGCTGATAATATCAGATATTTTTGAGCATTTAAGCTTTTCCGAAACTGCTTTATATCTTGCCATAGGATGACCGGAAAGATACATACCCGCAACCTCTTTTTCGTGCTTAAGAAGAATTTCCGCGGGATATTCCTCAACATCAGGATAGTTGAAAGACGGAGCAGAAACATAATCTTCCTCTGCATTCATAAGGTCGCCAAAACCGATCTGACCGTCTACATTGCGCCTTTTTTCGCTTTCAAGATCCTGAATAATATTTTCTATAACAACTAACATCTGTTTGCGATTCGTACCCAAGCCATCAAATGCACCGCATTTAACAAGGCTTTCAATAGCTCTGCGGTTAAAATCTTTACCATACATTCGGCGGCAAAAATCATAAAAATCGGTAAAATTCCCGTTCAGTTCTCTTTCGAAAATAATTCTTTTGATAAAATTTCTGCCAAGATTTTTAACGGCAAGCAAACTGAAATGGATGTTACCGTCCGCAACTTCAAATGCTTCCGTACTTTGATTGACATTCGGCGGTAAAATTTTAATGCCGAGCCTTGAACATTCGCTGATATACTGTGCAACCTTACCCGTATTATCGAGGAAGCTTGTAAGTAAAGCTGCAAGGAATTCGCAAGGATAATGACATTTGAGCCAAGCTGTCTGATAAGCAACATATGCATATGCCGCAGCGTGAGCTTTGTTGAAAGCATAGGACGCAAACGACATCATTTCATCAAAAATATCATTTGCAGTTTTAACATCAATACCACGCCTTACAGCACCCTCACAAACAACATTTCCTTTTTCATCAACAATACCATTGACAAAATTTTCACGTTCTTTAAGCATTACATCGTGCTTTTTCTTGCTCATCGCACGGCGGACAATATCAGCTCTGCCGTAGGAATATCCTGCAAGCTCACGGCAAATCTGCATAACCTGCTCCTGATAGACCATACAGCCGTAGGTAACATCAAGAATACTCTTGAGTTCAGGTGTTTTGTAGCGGATTTTATCAGGATTGTGGCGGTTTTCTATATAGGTCGGTATCGAATCCATCGGACCCGGTCTGTAAAGCGAAATAACTGCGATCAGGTCCTCAAGACTTTCAGGCTTCAGCTGAGAGAGAACGCTGCGCATACCTGCAGATTCAAACTGAAATACACCTTCAGTCTGCGCTGAACACATCATTTCATAAACTTTTTTATCATCGATATCAACATTGTCAATACTGAAATCGGGCTTTGATTTGCGAACAAGCTTTTCAGCGGATTTGATTACCGTAAGAGTACGCAATCCCAGAAAATCCATCTTAAGAAGTCCGAGTTCTTCAAGAGTTGTCATCGGGAATTGAGTTACAACCGCCTCGTCATTCTTTGCCAAAGGAACATACGACACAACGGGATCGTGTGTAATAACAACACCTGCAGCGTGAGTTGATGCATGGCGAGGCATACCCTCAACCTTTTTTGCCATATCGATAAGCTCGCGGGCTTCATCGTCACTTTCATAAAGCGCTTTGAACTCGCTTGAACGCTTGAGCGCTCTTTCAATAGTTATATTAAGCTCATTCGGAACTTGTTTTGCAATGTTATCAACTGTTGAATAAGGCATTCCGAGCGCCCTGCCGACATCGCGGATAGCTGCCTTTGCGGCAAGTGTACCGAAGGTTACAATCTGAGCAACATGGTCTGCGCCGTATTTGCCGATAACATAATCAATAACATCTTCCCTTCTTTCAAAGCAGAAGTCAACATCAAAGTCGGGCATACTGACTCTTTCGGGGTTAAGAAAACGCTCAAAAAGAAGATTATATTTCATCGGATCAATGCCTGTAATGCCAATGCAGTAGGCACAGATACTTGCCGCACCCGAGCCTCTGCCCGGTCCTACGGGAATTCCTACATCTTTTGCGTGCTTAATAAAATCATGAACTATGAGGTAATAGTCAACATAGCCCATTTTATTAATAACTTCAAGCTCGTAATTAAGCCTGTCCACATATTCTGCAGGCGGATTATCGCCGTATCGTTCCGTCAGACCTTTACGGCAAAGAAATGAAAACCATTCAAAATGGTCATATCCCTCGGGAACATCAAAATGAGGAAGCTTTGTTTTACCGAATTCAAATGTAACATTGCATCTTTCGGCAATTTTCGCCGTATTTTCAACCGCCTCGGGACACTCGGGGAACAACGCAAGCATTTCTTCCTCGCTTTTCAGATAGAATTCCTGCGTTCCGAATTCAAGTCCCGTATCTTCACCGACGGTGTGGTTAGTCTGTATGCATATAAGAACTTGCTGCATTTTTGCGTCCGATTTATCAACATAATGAGCATCGTTTGTTGCAACAAGCGGAATATTCGTTTCTTTGGAAAGCTTAATAAGCTCCGGGTTTATGCGAAGTTGGTCATCAAGACCGTGATTCTGGATTTCCAGATAATAATTATCCTCACCAAAAGTTTCCGCATACCATTTTGCAACCCTTTTGGCTTCATCATAATCATTTTGCTGCAACGCTCTTGCAACTTCACCTGCAAGACAGCCCGAAAGAGCGATAAGTCCCTCGTGATACTTCTCGAGAATATCCTTATCAACCCTCGGCTTGGTATAAAATCCGTTGACCCATCCCTCCGAAACAAGCTTTATAAGGTTTTTGTAGCCCTCATTATTCTTGCAAAGAAGAACAAGATGATATCGCTCATTATCAATTCCGTGAACTTTATCAAAGCGTGATCTTGGCGCAACATAAACTTCACATCCGATAATGGGCTTTATTTCTTTTTCAAGCGCTGCTCTGTAAAAATCAATTACACCGTACATTACACCGTGGTCCGTTATGGCAACAGAAGTCTGACCCATACTTTTAACTTTATCAAGCATAGGTTTTATTCTGCAAGCACCGTCAAGCAGACTGTATTCACTGTGTACGTGTAAATGAGTAAACGACATTATTCTTCTCCGTTTTTAAGACTGTCAGCAATCTGAACAATTCTGTTTAATCTGTGATTGACACCTGAACGAGAAATAGGCTCATCAAGAAGCCTACCGAGTTCGCTGAGGCTTGCTTCTCGGTTTTCGAGGCGTAAGCGGGCTATTTTCTGAAGTGTTTCAGGTAAAAATGAAATTCCCTTTTTGCTTTCAATATATTCAATCGCTTCTATATGCGCATTAGCCGCTTCAACAGTTTTGCTTATGTTGGACATCTCAAAATTAAGCTTTCTGTTAACTTTATTAATGACATCTTTTTCTATTTTTATTCCCATAACATAAAGCGAAGCTTCCTGCGCGCCGATAATCGCAAGAATATCCTCAATACTTTCGCTGTCTTTGAAATATATTACATGATTGCCTTTTCTGACTATATATTTGGGATTAAGATTAAGCTCGTCCATAAATTTCATAAGATCTGCCGACAAGCGTTTATACGGAACAACAAATTCGAGATGATATCCTCTTTCAGGTGCAGTTACCGTTCCGCACGAAAGAAAAACACCCCTGAGAAAAGCACCTGCACAGCATTCATCCGAAATATTGGCGCGGTTGAGTCTCAAAGTCGGCTCTTTAAGCATATGACCGAATTTTTCAAAAACTTTTTCTTTTTCGGCATCTGTCTTGAGATATGCCGTGAGCTTTTTTGTTCCGTTTTCGCTGATTGTAGGCTCAACTCCGCAATATTCTCTCAGATAAGATAAATAAAGATTAAAAACATCTGAATTTTCTGTTGTTATCGAGAAATTATATTTTGAAAAATGAGCAAAAAGCACAAGCCCGTAGACTTGTGCGTGGAAACAGCAAGGAGAAAGATTTTCCAGCTTTGTTATATCGCTTTTGACATTTGACGAGAAGGACAAATCAATCCCCTCCTATCCGATAATTTTCACTTCAGGCTCAAGTGTAACACCTGTTTGATTAAGAACAGTTTCTTTGCAATGGTTGATTACATTCAAAACATCTTCGGCAGTTGCATTACCGACATTAACAACAAATCCTGCGTGTTTTTCGCTGACTTGCGCTCCGCCCGATGTATAACCCTTCAAACCGCATTGTTCAACAAGCGCACCTGCAAAATATCCCTCGGGACGCTTGAATGTGCTGCCTGCGCTGGGGAATTCAAGCGGCTGCTTATCCCTGCGTCTCGACATAAGGTCATCCATTTTTGCTTTTATATCCGCTTTATCACCTTTCTGAAGCTTAAGATAAAGCGATAAAATAATATAATCTTTATCAGAATATGCGCTGTGTCGGTATCCGAGTTCAAGCTCCGATGACTCAAATGAAGAAACAACACCGTCTGACGAAATATGATCGCAGCGATAGAGAACATCTTTCATTTCTCCGTCGTAAGCACCTGCGTTCATATATGCGGCACCGCCTGCCGTACCGGGAATACCAAAAGCAAATTCAAGACCGGTAAGTGAATTCTCAAGAGCAAAACGGCAAAGACGCGAAAGAGACGCACCGCATTGGCAGTAAATAGTTGTTTCATCGACAAGATAAACTTCATCCAGTTTGCAGGTGTTGATTACAACGCCTCTGAAACCGCTATCGCTGACAAGAAGGTTGCTGCCCTTGCCGATAACCAAAAGCTGCATCTCGTTTTTACGCACATAATCTGCAACAGCATTCAGCTTGCCGACTGTATCGGGAAAAACAAGGACATCTGCGTTTCCGCCGATTTTAAAACTCGTATAGTCTCTCAAAGGCGCATCAAGAGTATATTCACATTTAATTTCATTGCAAAGTGCGCAGAATTCACTATAAGAGTTCATTTTTTCCTCCGTAAAATTATTCATCAAGAAGTGCGGCGCCGAAGATACCTGCATCATTACCGAGTTCAGCGGCAACAATCTTGCACTGCTTTGTTGAATGAACATTGTATCGCTCATTTTCAACATGCTTTCTGATGGGAGCAAGGATCGTTTCGCCTTCATGGCTTATTCCGCCGCCAACGCATACAAAATCAGGCTGGAAAGTATTTACAATATTAATAATGCCAACAGAAACATAATAAATGTAGTTATCAACAACTGTTTTTGCTGTTGCATCGCCGAGACGCATAGCATCGAAAGCTGTTCTTCCGCTTGCGGCATCAACATTGCCGTTCACAAGCTGCCACATTTTGCTTTCTTTATCATTAATCATGGCCTCTTTGGTCTGGGCGATAAGAGCCGTTGCCGATGCATACTGCTCCCAGCAGCCTTTTCTGCCGCAGTTGCACTGCTTGCCGTTAACCATAATTACGGTATGACCCATTTCGCCGCCTGCATAGTTAACACCGCTTACGATTTTTCCGTTAACGATGATACCGCTGCCAACGCCTGTGCCGAGAGTAACAGCAACAAAATTGCCTACACCCTTGCCAACGCCTGCGATTGCTTCGCCGAGGGCTGCGCAGTTCGCATCATTATCAAGATAAACAAGCTTGCCGATTCTTTCCTCAAGCATTTCCTTTGCGGGAACATTATTAAAACCAAGGTTATTTGCAAATTCAATATAACCGTTGTTTTTGTTTACTGAGCCCGGTGTACCAACACCTACGGAAACAACCTCATCCATTGAAATTCCTGCATCTTTAACAGCCATTTCAACTGCAACGGCAATATCATCAAAAATTTCTGCGGCAGGTCTGGGGCATCTTGTTTTAACCTTACCCCTGCCGATTATTTTAAGTTCTTCGTTTACAACACCAACAGCGATATTTGTTCCGCCAAGGTCAACACCGATTCTATACATATTTTTTACCTCCAAAAAATTTTATCATTTATAATCAGAAATTATGCCAGAATTCAAGTTCTTTCTGCGCAGGTATGATATCATCCGTCATACCGAGGCTGTGAAGAAGCTCTCTGGCTGCATTGTAGCCCATCTTTTTCTGCCTGTTATTCATAGCGGCAGCTTCAATAATAATTGAAAGATTTCTGCCCGGCTTTACGGGAACGGTTGTTACGGGTACTTTTATATCAAGTATGTCCGTATACTCATTATCAAGACCGAGGCGGTCATAAACCTTTTCGCTGTCCCAAGGCTCAAGCTGAACAACCATATCAATCTTTTCGGTCATTTTGACAGCACCCATACCGAAAAGACGCCTTGCGTTAAGAACGCCTACACCTCTGAGTTCAATAAAATGACGGATATTATCGGGCGCAGATCCGACAAGAGTTTTATTGGATACTCTGCGGATTTCAACGGCATCGTCAGCAATAAGTCTGTGTCCTCTTTTAATAAGCTCCAAAGCGGTTTCGCTCTTACCTACGCCGCTGTCGCCGAGAATAAGAACACCCTCGCCGTAAACCTCAACAAGAACGCCGTGGCGTGTAATTCGCTGAGCAAGCTCAACACCGAGATATGAAATTGCCGAAGCCATTGAACCTGATGTTGATTCCGATGTGCTGAGAACAGGCACTTCATATTTTTCGGCAAAGCTGAGAAATCTTTTGCCGCAAGTCAGATCTCTTGTAACAACAATTGCAACGGGGCGCTTTGAAAAGAATCTTTCAAGGCACTCAAGAAATGCGTCCTTGCTCAAACTTTTAAAATATTCAAGCTCCGTAAGTCCGAAAAACTGAATTCTTGCAGGATCAAAATAATCCTCAAAACCTGTAAGTATAAGTCCGGGACGGTTTACATCCTGCGCTGTAATGTAGATATCCGCAATATCTTTCGGAGTGTAAATTACCTGGAACGAAAGGTCATTTACTACCTTTTCAAGTGAAACAGAATATTTACTCATATGTTTCTCCTTAAGTAACGGCTTATGTATTACGCACAAACCCATATTAATGTTATTATAATGCATATCTGCAAAATTTCCAAGTCTTTTTATAAAAATTTTAATAAAAATAAGCGAATACCCGAAGGTATCCGCTGTTATCAAAGCTGATTTGCAAGATTTTCAAATTTTGTTTTGGCTTCCGTAATCATCTGAGCCTGAGCCGCCGCAGGGCTGTACCAGCCCCTCTTCTGCATTTCGCCGAAAACGCTGAACTGAATTGCATGCTCCTCTTTAAGAATATTAAGCATATCCGTCTGAAGCTGCTGATTTGTGCATTCGTTTGAAAAAGAGTTATAAACGCCCGTGATGTGTTTCTGCGAGCTGAGAATATCATCCATAATTTCTCTGTCTGTAAAGTTTGTATTTGTGTTCATTTTGCCGCCCCCCTATTAATATAAATGACCCATGAGTGTGTCATAATGCTGCTTATGCTGAGCCGCAATCTGCTCACAGGTTGTCTTTATCTGAGGGTCGCTTGCAGCCTGAGCATATGCTTTGTATTTTTTAATAAGCATCTGTTCGCAGTTAAGCTGATCTTCAATTGCCGAAAGCTCTTTTGAGGTAAGATTTGCCATTATAATTCTCCTTTGCAGTTTTGTATTAATAGCATTAGCAAAGGATTCAAAAAAATTCATATAAAAAGTAAAAACGGCCGCTACCGATTGGTAACAGCCGTAAGAATTTATTGAATTAGTTGTTCATCATGCTTGCAACTTCTGCTGCAAAGTCGTCTGCCTTCTTCTCGATGCCTTCGCCCTTTGCAAGACGAACAAAGCCTGTAACTTTGATATCAGCGCCGATTGCCTTTGCAACGCTTGCAACATAGCCTGCAACTGAGCCTTCAAAGAGGTCTGAACGAACGAAAGTCTGGTCAAGGAGACAAACTTCTGTGAAGTACTTCTTGATCTTGCCTTCGATGATCTTTGCCTTAACCTGCTCGGGCTTGTTTGCCATCTTGGGATCCTCGTTCATCTGAGCAAGGTTGATTGCCTTTTCCTTCTCAACTACATCAGCGGGAACTGCTGCTTCGTCAAGATATGCAGGGCTCATAGCTGCAACCTGCATAGCGATGTTCTTACCCATTGCGATGAACTCTTCGTTATCAGCTGCGTTTGTGTCAAAGCTAACAAGAACGCCAACTGAACCGCCACCGTGGATGTATGAAACTGCTGTGCCTTCAACAAGCTCAAAACGACGAAGCTTAAGGTTCTCACGAATCTTAAGGAAGAGCTCCTGAATAGCATCGTTAACTGAAAGAGTTCCGTCTGCGATTGTTGTTGCAAGAAGTGCTTCAACATCAGCGGGCTTTGCTGCTACAACTGTCTTTGCAATCTGGTTTGCAAGAGCCTTGAATTCGGGGCCGTTGCCTACGAAGTCTGTTTCGCAGTTAAGCTCAACAAGAGCTGATGCGTTGCCGTCTGTGTAAAGACCAATAACGCCTTCAGCAGCAACTCTGCTTGCCTTCTTTGCTGCAGTTGCAAGACCCTTCTCACGAAGGATGTCCATTGCCTTATCCATATCACCGTCAGCTTCTGTGAGTGCCTTTTTGCAATCCATCATACCAACGTTTGTTTTCTCTCTGAGAGCCTGAACGTCTTTAGCTGTAAATGCTGCCATTGTATTATTCCTCCTCTGTTGCTTCTGCTGCTTCGGGAGCTGTCTGCTCGCCCTGTCTGCCTTCGATAATAGCATCTGCCATTGCGCCTGCGATAAGCTTAACAGCGCGGATAGCGTCATCATTACCGGGGATTACATAATCAACTTCGTCGGGATCGCAGTTTGTGTCTACGATTGCAACGATGGGGATACCGAGCTTCTTTGCTTCAAGAACAGCGATTCTTTCCTTGCGGGGGTCTACGATAAACATAGCTGCGGGCTGTTTCTTCATCTCTGTGATGCCGCCCATGAACTTCTCAAGCTTTTCAATCTCAAGGTTAAGCTTTGTTACTTCCTTCTTGGGAAGAAGATCGAATGTTCCGTC
>JAZQXJ010000067.1:0-25674 GCA_045632815.1 Acutalibacteraceae bacterium | reverse complement strand
GGTTTCATCGACTATGACGAGCTTGTAAAAATCGCAAACGAGGTTAAGCCCAAGCTCATCGTGGCAGGTGCATCGGCATACCCCAGAATCATTGATTTTGAGCGTATCAGCAAGATTGCAAAGTCAGTCGGCGCATATTTTATGGTTGATATGGCGCACATTGCAGGTCTTGTTGCCGCAGGGCTTCATCCCTCACCCGTGCCTTATGCAGATATCGTGACAACAACCACTCACAAGACCCTCAGAGGTCCCAGAGGCGGTCTTATCCTTTCAACCGCAGAGCTTGCTCCCGCAATCAACAAGGCAATCTTCCCGGGCAATCAGGGCGGTCCCCTTATGCACATCATTGCGGCAAAGGCAGTTTGCTTCGGTGAGGCACTTGACCCCTCATTCAAGGTTTATCAGGAAAACATCATCAAGAATGCGGCTGCTCTCGCAAAGGGACTTCTTTCAAGAGGCATCAACCTTGTTTCGGGCGGCACGGACAACCACCTTATGCTTGTTGACCTTCGCTCAATGGGTATCACGGGCAAGGAGCTTGAGCACAGACTTGACGAGGTATATATCACCGCAAACAAAAACGCTATCCCCAATGACCCCGAGAAGCCCTTCGTAACAAGCGGCGTAAGACTCGGCACAGCGGCTGTCACATCAAGAGGTCTCAACGAGACTGATATGGACAAGATTGCAGAATTCATTTACCTTTGCGCAACAGATTTTGAAAACAACGCAGACAAAATCAGAGAGGGCGTTAACGAAATCTGCAACCGCTACCCCATCTACGAATAAGCAAACACTTTTCAGCTTGCACAGGTTTTACCCGTGCAGGCTGTTTTTTATTACCTTAAAAGTATTATAATCAATATATATATCAACCTTGCCGTCGGAATAACTGCACAGAGCAAGGATACACAGCCTTTGTCTGCCGTCAATTTCCGCAAGGCAAAGCACGGACTTTTCAAGGCTTACATCAGGGGGCAGAAATAAACTTACATCGGACAGCTTGCCGCCGTAAATATCGGTGCGGTAATTTTCAACATATTTTTCACCGTTCAGATAAGTAATTCCGCCGCTTGCAAGGCATACGCTGACCCTGACCGCACTTGTGAGCAATAAAACCCCGTTGATTTCAGGCGCAAGAGTAAAATCGGCGGTAAAAATACGGGTTTCGTATTCTGCAGGCTTAAGTTTTCCGTAGCCGCATTTTTCGGCAAATACCATTGCCTTTTCAAGCGCATCTTCTTCATCCAGCACTCTTTCGGCGCAGGGCAACGGATTGATACAGCTTATTATCATACCGCCCTGCCTGCAGATTTCAACGGCAATATCGCCGTAATAAAGAGAAAAGACAAACTCTCCGCTGTTTCCTTCTCTCCACAAAACGGCAGCAATACCCGTCAGCTTTTCCGCCTCTTTTCTCGCCTGATTAAGAGTCAGGGTTTCTTTGTCTGCCAAAAAAGACGATATCCGTGCCGCAGAAGCCTGAACGGCAAAAAGGCTGTCCTCGTTGCCGTTTGAGTAATCAAGGTGATATTCAAAAAACGGCTTCTCGCTCCTGCTGTATATACTGCCAAATTCACTCAGGCGGTATTCGCCGTTCATCACCGCAACGGAGAGGTCGCTCAGGTGATAATACACCTCCTCGGCATAATCGGACAGCTCAGCCGCTTTTTTTCTTTCGTTTTCTCCACCCGAAAAGGATTGGGAAAATTCATAGACATAATCTATAAAGCGATTTATATTTTCAAGCCTCGCAGGCTCAAAGCAGGCGGCGCTTCCCCTCGCACCCAGAGCTTTTGCGCTCACATAGCTTGCGCTGTCCGCAACCGACTCCCCTGCCGAAACGGAAAGCAGATTCAGCCCTCCGCTGATTTCGTGCATATATTCGCAAAGGGAGCTTAACCCGTCAAAGCGCACCCGTTCAAGAGTTGCTTCATACGAAGCCTTTGCACGGAACGAAAAATAACCCGTAGCGGCAATCACAACGCAAACCGCAAGCAGATAAGAAACCGTTCTTATAAAACATCTTCTTTTTACAGCCATAAAAAAATCACCCTCTACTCTTTAGAGTGGAGAGTGATTTGTTTTTTATGCAAGGAAAATTATTTTACAATAAGGCTTTCACCTGTCATCTGTGCAGGCTGCTCAATACCCATAATGTCAAGCATTGTGGGAGCGATATCGCAAAGCTTGCCGCCGTTTTCCTTAAGCTTGCAGTCGTGACCGACAACAACAAAGGGAACGGGATTTGTTGTGTGGGCGGTGAAGGGTGAGCCGTCAGGCTCATACATCTTGTCAGCGTTGCCGTGGTCAGCGGTGATAAGCATTACGCCGTCCTTTGCAGCAACTGCATCGCAGATTTTGCCAACGCAGGTGTCAACAGCTTCAACAGCCGCAACAGCCGCATCGAACACACCTGTGTGACCAACCATATCGCAGTTAGCGTAGTTGAGAATGATAACATCATATTTATCTGTGCCGATAGCCTCGAGAAGCTTGTCGGTTACTTCGTATGCGCTCATTTCGGGCTGAAGGTCATAGGTAGCAACCGCAGGTGACTTGACAAGAATTCTGTCCTCGCCGTCATACTGCTTTTCAACACCGCCGTTGAAGAAGAATGTTACATGAGCATACTTCTCTGTCTCGGCAATTCTGAGCTGAGTCATACCCTTTGCTGAAAGGTACTCTCCGAAGGTATTGTCAAGAGTCTGGGGCTTGAATGCAACCTGAACATTGGGCATTGTTGCGTCATACTGTGTCATACATACATAGTAGAGATTCTTCAGCTGTTCACGCTCAAAGCCGCTGAACTCGCCGTCAACGAATGCTCTTGTGATTTCTCTTGCTCTGTCGGGGCGGAAGTTGAAGAACACAACCGAATCGTTATCCGAAACGGGCTGTGCATCATTTGCAACTGCAGGCACGATGAATTCATCGGTAACCTCGTTCTTGTATGATTCAGCCATCATTTCACAGCCGCAATCAAACTTGACACCCTCGCACTTTGTCATTGCATCGTATGCCTTGACAACGCGCTCCCAGCGGTTATCTCTGTCCATTGCATAGTATCTGCCGATAATTGTTGCAATTTTGCCAACGCCGATTTCCTCAAGATTCTTGTAGAGGTCAGCAACAAAATCCTTACCCGATGTGGGAGGAACATCTCTGCCGTCCATAAGGCAATGAACAAAAACCTTTTCAACGCCCATATTCTTCGCCATTCTTACAATGCCATAGAGGTGGGTGTTGTGGCTGTGAACGCCGCCGTCTGAAAGCAGACCCATAAGGTGGAGTGCGGAATTATTCTTTTTGCAGTTTTCCATTGCGCCAACAAGAGCTTCATTTTCAAAGAAATCGCCGTCATTGATTGACTTTGTGATTCTTGTAAGCTCCTGATACACAACTCGACCTGCACCGATGTTTGTGTGACCAACCTCGCTGTTACCCATCTGACCGTCGGGCAGACCTACATCCATACCCGATGCACCGATATATGTCATGGGATTTTCAGCAATAATCTTATCAAGGCAGGGAGTTTTTGCGGCAACGATTGCGTTACCGTAATCGCTGTCATTTCTGCCGAAGCCGTCCATAATGCAAAGAAGAACGGGTTTCTTGCTCATAATTTATCGTCCTTTCATCAAATACAGGGGTCGGAATACGACCCCTGCAATCGGTTGTTTCTTATTTTGAAGCCGCTGCAACGATAGCTGCAAACTTCTCTGCAACAAGTGATGCGCCGCCGATAAGACCGCCGTCAACATCATACTGAGCAAGAAGCTCTGCTGCATTTGCGTCGTTCATTGAGCCGCCGTACTGGATAACGAACTTATCAGCAGCATCCTTTGTGTAAAGCTCTGCGATAAGAGCGCGGATAACTGCGCAAACCTCGTTTGCCTGCTCGGGAGTAGCGGTAAGACCTGTGCCGATAGCCCATACAGGCTCATAAGCGATGATGATGTTTGCAAGCTCAGCCTCTGAAACGCCTGAAAGAGCAACCTTTGTCTGAAGTCTTACAACCTCAGCTGTGATGCCGAGTTCTCTCTCCTTGAGAACTTCGCCGACGCAAAGGATAACCTTGAGACCTGCGTTGAGAGCAGCTCTTACACGGTCACGGACTGTTTCGTCTGTTTCGCCGAAATACTGACGGCGCTCTGAGTGACCGATGATAACATAGGGAACGCCTGCTGCCTTAAGCATTTCTGCAGAAACTTCGCCTGTGAATGCGCCTTTTTCTGCCCAGTGGCAGTTTTCAGCACCGATTTTGATGTTTGAGCCTTCTGCTGCTTCCATAGCTGCGTAAAGGTCGATGTAGGGAGCGCAGATAACAACATCGCAATCTGCATCTGCAACGAGGGGCTTCATAGCCTCGATAAGAGCCTTTGTCTGCTCGGGATTGTTGTTCATTTTCCAGTTGCCTGCAATAACAGGTCTGCGGAGTGACTTATCCATTCTAAAAATCCTTTCGATTGTAATTATTACAATTCTGTTTAAGATGACAATGAAATTTTTGATGAGATTTGGCTTTCGCAACGAGCGTAGCGTATCGGGATACGTGATCGAGCGAGAAAGTCAAAGACCGCAAAAATTATTTATCGTTTACTGCTTCGATGCCGGGGAGAGCCTTACCCTCGAGGAATTCGAGTGATGCGCCGCCGCCTGTTGAGATGTGAGTCATCTTGTCGCCGAAGCCGAGAGTGTTAACAGCTGCTGCTGAGTCGCCGCCGCCGATGATTGTTACTGCATCTGTTTCAGCAAGTGACTTTGCAACTGCGATTGTGCCTGCTGCAAGAGTGGGATTCTCGAAAACGCCCATGGGGCCGTTCCATACAACTGTCTTTGCGCTCTTTACAGCTGCTGCATAAAGCTCTGCAGTCTTGGGACCGATGTCAAGACCTTCCTTGTCAGCGGGAATTGCATCTGCTGCGAAAACTTCTGTTGCGATGGGAGCATCGATGGGGTTGGGGAAACCGTCTGCTGTTACAACATCAACGGGAAGAAGAATCTTAACGCCCTTTTCCTCTGCCTTTGCGAGCATATCCTTGCAGTAGTCAATCTTTGTTTCGTCAAGGAGTGACTTGCCTACGCCGTAGCCCTGTGCTGCGAGGAATGTATAAGCCATACCGCCGCCGATGATGAGTGTGTCAGCCTTGTTGAGGAGGTTTTCGATAACATTGAGCTTATCTGCAACCTTTGCACCGCCGAGGATTGTAACGAAGGGTCTTTCGGGATCTTCAACAGCATTGCCGAGGTACTTAAGCTCTTTGCCCATAAGGTAACCTACTGCTGCTTCTTCAACATAAGCTGTTACGCCAACTGTTGAGCAATGCGCTCTGTGTGCTGCGCCGAATGCATCGTTTACATACATTTCGCAAAGGCTTGCAAGATCCTTTGAGAATGCTTCGCCGTTCTTTGTTTCTTCTGCACGGAAACGGGTGTTCTCGAGGAGAACAACATCGCCGTCGTTCATAGCTGCAACGGCTGCTTTTGCGTTTTCGCCGACTACTGTATCGTCAGCTGCAAAAACAACTTCCTTGCCGAGCTTTTCGCTGAGTCTCTTTGCAACGGGTGCAAGGGAGAACTTTGCTTCGGGGCCGTTCTTGGGCTTGCCGAGATGTGAGCAAAGGATAACCTTTGCACCGTCATTTATAAGTTTCTGAATGGTGGGAAGAGCAGCGTTGATTCTGTTTTCGTCTGTGATAACGCCTTCCTTGAGGGGAACGTTAAAGTCGCAGCGAACAAGCACCTTCTTGCCCTTTGCATTGATGTCGTCAACTGTTTTTTTGTTAAGTAAGCTCATTTTTTTCAATCCTTTCAAAAATTTTGTAGGAACATACTTTACCAATTATTTATTTTATAATATTATGTCAAATATTTCAAGTATTATTTATCGGCAAAATGCCGAATATATATGGGATTATCGGGATTTTTTCGGCTTGACTTTACAATGAGTTTTTGGTAGAATGTGTAGGCTGAAGAAATTGAATATCTGCTTGCTTAGTTAATAAGTATACGCCTCCTTAGTTAAATGGATATAACAGGCCCCTCCTAAGGGTCAGTTGTGGGTTCGATTCCCGCAGGGGGTGCCATCTCCGATGATTTTTTCATCGGAGTTTTTTGTTAATGGATATAAGAACCTCGAACACAATGTGTTCGAGAACCTTGTTACTCGCTTTGCTCGTAATATACATTGACCCCTCCTAAGGATTAGATGTGAGTTCGATTCTCGCAGGGGGTGCCAATCTTAAAAAGCCGAAAAACCTTTATTTTTCAAGGTTTTTCGGCTGGTTTTATTTAAGCTCAAAAACAAGCTCTCCTCCATTTGTGATTTCCTCATAGGTCAGATAGTTTTTCTCAATCTCTGTTCCGTTGAGTTTAACGGATTTAATATAGAGGAATTCAAGCGGATTCTTGTCGCATCGTATTTTAAGTGTATCTGAAATCTTGCAGGAATGGAAGTTTTTATCCAGTCTGATTTCAGCCTCTTTGAAAAGCGGTGTATTCAGGTAATATTTCGGATCGGCAGGGCATACCTGAGCAAACCCCAACGCAGAAAGTACGTACCATGCTGAAAGCTGTCCTACGTCTTCATTACCGCAAAATCCGTATGCACCCGTACGATAAGCTTCTTTCTGAACACGTCTTGTCCAGTACTGCGTTCTTTCAGGAAGACCGAGAATGCTGAAATAGTGAGTTATGTTGTGGCAAGGCTCGTTAGAATGGTTGTAATCGTCGTTCCATAAAATTTTCAGATCGGCTCTTTCGAAGAATTCTTCGAGAAGTTCAACAGTTCTTTCTTCTCCGAAAAGACGACTCAGACCTTTTACATCATAAGGCACAAACCATGACTGCTGGAAAATATTACTTTCAACAGTTCCGTCGTCATCATATCTGTCTTCTTCAAAAACAAATTCGCCGTTTTCTTTACGGGGTGCCAGAAACTGCAGGGCTTCATTGTAGTTTTCTCCGTAGCGGTCTGCTCTCCCGGCAAAAAACTTTGCATCTTCTGTTTTGCCTGAATATTCGGCAAATTTAGCCATAGTGAAATCTGCCAGCAGATATTCAAGAGTATCGCTCAGTTTTTCGGGCACATAGCAATCATCAAGATATGTCTTGCAATCGGGTCTGATTGACCTGAATTCTTTCCCACCGAGCTCTTTCAGGCAAATGCTTGAGGCTTTTGATATTTCGTATGCCTTTTTGGTATCATAAGGAAGAATTCCTTTTATAACAGCATCGGCAAGAACGATAAGACCGGGGTCTCCGACCATACAGCCCGCATTGATGCCCATAAGCTCCCAACGGGGGAACGAGGAGTTATTGAGCTCTGCAATTTTAAGCAGGGAATTGATTTCATCACGGACCATATCGGGACGGATGATGCTCAGAAGAGGAAACTCACTTCTGTAAACATCCCAACCGCTGAACACGGTTCTTTGTTTATAATCGGTGTTCTCAAATATCTGATAGTTTATTTTATATCTGCCGTCCGTGTCAGCCATTGTACGGGGGTCAAGAAGCACGTGGTACAGACACGTATAAAAAAGCTTCATGTTGGTTTCGTCCGTACCCGAAACGTTTATACAAGAGAATACGTCTTCCCATTTTGCAAGAGCGTTTTCTGCCATAGCATCAAAATCCGTGTTTTCGCATTCTGCGGAAAAATTCTTTCTTGCACCCTCTATATCAACATAAGAGATTGCACATTTTATTGTCAGGGGTTCTGTGATTTCTTTTGAAAAATCAAGAAAAACACCAAGGTCATCACTCTCTGTTGCATCGGTGAATTCTTCGCTTTCAAAGAATCTTTTGTTTATGAACGGGTGCGAAAATTCCATAACGAAATACATGTCATAAAAAATCTTGCCGTCACCGTGACCGAAGCCGCCGCCTGCAGGGGTGCATTTGATATGCCCTTCAATTTTTCTGTCATTTATGATTTCAACTTTCTGACAATCCGCCTTTCCGCCGATTCTTCTGCTGAAATTAATGATAATCTTTTTTTCGGAATCGGCAGGATATGTAAATTTCAGACATCCTGTATGCTCCGATGCTGTACATTCAGCAAGAACATTATATCTGTCCAGCATAACAGAATAATATCCTGCACGGCTTTTTTCATTTTCGTGAGAAAATTCCGATTTCCAGCCGGTTGTGCCTTTTGTAAACGGCAATTCTTCGTTGCTTCCGCTTCGCAGATCAGTATCTTCCGTTACAGGCATTACCTGAAGATTTCCCAGATCACCATACCAGCCAATACCGCTCATATGATTGAAACTGAAACCCTCGATTGTATTATGGCAGTAGTTATAACCGCTGCCGTTATCACCGCCGCTGACGGTATCCGGTGAAAGCTGAACCATTCCTCCGGGTACACAGGCGCCCGGATAGGTTTTTCCTCCGCCATGGGATTTTTCAATCTGCCCGTCACCGACGGTGCCTATCATAGTATCAACAAATAAGGCGTTCGCCATAAATAAATCTCCATTGTTCAGAATCTTTTACGATTATATAATTACTGAAACTATTCTAACATAAAAAACAAAAAATACAACTCCTGTTTTGCATTGAGAAGGATACATAATACTTGCATTAAAGAAAAAGGTCTTAAAGTGACAAAATTAACACACCATCATTCGCCTGTTTGTCGCTCACTTGCTAATATTCTGCTAATTTTCATTATCAAAACTGCTAAATATCAGAGAAAACCGAGAGTGACTCCGTTAACACCACAACACCCGCTAACCCTAGTAAAATAAGGGTTTGTGAGGTTTTTTAAGAGACAAAAAGTGAACAAAATAACACCTCTTGGGACAAACTCCTAAGGGTCAGTTGTGGGTTCGATTCCCGCAGGGGGTGCCATCTCCGATGATTTTTCATCGGAGTTTTTTGTTTATACAATGTTCGGATTTTCTCTCCCCTGACAAGGGGAGACAAAACGAAGCTTCGCTTTTCATCTTCTTTCTGCAAATCCTTCCGCTCATCTGCACAAAAAACAGGCTTGTGAAACCACAAGCCTGTCATTTTTATATTCAGAAAACAAAACCTACAACAAGAACAACAATCCAGAAAAGGAATGTTATGCAGTGTTTTTCCGCAAACGCGCCTGCGTAGGCAATCTTTGTGGGGATATACGCAAGAATTCTGCCGAGTGCGTTGCCTTTTTTCTGGCGATAAAGCAAATCGTGAAGATTCATTACATCCTCAACAAGGGGGAACACATTGCAGAGCATCGAAACGCCCACATAGGTCATAGCAACATAAAGCGCAAAAAGGCTGACCGAGTCATAAGGGGTAATGCCCATATAGCGCAGATTCACAAAGCCTGCAAGGAAAATCCAGATACCCGAGCTGAAATTCATAAACGCAGGACCCGTTGCCATAAGATATGCCGAGCCGCATTTTACTGCAAGTGAATGTTCAACGTGACCGCAGGCTTCGTCGAGCCTGAGATAGCCGGGAACTTCAACGGGCAGACCGAGAATCTTGCAGGTAAGCTGCTCCCAGAAGCCCTTAATGAACGCTCCGGGGAATGTGAGAATTTTTGAAATTATATAAAGAACTGTCATGCTAAATCACACTCTCCTTCCGTAAGAACTTCCGCAACGGTCTTTGTGCCTGCGATGATTTCTTTTGTAACATCCTCAAGCACATCCTCATCAAACTGACCGAGAATTTCTTCAACCTGTTCTGCATAATCCTCCTCCATCTGATCGCTGTTCTTGAGAAGATATGCGCTCAGGTAAAGGGAATTATAGAATGCGGGGTCGTCAAGGGTGCTTGTGTCATAGGTTGACTGATAGATATAGTATGCATAGTTATAAGCAAGCATCATCGAGTCAAAAGCATCGTAGTAATCGCCGTTTGCCATATAGATAAGCGCAAGCTGACGGCTGAGTTCGGGAATCGATTCATAAACCTCAAGAGCCTCAAGGCAAAGGGTCTTTGCCTTTTCCCGCTCGCCCGTTCTGCGAAGGAACTCAATCTCAAGCAGATATGCAGTTTCCATTTCTTCATTATTAACCTTGAACTCTGCAAGAGTTTTGCTTGCGGCATCCTTATCGCCCGAATCAAGCTGAACATCCATCTTAAGTGCATATGCATCATACTTTGAGGTGTCATTTTCGATTATGAGGTCAATATATTTGATTGCCTCTTCGCCTCTGTCTGCGGCACAAAGAGTTTCCGCCATAGGCTGGCAATAGAGCCAATTGTAATCCTTACCCGTTGCAAGGCACTCTTTTTCGAGATCTTTGAGGAATGAAATCTGAGTTTCAAGGTCGGATTCAAGCAAATCCGCAACCGCAAACTTATAGAAATCAACATAGAGGGCTGTTACGCCTTCCTTGCTCTTGAATGTGTCAAGCTCGGCATAAATTGCATCCGCATCGGGATTTTCGTCATATGCCTTGTTGAGGGTTTCCTCAATCTGATCAAAGGTTGCGTCATGCTCATCGCATACAGCCTTGTATTTTTTCATAAATCCCAGTTCGTCAACATTAGCGGTTGTGATAACCTGCTGAGCAACATAATATGCATCAATGGGGCTGCTGTAATTTGCAACAGCGTTGATAATGCGCTTGTTGACGCCCATACCGACCTTTGTATACTGCGACTCCTTGCCGATAATTGTATTGATTTCGTCAGCCATTGTCTGCACATCCGCATATGCGGTGTATGCGCCGTACCAATTCTTTTCCATTGCGTATGAATCGCCTTTTATAACCTGCAGAGAGGGTGCGCTCGAAAGCAGAACAATCACAAACGCAAAAACACCGAATCCGAGGGAAGCCAGACCTGCAATCCACGCAAGGAAAGGAATCCTTCTCTTAATCATTTTCTTTTCGCATTCGACGCAGTAGTTACCGTCTTCAGTAACCTCTCTTTCGCCGCATACGGGGCAGATTTCTGCAGGCTCATTTTCTTCTTCGGCGGCTTCCTCCGCCTCATCGGTCACTTCATCTGCGATTTCCTCGGCAATTTCATCTGCAACTTCTTCGGCAGTTTCCTGCTCGATTTCTTCTTCGGGAACACCGTTCAAATTTTCCTTATCCAAACGCTTATCCTCCTTCTGATTTCTGTACAGTTAGTTATTTTATCATTATTTTTTTGAAATTTCAATAAATAAAGAAATTTTTACATATTATTAATATTAACATCACTTTTCATTTTGAATAATGTGTGATATACTTACTTTCAGGAGGCGCATAATTATGAAAGAAATCAACATCAGAGATATTAAAAAAAGCCCCGTTGAGCTTATTTCCGACGGTTGGGGACTCGTTACCGCAGGCAACGAAAACGGATTCAACACAATGACCGTCAGCTGGGGCGCATTGGGTGAAATATGGGGCAAGGATGCAGCATTTGTTTTCATCCGCCCTCAGAGATACACCTATGAATTCACCGAAAAGGAAGATATTTTTACCCTTTCCTTCTACGGTGCCGAATATAAAGATGCACTCAAAATCTGCGGCTCAAAAAGCGGCAGAGACATCGATAAGGCGGCTGTCTGCGGTCTTACACCCGTTTTCACCGACGGCGGCGTAACCTTTGAGCAGGCGGAATATACCCTTGTGTGCCGCAAAATGGCTGCTCAATTCTTTGACCCTTCAGGTTTTATTGATAATTCAATCGAAAATAACTATGCCAACAAGGATTATCACAAAATGTATGTCGGCGAAATTATAAAAGTTTATCAGAAATAAAAATTCTTTGTCACCTTTTGCCTTTCTGCTTCGTTTATGTTATGAAAGGCAAAGGTGATTCTCGTTTTTACGGTTAATTCATTACCTTTATGAGAGGAGGCGGTAGCTTGTCCGCAGAAAAAATAAAATTTCCGCCCGATGTGCGGCGCGCCGTTGAGGAATACGGCAACAGCCTTTACCGACTGTGTACGGTTATGCTGCAGAATCGGGAGGATGCTCAGGATGCCGTGCAGGAATGTTTCCTGCGATACATAACAAAAGCTCCCGACTTCAAGAATTCCGAGCATGAAAAGGCGTGGCTTATCCGCGTTGCAAGCAACATATGCAAGGATATGCTGCGATACCGCAGGCACTCCTCTTATATCAGCCTTGACGAAATCCGCAATTTAAGCACGAGCGAGGATAATGCGCAAATCCTCGGTATGCTTATGATGCTGGAAGAAAAATACAGAGCAGTCATTCACCTGCACTATGTTGAGGGCTACGGCACGCAGGAAATATCGGATATACTGGGCATATCCTCAGCCGCCGTACGCAAGCGCCTGCAAAGAGGCAGAGAAAAACTGCGTGAAATTTACGAAAAGGAGGCGATATAACAATGGATTTCAGCAAAATCAAGCCTGCTGTTGAAGAAATAGCCTTGACAAATGAGCAAACGGAGCAGATTATCAATAGCTGCAAAGGGAAAAAGAGAAAATTCAATTATAAACCGCTTATTGCCGCCGCGGCCGCCGCAATAATCATTGTTGTTATTGCCTCTCCCGGCTTTCTTTTCAGGGCAAAAGAGGCTGACAATGCGGTTGCGGAAAATGCAAAACAAAACCCTGCAGAGGATTATTACTACATTGCCGACGAGGATATTTATTACAATTCGTCAGCAAGCGGCTCGGGAGATAACGCATTTCAGAATATCTGCGAATTCATCGATTTAACCGCATTTGAGGCAGAAGAATTCAATGAGCTTTACGCCCTTATACCTTCCGAATTCCTCTATCTTTCGGGTGATGAAGATTTAGCAGGCTGGCTTGCGGAAATTTCCGCCGATGACGGAATGGCAATTATGCAGTTTGTTATCCGTTTCAATGTTTCAAAAGAGGATTTTGACCACTCAAACATCGGCTTTGCCGCAAGAACGGGCAAAAGCTTTGATTCTGACGCAATCTACACCTTTGACAAAGAGCTTGTTGACAGCATTTACCGCAAATAAAAAACCGCCCCTTATGGGGGCGGCGGTAAGCTGAATTATTCAACAATGGAATATCCGAGATCAATAACCGCTTGCCTGCTGTACACTTCATAAAGTTCATCATATGTAGACGGGGTTATGTCAGGGAACTTAAGAACTACCAGATTCATATCTTTGTCCTTTTCAACAACCTTTTTGTTAACTGCATTTTTTGCTTCGGCAATGGTCGCCTCGTAGTTTTCTTCAGAATCAAAAAAGAGGTAATCCAATCTGTAATCGATATTTCCTTTTTTATCAAATACATATTTCTGGTATTTTCTGCCGAGAGGCGAATCAACCTTCAGAACAAGTTCCTTGTTTTTCTTGGTTTTGCCTACCTTGGCAATGTATTGGTCGATTTCTTTCTGAATTTCGGATACCTCCTGAATTGATGCTTCAATTTCAGCCTGTCTTTCAGACTCCTGAGCATCAAGCTGAGACTGAAAATCATCGGGTGAGAACGGCTCAGTTTCCTGATTTGAAGTATTAACCTTGCAGGCTGCGAGAGAAACGAAGGTGACAAGGATAAGTAAAAGTGCTATTATCTTTTTCACGGAAATTTCCTCCTATGTATTAATGTTTACATATTATTTGTGGCATATTTTCAGAAAAAAGTCAAGAGTTTTAAAGAAATTTTACATTTTTGCAAATCAACTATAACATTTCAAACGAAAGGTGATGTTAAAAATGAAAAAAATATTTGCAATTCTTCTTTGCGCGATAATTGCCGTTTCCTTTGTCGCATGCAGTTCAACGGCAGACAAAGCCGCAGGCGAAATCACGGCATCCAACCAGAGCGCCGATATGTTTGTTGCAACAGACGATGTGGCGGAAAAATATTCTTACTCTGCCGATGCCTCGGGCGCAGGCGAATCACCTGCACAGAAAACGCAGGACGAAAAAATAATCAAAACCGTTGAGCTTTCCGTTGAAACCAAGGAATACGAGGCGTATATCGCCGCCCTTGCGGCAAGCGTCAGCGCATCGGGAGGCTATGTTGAAACCTCAACTGCAAATCTCGGAAGCACCTCCTATTCCAACCGTTATGCAACCTTTACCGTGCGTATTCCTGCCTCAAATCTCGATGCATTCATCAGCGCATCGGGCGAAAAAGGCACTATCATTTCCAAAACAGAAAATCAGCAGAATGTAACCCTTGAATATGTTGACCTTGAGAGCAGAATTGAGGCTTACAAAACAGAAAAAGCCACCCTTACGGGTCTGCTCGAAAAGGCAGAATCCCTTGAAAATGTGCTTGCAATTCAGGAAAGACTCTCCGAGGTCAATTATCAGATTGAAACCTACACCTCACAGCTCAAGGTGCTTGAAAACAGAGTCAGCTACAGCACCGTAACCCTGCGCATAAACGAGGTTGAGCGCGTTACCGAGGCACAGCCTACACTCTGGACACGCATCAAAAACCGCTTCCTGAGCAACCTCGACAACCTTGTTGACTGGCTGAAAGAGCTTGTTGTTACCGTTATCGGCGGTCTGCCCGTTATCATTCCGCTGGGCGCCGCAATATTCGTTGCAATTCTCATCATAAAGAAAATAATCAAAAAATGCAGGGGATATTGATTCGCTCTCCACGGGCAGCTTCGGCTGCCCTTTTTTATTTTTATTTCATATATATTAAATTTATTATAATTCTTTTATAGAAAATAGAATTATATTCTTTTTGTTATCATATAATATGGATTAATGTAAAGAGAAAGGAAGCTGATGATTTTGGCTAAAACGCTTGTTTTAACCGAAAAGCCCTCCGTTGCAAGGGACATTGCCCGTGTTCTGGGCTGCAAAAAGAACGGCAACGGCTGCATAATCGGCGATAAATATATAATCACCTGGGCTTTGGGTCACCTTGTTACCCTTGCCGACCCCGAAGCCTACGACAACAAATACAAAACCTGGCGTATGGACGATTTGCCTATGCTGCCAAAGTATATGAAGCTTGTTGTTATCGGGCAGACCTCAAAGCAGTTCAAGGCTGTAAGCTCTCTGCTCGGAAGTAATGAGGTTGATAAGGTCGTTATCGCAACCGATGCGGGGCGTGAAGGCGAGCTTGTTGCACGCTGGATAATTCAGAAGGCAAACTGCAAAAAGCCTATGCTCCGCCTCTGGATTTCATCGCAAACGGACAAAGCAATCCGCGAAGGCTTTGCCGCACTCAAGCCTGCCTCGCAGTACGATAATCTTTATCGCAGCGCTCAATGCAGAGCAGAGGCTGACTGGCTCATCGGACTCAATGTCAGCCGCGCTCTCACCTGCAAGCATAACGCTCAGCTTTCCGCAGGCAGAGTGCAGACCCCCACCCTTGCGATGATTGTCAAGCGTGAAGAAGAAATTCTGAAATTCAGGTCAAAGGATTATTTCACCGTCAAGGCGGATTTTGACGGTTTTTCAGCCATATATAAAGACAGCCGCAATCAGGCAAGATTTTTTGATGCCGCCGCGGCGCAGGCGGTTGCGGATGCCGCAAAGGGCAAGCGCGGAATTGTTTCCGAGGTCAAAAAGGTTTACCGCTTCAAGGCTCCCCCTGCCGCATATGACCTCACAGAGCTTCAGCGGGATGCCAACAAAAAATACGGCTACTCCGCAAAGCAGACTCTTTCGCTTATGCAGAGTCTTTATGAAACCCACAAGCTGCTGACTTATCCCAGAACGGATTCACGATACATCACAAAGGATGTTGCCGCAACCCTGCCCGAAAGACTCAGGGCAATTGCAATCGGTCCGTATAAAGACGCGGCAAATGCCGTTCTGCGTTCAAAGCCGATTCAGACAAAATATATCGTAAACGATGCCAAGGTCACCGACCACCACGCAATTATTCCCACCGAGCAATATGTTGACCTCAACAAGCTTTCAAGGGAAGAGCGTCATATCTATGACCTTGTTGTGCGCCGTTTCCTTGCGGTTTTAAGCGCACCGTTTGAGTATGACGAAATGCAGGTTACGGTTACCGTCGGCAAGCATAAATTCTACACCAAGGGTCAGGCTGTCAAATCCGCAGGCTGGAAGGCTCTTTACGATTCGTCGCTCGCCGAGGATGACGATGCCGATGATGATATTTCATCGCAGACATTGCCGCCCCTTGTTCAGGGTGCAGGCGTGAATGTCAACAATGTGCGCCTTGTTGCAGGCAAAACCGCACCTCCCTCAAGATACACCGAAGCCACCCTGCTTTCCGCAATGGAAAACCCCACGGGTCAGGTTGATGACGGCTCGCTCAGGGATGCACTCAAAACCGCAGGCGGTCTGGGTACACCCGCCACAAGAGCCGATATAATCGAAAAACTGTTTGACTCCTTCTGCGTTGAGCGCAGAGGCAAGGAGATTTTCCCCACCTCAAAGGGCAAACAGCTTATCGAAATCGTTCCGCCCGACCTCAAATCCGCCGAACTTACCGCAAGATGGGAGCAGAGGCTTTCACTTATCGCAAAAGGCGGCGCAGACAGCAAAAAATTCATTGAAGAAATGCGTGAATACGCAAGCTCGCTTGTCAATTCCGTAAAATCTGCGGATGTCAAATATAAGCACGATAATATGACCCGTGAGCCTTGCCCCGAATGCGGCAAATACCTGCTCGAGGTCAACGGCAAAAAGGGCAAAATGCTTGTTTGTCAGGACAGGGAATGCGGCTATCGCAAAAGCATTTCCGTTATCACAAACGCACGCTGCCCCGAATGTCATAAAAAGCTGGAAATGCGCGGCGAGGGCGATAAAAAAGCCTTCTTCTGCGTTTGCGGCTACAGAGAAAAGCTTACGGATTTTGAAAAGAGAAAAGAAAGTGCAGGCGCAGGCAAAAGGGATGTTGCAAAGTATATGCAGCAGCAATCAAAGCAAAAATCATCAAGCAATCCCCTTGCCGACCAGCTTGCAAAATGGATGGAGGAAAACAAATGAGGCGTTTTCTTTCTGTTTTAGTCATCGTTGCCCTGCTTTTTACCCTCAGCTCCTGCTCGGGTGGCGACAACAAGGCAATTTCATACAGCCTGAGCGCATCGCCCTCAACCCTTGACCCGCAGTATGCAACGGATACGGGCGCTCACATAATTATCAACAACACCTTTGAGGGGCTTGTGCGCCTTTCTGCAGACGGCGAAATTACTCCCGGTCTTGCCGAAAGCTGGACGGTTTCCCCTGACGGGCTGACCTACACCTTCACCCTCAAGCAAGGCACGGAATGGTACTGCCCCTCCGTGCTGAAAAGCGAATTCGGCGAAGAATTTTACAACAAATTTTCAACCGAAAAGGTAACCGCAAAGGATTTTGTGTTTGCTATGCAGAGGGCTGTTTCGCCCGACACAGGCTCACCCTCGGCTCACCGCCTTTTCATTATTGAAAATGCCGCCGACATACGCTCGGGCAAAGCTGACCCGTCAACTCTCGGCGTTACCGCTCCGCAGGATTATACACTTGTTATAAGGCTTACCGAGCCTTGCCCCGACCTTCTTGAAAGGCTCACGGAAAGCGTATTTATGCCCTGCAACGAAGAATTTTTCGGCGCAATGAACGGCAGATACGGTCTTACTCACAAGCACATTCTTTGCAACGGACCTTTTTATGTCAGCGCGTGGAGCAAGGACGATTCCCTTTCAATCAGAAAAAACAAATATTATTCAGGCTCGCAGGAGGTTTCGCCAAGCTCCGTCAACTTTGATTTCAAGTTTGATTTGAAAACGGCACCCGGCAGAATATCCAACGCATCTCTCTCGGCGGCAATGCTGCCTCCCGACTGCGCTCTGCCCGAAAATTCCGCACTTGTAAGAGAAAATAAAAACTCCGTTTTCGGTTTTATTTTCAATTGCAATGATTCTTATCTCAAAAATACAAACGTAAGACTTGCGCTTTGCAATTCGATTGACAGAAGCCTGTTTTCAACCGAGGTCAACGGCGCTGTTCCCATGAGCGGATTCGTGCCGCAAAACTGCTCCGCAGGCAGCGGAAACTACCGCGACTCCGTCGGCGCTCAGACACCTCATATCACAAGCAATTCCGCCGCCGCTCAGGGTTATTGGCGCAACGCCCTTGCCGAGCTGGAAAAGGACAGAATTGAGCTTAAGGTGCTTTGCCCCGAATGGCTTGACAATTCCGTGCGCCGCCAACTTCAGATATGGCAGCAGACTCTCGGAATCAGCCTCGGTATTACCATAGAAACAAAGACCCCCGAGGAAATTCAGTCTGCCGTTGATTCGGGTGATTTTCAGATTGCCCTTGCAGGCATCGAAGCCGAATACGACAACGCTGTTGATTTCCTTGCATCTCTCCGAAGCGGAAGTGCAATGCGCTTTTCCTCCGACGAATACAACAAAATTATTGACAGACTGCTGACGGTTGAGGAAGAAAACGATTTGCTCGGCGGCTGTTTCACGGCGGAAAGCCACATTCTTCAGCAGGGCTATTGCTACCCCCTTTATTGCCGCTCAAGCCGTTTTGTTGTTCACGAGGAAATCGAGGGCATAGCCGTAGGCAAGTCCGAAAGCACGGTTTCTTTCATCGGCGTAAAGAGGTTTGACTGATGAAAAAGAAAACCGTGACCGTTCTTTGCTGGATTGCGGTTGCCGTGTGTATGGGAGTTATATTTTATTTTTCCTCTCAGCCCGCAACCCTCTCCCAGACAGTAAGCGACAGATTCGCCTTCCTTTTACAGCTTCCGTTCGGCAGCTTTATCGTGCGTAAAGCCGCACATTTTCTTGAATTTGCAGGGCTTTCGGTGCTTGTTTTCAACGCACTTTACAGCACCTGCGCAAAATTCCGACCCTTTACTGCATTTACAGTTACCGCCGCATACGCAATTACGGATGAAATACACCAGGTTTTTGTTGACGGGCGTGCCTGCCGCTTTTTTGATTGGCTGGTTGACTGCTCGGGCGCAGCGGCGGCGCTGATTTTTGTTTGTTTTATTATTTTTCTCTCCCGAAAACACGAGAGGAGGAGCATAAATGACGGATAACGAAAAAATTATGATTGCAGGCTGTGCCGCAGGTGCGGCGGCGGCTGCGATGCCTGCCGTTTACGGCTTTGTCAGGGCAACGGCAAAACAGCCCATAACCGACAAGGATTTTCTCCGCGCGGAAAACGGCACATTCATTTCCGAATGCGGCGCAATAACTGCGCTTAAAGGCGTCAATCTTAACGATGACTTTTTCTGGTTTAAAAAAGATGACCTTGACGAAAATTCGGGTACTGCCGATGTTTTTGCCGCGCTTGAAAGCCGATTCGGCAGATACGGCGCAAGACAGCTTGCCCAAAAATATAACGAGGGTCTCATATCCGCATCGGACATCAAAAAAATCGCAAAGCTCGGCGCAAATTGCGTAAGAATTCCTTTGCGCAGCCGTTTTCTTCTGAGCAAGGACAGCTGCAAAGACGATATCGACTTTGAACGCCTCGATTTTATAGTTGAAAAATGCAGAAAAGCCGGGCTTTATGTTGTTCTCGACCTGCATTCCGCACCCGGTTTTCAGAATACGGATTCCGCCTGCTGTAAGGATGAAGAAAGCGTGCTTTTCAGCTCATCAAAGGACGGCTTTGAGGCAAGGAACGCAACCGTCAGACTCTGGACTCAGATTGCCGCGCATTACAAGGATGAGCCTGCAGTTGCGGCATACGACCTGCTCAACAGACCTCTCAACCGTATGGTTGATTGGGCGGAAAGCGTCGATACCCTGCACAAATTCTACAGAAGGCTTATTAAAGCAATCCGCAATGTTGATGAAAAGCACATCATAATTCTTGAGGCGGCAGGCGCTCCCGACACCTTGCCCGTACCCGAGAAAATAAGCGACGGCAACATTGCATACGGAATATATTCCCATTTCCACACCACCTATGAAATTCAGTCGCTCCTCAACGGCATCCACCGATTCGGCGGCAACGGAATTCCTTTTATAATCTGCAAACTCAGGGCAGACGAAAATCTTGAATCCTCGCTCGCCGCAATGAACGACAACGGAATTTCGTGGCTTACGGGCGATTTCAAAGGATCGGGCTTCAAGTGCAATTATCTTTATTCGGGCGATATTCCCGCGGCTGACCTTGCCGCTGACAGCTATGATGAAATAGGCGAAAAATGGTCAAAGCCCCTTGCAACAAAGAATTTTACCGAAAACAAGGAAATGAGCGCAATATTGAAAAAGGCTTTCAAATACGGCGAAATCCGCATCGAAAGCCCCGAAAAAAAGCCGAAATTCAAGGTTAAATTCGGCTCAAAGCTCATTTATGGAAAATAAGCTTAAGGGACTGTCTCAATAAGATGAAGAAACTTCGCTTAGTGAGACAGCCCCCATTTTATTTTACTCCGTATTTATCCGCATACTCCAGAACAATATTGCGGAATTTTTCATACTTAAAGCTGTTTTTCACATCCGTAAGGTCAATATATGACCCTGCCTTAAGATTCTGAATTATCGCCTCGGCAACAAAACATTCAAAAATCCTTTCATCCGTAAACGCCTGCTCAATATCGGTGTCCATTCTTTCGTTTATCCCCTCAACGGCGCTGCGGTAAATCAGGTTATCCTTGCCGAGAAGTCTGCCGCAATTTTCAAGGCAGGCAATCCCCTCACGCATATCGGCAACGGTTATTTTGCCTCTGTAATTAACGGCTTTTTCGCCGCCCGTCAGAATGGTATCCACAGAGGTTTCAAGCACCGCCGCAAGGTCAACAAGTATCCCTGAATCGGGCAGAGTTTCTCCCCTCTCCCATTTGCTGACAGCCTGAAATGATACATTCACCCTCTCGCCAAGCTGCGCTTGCGTAAGCCCTTTCGCTTTTCTTAATGCGGCAATCTGCCGCCCGACCTTTTCAATGTTAATCGCCATATCATTTCCCCTTTTTAATTTTTACGCTTATATTATACAGCCCGTGAACATTCAATTCAATAATCCGAATGTTGAATATATCTGTATAATTCTCAACTCGCCGCAAACAAATTTAAACCCCCTCGGAGTTATCCGAAGGGGTCTTTTTACGCATAATTATAAACCAAAAATATTATTCCTGGCTCTCTCTGAGCTTTGCATAGCATTCGCTGCAACGAACGCCCTTGTCATCACGGGGCTTGAAGGGAACTCTTGCAACACCACCGCAATCCATGCATGTTGTCTCAAAATATTCACGTTCGCCACGGGCAGCATTCTTGCGTGCGGCACGGCAGTCCTTGCAGCGCTGGGGCTCATTTACAAAGCCTTTTTCAGCATAAAATTCCTGTTCGCCTGCAGTGAAAGTAAATTCATTGCCGCATTCCTTACAGATAAGGGTCTTGTCTTCGTACATTGTTTTTAACCTCGCTTGAAAAAAATATTTTATTTGCCCTTGGACGGATTCGCACCGCCGCCTTTGTGAATAAACAACGCTCTTCTGTATTAAGCTACCGGGGGCATATATACTCCATAAGGAGTATTATAAACTGAAAAAAACACGCATTTTTTTGCGTATACGCTGCAAGGCATTGTCAATTGCCTTTTCCGTGCAGCCAAGCTTTTCCGCAATTTCGGAATAGCTCATATCCATCAGCCGCAGGTCAACAACCTGCTTTTCAAAGTCGGAAAGACCTTTGCTGAGCATATTTTCAAGATGCTCCGAATCTTCTTTTTCGGAAACTATGTTGGCAGGGTCTGCGCTGCTGTCCGCCCCATCAAGCTTTTCAGGCTCATAGGGCAACGCACCCGAAAGGGCGGCATTCTTATTGTTGAAGCTTGTCCTGACTGCGGAAACAATTCTGTTGTTTATGCAAACCTCTGCATACGCCTTGAACGGCGAACCTTTTGAGGCATCGTATGTTTTGAGTGCATCAAGAAAGCCGAGCATCCCCTCCTGAACAAGGTCATCGCCCGAAACCCTTGCGCTTGCAAAGCCCGATGCCTTTGCCCTTGCAATGGGAGTTACCGTTGCAATCAGCAGCGCCATTGCCGCATCATCGCCGTTTGCCGCGCGGAACACGAGTTCATCATCGGTAAGGGTTATTTTGCTTTTTTCGCACATTAGATTACCTCTGAAAATCATCTTAACTAATATAATAAGCTAATTTTTGAATTTTGTCAACAACAATTTTACCAAAACACCTTTTATTTTTTGTTAATAGTGACGAAATAAGCCAAAAAAAACAAGATATTGTGCTTTTTGCTATAAATCCAATTGAGAAAAATAACTTTTTCCTGATTTTTGTGTTACAGAAATTTACAGCTCATAATTAATATTTAAAAAGAAAAAATAATCTGCGGGTGAAGAATAATGACACAAAACAGCAAAAAATTATGGCAGCTTGTTATGCTTCTTGCCGCCGACCTTGCTCTGCTTATTCTGATTTCCGCCTCTACCGCCAACGCAATGCATATGGGCAGCAGCGGCGAAAGAGTTGCGGCGATTCAGCAGAGTCTTTATGAAAAAGGATTTTTCAGCGGAAAAATCAGCGGTATATACTGCACAAAAACAGCAAAAGCACTCAAAGAATTTCAGCAAAGCGCAGGCATCAGCCGCAGCGGTGAGGCAGACAGCGCAACCCTTACAGAATTGGGAATCGGCGCTCACACAGCCCCTTGCTTTTCCGCAGAGGTTGAGCTGCTTGCCCGATGCATTCAGCAAAGCAACTGTCATTCCTATGCCCAAATGCTGAAAAAAGGGCAGGAAATTCTGGACAAAACAAAAGCTGCCCGTACTCTGGGCAGCTATGTATGCGAATTTTATCCCGATATTCTGCGCTCAGGCGAGCCGTCATCCGACGCTTATTCCGCCGCCCTGCACGCAATAAGGGAACAGTAATTATCTGCAAAGCTCCTCAGCCAGAGACTCAAGCTGGGCAAGGTTATCCTCATTCACGGCAGATTTGATGTGAACACCTGCCTCGGTGTAGGTTATATCCTTGCTCTTTTCAAGCATTTTTCTCATAAACTTTTCAGCCATAAGACCCCAGGTGCCGTTTTCGATGAAGCCAACCGTTCTTTTCTGATAGTTGCGCTCGGTGAGATGCTTGAGGAATTCGTGCATAAAGGGGAAAATTTCGCCGTTGTAGGTTGTGGTTGCAAGCACGTGCTTGCCGTAGCGGAATGCATCCTCAACCGCCTCAGCCATATCACAGCGCGCAAGGTCATTCACAACAACCTTGGGGCAACCCTTTTCACGAAGCTTTTCCGCAAGAATTTCAACCGCTTTTTTGGTATTACCGTAAACCGATGTGTAGGAAATCAGCACACCCTCGCTCTCAACGCCGTAGGATGACCAGATATCGTAAAGATTGATGTAATAGCCGAGATTTTCGGTAAGAATGGGACCGTGAAGGGGGCAGATGATTTCAATATCAAGACCTGCCGCTTTTTTAAGCACGGGCTGCACCTGAGGACCGTATTTGCCAACGATGCCGAAATAGTAGCGTCTCGCCTCGCAAGCCCAGTCCTCGTCAGCATCAAGCGCACCGAATTTGCCGAATGCATCCGCCGAGAAAATCACCTTATCCGTGCTGTCATAGCTCAGGATAACCTCGGGCCAATGCACCATAGGCGCAGTCACAAAGTTAAGAGTATGTCTGCCAAGCTCAAGCTGACTGCCTTCGCCAACAACAATCTGTCTGTCCGCAAAATCCGAGCCGTAAAACTGCCTCATCATTGTGAAAGCCTTTGCCGATGCAACGATTTTTGCCTCGGGGTAAGTCTGAGCAAAAAGCGAAATATTAGCCGAATGGTCAGGCTCCATATGCTGAACAACAAGATAATCAGGTGCCTTGTCGCCGATTACAGCCTTAAGGTTTGCAAGCCATTCCTCGCCGAAGCGCGCATCAACGGTATCCATAACCGCAATTTTCTCGTCGGTTATAACATACGAGTTGTAAGCCATACCGTTTTCAACAATATACTGACCTTCAAAAAGGTCAATTCTTCGGTCATTTACACCGATGTATTTTACATCATTTGTTATTTTCATTTTTTCTCTCCCTTTTTATATTTACAATTTCTTTTTTATGTTGAGAAGTCTTACAACTGTAGGGCTGAGGATAATGTTTGTTGCCATCTCGAACAAGAAATTACCGCCTGCAAGGCCGAGGAACATATACTCAACCGCAGTGCCGTAACCGCCTGCAACACCCCACGATTCGATAGTTTCAAAAAAGAACAGCACACAGCCGAGCAGAAACACACCGGTATTTACTATGGGACAAATAACAGCGGCTGATACAACCGCGGCATATTTGTTTTTCTTTGATACGAGCTTATATACAAGCCCTGCCAAAAGACCGCAAAGCATACCTTTTAAAAGAACGGTTATAAAAGTTCCCGGAACGCTGATTGCAAGGAAAGGCGCCGCATCCGTTATCAGAACAACTACACCGAAAACAAAACCGAGCCAGGTGCTGATAACGGTTCCGCACATTGCCGCACCGATAACAATGGGTATCAGCACAAGCGAAATTGAAAACGGTCCGAATCGGATGAACTGACCCATACACTGTAGCACAACAACAAGTGCTGTAAGAATTGCGCCGAGTGTAAGTTTCTGAATTTTAGCGTTTGTTTTTTTCATTTATTATCCCTCCTGAATATTCAGGTCATATCAACTTTTTGCATTTTATTGCCGTCGAAATTCAATTTATCAATGCAAAGAACTCTGTGTCCGGGTTCAAGGTCGCCGATAATGCGGCGGTGATAAACTATAAGCCATTCGTCAGTATCGTTTATATTGATATAGCCGTGATGTCCCGGACCGTTGGCTATTTCAGACGATTCAAGTATTACTTTTCCGCTTTTGTTTATATCAAGCGGTGTTTTGCCTGCGCTTTCGCAGATGTGGTAGGTGCCGTCTTTCCAACATCCCTCCGACCACATAAAGTGATAAACGCCGTTACGCTTGAGCATACAGGGACCTTCGGTATAGTTTTCAGGCGTTATTTCTTTGAATAATTCACCGTCTTCAAAAGGCACAAAGCCGGTCATGCTCTCATTCATAACAGCGACGTTGCAATGCTTCCATCCGCCGTAATACAGATAAACCGTACCGTCATCGTCTTTGAAAAGGTGTGCATCAATCGGCTGAGCACGGTTTATGAATCTGTCGATAAGCGGTTTGCCGATAAGGCTTCTGAACGGACCTGACGGAGAATCTGATACGGCTATTTCAAGGCCTCCGGTTTCATCATCCGACTGGATATCATTGCTTGCGAAAATAAGATAATACTTGCCGTTCTTTTCAACAGCGGTTGGTGCCCATACAGCTCTGTGGATATAACCAAAGCCGCTCATATCAATAATGTTATCGTGCTTTTTCCATGTTACAAGGTCAGCGGATGAAAAGGCGGTAATATTCATCTGGTCGGTATAACTTGTGAAGGAATGTGTAACGTAAATATAGTATTTTCCCTCGTAAAACCTTGCTTCCGGGTCAGCATAGTAGCCATTGACTATAGGATTCATGCCTTTACTCCTATTTCAAGTTCATCAGCATATTTCTTCATCGCCTCAATACAGATTGAAGCAACTTCCTTTACTTCCATACCGAGCATATCGCAGCCGCGCTTTATGAGTTCACGGTTGCATTTTGCAGCAAACTTTTTATCCTTGAATTTTTTCATAAAGCTGGAAATTTCCATATCGGTTATACCTGCGGGGCGCATACGTGCCGCAGCCTGAATAATACCTGTGAGTTCATCAACCGTGTAAAGTGCCTTTTCAAAATTTGTAAAAGGCTCAACGCCATTAAAATCATAGCCGTGCGCAAGAATGACACGTATTTCTTCATCTGTAACGCCT
>JAZQXJ010000066.1:0-6922 GCA_045632815.1 Acutalibacteraceae bacterium | reverse complement strand
TCATTATCTGCTGCAACATCTGGGGCAAGGGTATGATTAAGATTATCCCCATTATGCTCGGCGTTCTCGGTTCATCCGCAGTTGCCGTTGTTCTTCATTTCACAGGCGCTATGGAAGTTCTTGACCCCGCAAAGCTTCAGGTATTCAAGGATGCTGCTTGGGTTGGTTTGCCTTTCCAGATGAAGGATACCGTTTTCGGTATGTTCGCAAGCGGATACGACAAAAACCTTCTTGTTTCCGCAGTTATCACAATTATGCCTATCTCACTTGCAACAATGGTTGAGCATATCGGCGATATTTCAGCTATCAGCTCAACCTGCAAGAAGAATTACATTGCCGACCCCGGTCTCCACAGAACGCTCCTCGGCGACGGTCTTGCAACAATCCTCGCCTCACTTTTCGGCGCACCCGCAAACACAACCTACGGCGAAAACACAGGTGTTCTTTCGCTCTCAAAGGTATTTGACCCCAAGGTTGTAAGAATCGCAGCTTACCTTGCTGTTCTCGTTTCATTCTCACCCAAGTTTGCAGCTCTCGTAAGCCTTATGCCGACTGCAACAATCGGCGGCGCATCGCTTGTGCTTTACGGTATGATTTCCGCTGTCGGCGTTCGTAATGTTGTTGAGAATAAGGTCAACTTTGAAAACACAAGAAACGTTATTATCGCAGCTCTTATCCTTGTTCTTTCAATCGGCATCAACTATGCAGGCGCAATTCAGATTCCCGTAGGCTCAGTCACAATCAGCCTTTCAGGTCTCGCTGTAGGCGCACTTGCAGGTATCATCCTCAACGCAATCCTCCCCGGCAAGGATTATGAATTTGGTGCTGACGAAAAAGGCGATAAATCAGTTAATTTCAAAGTGTAATTTCTTTAAAAAAACTATCAGACCGTTCCTTTCGAGGAACGGTCTTTTAATATGTACTTATTAGACAAAAATATCATCTTCCAACTGTATACAATTCATAAAAAAATATTGCAGTATTGAAAAAAAATTAATATTGTGTTAATATATTTTATATATTTTACGATAGGAGAGATTATATGGCTTCAGAATCAACCGCTAAGGTTGTTGAAAAGAAGGCACCAAGCGCTGTTCCCAAAGACAGACGCTATGTCGGTTCAAAAGAAACCTTCGCATACATACTCGATGATATTGCACAAAGCTTCAACATCGGTAAGTATGACGATGTTTTCAAAATGAACATTCTGAAAATCGACCTTGTTCTTCAGTCAGTTACCAACGGTATCATCAGTGTATGGGATATCATCAACGATATTTTCCTCGCTGCAATCGTTGATAAAACAAGAACCAGATGGGGCAAATTCAAACCCTGGCTTGTTGTTTACGCCGTCCCCGGCGTTTTCCTGACGATGATTTATTGGGCATTGCCTATGTTTTACGGAACAGATGGTATCGGAACAGACATACCGAAGTTTGCAATCTATCTGTTACTGCAGATTTTTTCAAACCTTGCAAGTTCACTGATTTCCATTGTCCGTCAGGGTATGACTGCAACCATCACACCCAACATTATTGACCGAACAAGACTTATCACTTCCGCAAACCTTCTTTCAGGCTTCGTTGAGAAGGCTCCCGAAATCCTTATGGGTCTTCTGATTGATATCTATATCAACAGCCCTGCAAAACAGGCTCTCCAGATTACCAACCCCCAGCTTTATCAGACGGGATATAACAGAATGTTTGTTATTGGCGGTGTTTTCACAGCCGTTGTTTCCGGTCTTTTCGCTCTTTTCTATGCTTTCGTTGCAAAAGAAAGAGTTATGCAGACAGTTGACCGTCCCAGCATTTTCAGCGGACTCAAATCAGTTGTCACCAACAAGCCCCTGCTTCTCATCACGCTCTCCGAGTTCCTCGGCGCATTCAGCCTCAACTCAGGCACAAACCTCTATTATATTGAAGTTCTTAATCTTGCATCAATGTCAACAATCGTTGGTATTCCCGGTGCAGTTGTTTCACCTATCTCATATTCATATGTTCCCTGGGCGCGTTCAAAGTTCTCAACAAAAGCTCTTTGGATTGCAGGCTCCCATGTTGACAGCGTGCTGATGCTCGGCGTTTACGCCGCAGGTAAGTTCATCAACATCGGCGGCAAAAAGGGTTATGAAAGCCTCGCAGTTATGATTCCTGCGTTTATGCTTCGCGAAACCATCTGGATGTTCTTCTGGGGTATCAGAAAGGTTATTCCCGAAGAAATGAGAAACGAAGCTATCGACTACGGCGAGTGGAAGAACGGCTTCAGATCAGAAGGTATGACCGGCGTTGCAAAGGGTCTTATCACCAAAATGGTTAACAGCGTTAAGGGCATTATTCAGCCCCTCCTCTTCAAGGCATTCGGTTATGATCCCAGCAAAAACCAGGGTGCTCAGACCGCCGAAGCACGCTATGCTCTTTTCTTTATGTGCACACTTCTTCCTGTTGTCACCGGTATCCTCAGCATTATTCCTCAGCTCTTCTATGACCTTCAGGGCGAAAAGAGAGACAGAATGTATATGGAACTCCGCGAAAGACGTAAGGCTATTGCAGCAGAAGTCAACGAGTTCAACAATCAGGTCAGCGAAAATAACACTTCAGAAAAATAAATCAAAAGCTCCGACGATGTCGGAGCTTTTTTGCTATGGTCATACAATAACAAAACCGACCGCAAAGCGCAATGCTTACGGTCGGTTGACTTTTTTAAATTACTCTGCGAAGCCTGATTCAACAAGCTTAACAAGCTCTGTAACAGCCTGCTCCTCGTCGGGACCGCCTGCGATGATGCGGATAGCTGTGCCGCCCATAATGCCGAGTGAAAGAACACCGAGAAGGCTCTTTGCGTTTACTCTGCGCTCCTCTTTCTCAACCCAGATTGATGACTTGAACTCGTTTGCCTTCTGAATGAAGAATGTTGCGGGGCGAGCGTGAAGACCAACCTGATTCTGAACTGTAACATCTTTAACAAACATATCTATATCTCCCAAACTGTAAATTTCTTGTGATACCATTACATATTATATCATAAAACTTTGCTTCGTCAACATTTTTAAACACAGTTTTAGCCCTCAGACAAATAATTCGGCTTGTCGGCCAAACCAAGGGCAAACAAAAAATTTTGTTTTGTTCAAATTGACGATAGACAAACCGATTTTTTGTTATACATAAACAGAAAACCCGCAATACACAGGCAATTACAGCCTTTTTTACGGATAAAAAAGCGAAAGGCAAGGTGTTGTAAGCCCTGCCTTTCGCAGATTAACCAATATCAGTTGAGAACATAAACAACGATGTCTCTGTTGCCCCAATCCCAACACATATCTTCATTATCCATATAGAGGTCAATATCTGTATTGCCCATTGAAACGAATCCGCCCGTATCAGCCGCAACGCAGTAGCCGTAAACATAGCTGCCGTCTGCGGATACAATGTAAAGCTCTGTGCCGTAGGGATATTCCTTGGGGTCAACGGCAATGTGACCGGGCATAGGCTTTCTGCCTGATGCTGTTGCGGGGTCGCCTGTGTAAGCCGTTGCTTTTGCGTTAACCTTTTTAGTGTAGTTAACGGGAATTCCGTTTTCGTCAAGTTTAACATCGGAAGGCACTTTAAGCTCGGAAATCGGTGCATCTGTGTTTTTATAAGCCGCAAGAGTTTCTCTTGACTTTGTGCCGACCTTCCTGATTTCGTTAACGGGCTTCTTTGTAACAACTTCCTTTGAGAAAACGGTTTCTTCAAGCTTGCCGTCTACATATTTTTCAATATAGAAAATCTGCTTTTTGCCGTTAACGCCGGGAGTTACAATTTCACTCTCGTCAACATACATATCATCGCTCTTGATGATTTCTGTTTCATATTCAACGGTTTCTTCTTCAATAACCGTTTCATACTTTACTCTTGTAATTTTGATTTCGGTAAAACCTTTAAGCTCTGTGTCGAGCGAGGGGAAAACAATATCATCCTCACCGATTTCAACGCCTGCCTTTGCAAGCGCATCTGCAACGGTGCCGTGGGCAAGATATGCCTTTTTTGTTTCTCCGTCGGTTTCAATATTTACGGTGAATGCTCTTTTGATGAAAACCTGCATACCGTCAAAAATATTGCTTGCCGTGTCTACGCTTACCTCGTCCTTTTCGCCAACAACAATACCCTTACCCGAAAAGATTTCGTTAACGGTATCGGAATAACCGACAAAATAAGATACAATGCCGTTATCTTCAATTCTGATAACATTTGATCTGTTGATAACAATTGTTCCGCCTTCTTCGGCGTTAAAAGCAGATGTATCGATTTTGTCATTGGGGCTGAGGATAAAGCCTGCTTCTTTTATGATTTCGCGGGGGCTGCCCGACCCGGCAGCTATGGTTACCGATTTTTCTCCGTCAACTACGGTAACCTCAGGGTCGCTCGTCGCAGCGAAAGCCGTGATTGTTACCGAACAGACAAACAGAACAGCGACTACAGCTGTCAGAATTCTGAAAGCCTTGCTGCGCTTTCCGCTGTCTACGGATGCTGAATTTGTAATCATAATACTCTCCTTATTTTTGCGCATTAGTAGTTTTTTGGTAAAGCCTTTTGGGGTCAAACCTCGATTTCCTTTTGCAACGGGTGTCATTATATTGACATTTTTCTGATTTGTCAAATTTTTTGAGAATAAGATTTTGTTAAACCTGCACAAACCTTTTGCCAATTATTTACAAATTCACACCCGAGCGGTTGGAGCAACGGGTCTCTTTTTGTAAATTTTTGGTAATTTTTTTGTGAAAAACAGAAAAAGTTACAAATGGTTACAAAAGTGTAAAAAACGGTTACATTTTTACAAAATATAATAAAAGCAGGCATTTTTGTCTGCGTTTGAAACAGGAACAAAATACCTGCACAGTTATTATTGACTTATTTTCCTTCCTTTATTCTCCTTGCACAATATATGCAGATACAGCCCTGAAAAGAACAAAAGCACGGAATATGATAAACCGTGCTTTATTATAGTATTATTAATATACATTATATATTGAACTTTTGCGCATCAAAAGACTGAGCTTCGTGTCCTTTTTCTCTGTCAAAAAATGTAACATCTCCCCCGTCGTTGCCTTGGAGAGTATAATATTTTCCGTTATCATAAACAACCGCCGCGCCGTCATCAACGGCAAGCCCGTCATGGGCATTTCCCTTTATTGCATCAGCAAAGGTCTGCCAATGCGTGCTTTCAAAATGAGGGCAGTTGCAGAAAGGCAGTAAGCCCAGACAATCAACAAACATAAACTCGTGATTTTCGCCGCAATCGTCATAGCCCTGCTCAAACCAGCACATAGACCCCGAGCTGTAACCGGAAAGAATAATGCCTTTTTTGTATGCCTTTTTAAATATTTCATCGGCACCCGTTTCTTTCCACACATCCATAAGGAATTTCAGATTTCCGCCGCCTGCATAAACAATATCGGCAGAAAGAATTTTCTCCTCAATTTCGGCTTTTGTGAGAGTTTTATCCGTCAGCAGAAGCGCAGAAACACTACAGCCCAGACCGATAAAAAGCCTGAAAATATGCTCGTCTCCGTTGATATCGTCAAAGCCTGCCGTAGGCACAAAAAGCACGGACGGATTTTTCTTGCCTGCAAGAGAAACAATATGCTCAAAAATGGGCAGAACTTCATTGTCACAATATCTGCCGCCGCCAACACCGATAATAATTCCCATAAAATCACCTCCCGTACAATATAACACAAATCATTTCACTTGACAACTGCCTGCATTTGATTAAAATTAAAAGTGGTGATGAAAATGTATAAACAAAAACTTGCACTCGCTCTTAACGGAGGCTTCGGAATCCCCTACGAAGAACAAATAATGCTTTTCAAGGCAACGGGCTTTGAGGGCTTTGCCATTGATGACAGCGGCAGAAATGCCGATGTTGCCGCCCTTGCGGCGAAAGGCAGGTCGGAGGGTCTTTTTGTTGAATATCTCCACGCGCCCTTCAACAAGTCAGACGATATGTGGGCAGACGGCGAGCTTGGCGATATTGCGCTGAATGAACTGATTGAATATGTTGAGCTTTGCGCAAAGCTTGAAATTCCTGCTCTTGTTACACACACATTCATCGGCTTTGATGACCCGTATATACCCACTCAGCTTGGCATTGAGCGTTACGGCGCACTTGCAAGGCGCGCAAGCGAGCTTGGGGTAAAGCTTGCGCTTGAAAACACCGAGGGCTTTGAATATCTCGATGCGCTTATGAATGCGTTAAAGGGCGAAAAACCCGTTGGCTTCTGCTGGGATTCGGGTCACGAGCTTTGCTATAACTACAGCAAAAATCTACTCGCTCTTTACGGAGACAGACTTATCTGCACTCATCTTAACGATAACCTCGGCATCCGTGATTTCGGCGGTAAGATAACATATATCGACGACCTGCATCTGCTCCCCTTTGACGGAATTCACGATTGGAATGAGGTTGCAGGCAGACTTGCAGAATGCGGTTTTGACGGAAATCTCACCTTTGAGCTGAACACAAAGAGCAAACCGAATCGCCACGAAAACGACAAATACGGAGCAATGCCCATTGAGCAATATATAGCAGAGGTTTACTGCAGGGCTTGCAGAGTTGCGGCACTTTTTGAAAAAGCAAAGGAGAATATAAAATGAGCAACGAAACAAAAATGACAAAAAAGCAGAACATCATCCAGATTATAAAATTCGCCCTTTTCTCCGCTTCGGCAGGCATAATTCAGATTGCGTCATTCACTTTGCTTTTTGAGATTTTCAAGCTTAACAACACCGTAAGCTACATTATTTCCCTTACCCTTTCTGTGCTGTGGAATTTCACATTCAACAGAAAATTCACCTTCAAATCGGCGGCAAATATTCCCGTTGCAATGCTCAAGGTTGCCCTTTTCTACTGCGTATTTGCTCCCCTTTCAACCTGGTGGACACACGAA
>JAZQXJ010000065.1:0-10949 GCA_045632815.1 Acutalibacteraceae bacterium | reverse complement strand
AGAGTGTTGAGTCTTGAAAGAAGCCACTTATCCATAATGGAAAGCTTATCGTAATCAAGAGTATACTCTGTGGGATTGAACTTATCGATGTTTGCGTAAAGCACATAGAATGCATAGGTATTCCAGAGAGTACCCATAAACTTACGCTTACCCTCAACAACAGCGTTATCGTGGAAACGGTTGGGAAGCCAGGGTGCTGAGTTGGTGTAGAAATACCAACGGATAGCGTCAGCGCCGTGCTTTGCGAGTGCCTCAAAGGGGTCAACAGCGTTGCCCTTGGACTTTGACATCTTCTGACCGTTTTCGTCCTGAACAAGACCGAGAACGATAACATTCTTATAGGGTGACTTATCAAAAAGAAGGGTTGAAATCGCCATCAGCGAATAGAACCAGCCTCTTGTCTGGTCAACAGCCTCGGAGATGAACTCTGCGGGGAACTGCTGCTCGAAGAGGTCTTTATTTTCAAAGGGATAGTGGTGCTGTGCAAAGGGCATTGCGCCTGAATCGTACCAGCAGTCAATGACCTCAGGTACTCTCTTCATTTCGCCGCCACACTTTTCGCACTTGATTGTAACATCATCAATAAACGGTCTGTGAAGCTCAATATTTTCAGGGCAATTGCTGCTCATTGACTTGAGTTCTTCGATTGAGCCGATTGAATGTCTGTGACCGCATTCACATTCCCAGATGTTGAGGGGTGTACCCCAATAACGGTTACGGCTGATACCCCAGTCCTGAATATTTTCAAGCCAATCGCCGAATCTGCCCTTACCGATGCTTTCGGGAATCCAGTTAACGGTGTTGTTATTCTTAACAAGATTATCCTTAACGGCTGTCATCTTG
Source organism: Acutalibacteraceae bacterium (assembly GCA_045632815.1). GTDB lineage: Bacteria > Bacillota > Clostridia > Oscillospirales > Acutalibacteraceae > CAG-177. The sequence goes on along the minus strand of JAZQXJ010000065.1, from coordinate 10,106 downwards.
ATAAACCATGATTCTCTTGCATAGTAGATAAGAGGAGTGTCACATCTCCAGCAGAAGGGATAATCGTGCTCAAACTTGGGAGCTGAGAAAAGCTTGCCCTCTGCATCAAGGTCAACAAGGATTTTGGGGTCTGCATCCTTAACGAACATACCTGCATAGGGTGTGTCCTCTGTCATATTACCCTTGCCGTCAACGAACTGAATGAAGGGAAGGTCATATGCTCTGCCTACCTTTGCGTCATCCTCACCGAATGCGGGAGCGATGTGAACAATACCCGTACCGTCAGACATAGTAACATAATTGTCAACAGTTACGAAATGAGCCTTCTTGCCCTGTTTTTCGGCAACCTTGCCTGCACATTCAAAGAGAGGCTCGTATTCCTTGCCCTCAAGGTCTGTGCCAACGTAAGTTTCAAGAATTTCATAAGCTGCAACGCCGTTTTCCTTGTCACCGAGTGAGCCGAGAACGTTGTCAAGAAGTGCCTTTGCCATATAATATGTGTAGCCGTCTGCAGCCTTTACCTTGCAGTAGGTTTCCTCGGGATTTACGCAAAGCGCGCAGTTTGAGGGCAGAGTCCAGGGAGTTGTTGTCCATGCAAGGAAATATGCATCCTCACCGATAACCTTGAAGCGTACAACCGCTGAACGCTCTTTAACTGCCTTGTAGCCCTGAGCAACCTCGTGGGATGAAAGAGGTGTGCCGCAGCGGGGGCAATAGGGAACAATCTTGAAGCCCTTGTAAAGGAGACCCTTGTTCCAGATTTCCTTGAGTGACCACCAGATTGATTCGATATAGCTGTTGTGATAGGTAACATAGGGATTGTCCATATCAGCCCAGAAGCCGACTGTGCCTGAGAAATCCTCCCACATTCCCTTATATTTCCATACGCTTTCCTTACATCTGCCGATGAAAGGCTCAAGACCGTAGTTTTCAATCTGCTCTTTGCCGTTGATGCCAAGCTCTTTTTCGATTTCAAGCTCAACGGGCAGACCGTGAGTATCCCAACCTGCCTTACGGGGTACCATATAGCCCTTCATTGTTCTGTATCTGGGAATCATATCCTTGATAACACGGGTAAGAACATGGCCGATATGGGGCTTACCGTTAGCTGTGGGAGGGCCGTCATAGAATGTGTAGGTGGGGCAGCCCTTTCTTTCTTCGATGCTCTTTTCAAAAATTTCATTTGCCTTCCAGAAATCAAGCACGGCTTTTTCTCTGGTCACAAAGTCAAAATTTGACGAAACTTTTTCGTACATTTTGCATTCCTCCGATATATTTTATGAAAATCTTAAACAAAAAAATAATCCCTGACCCAATCGGGACAAGGAACATCAAAAAAGCACCTGCATAACCCGATCTTTATGCTTCCCGATAACGGCGGGAGTCCGTCAAAGCCTACTCAGTAATTTTTCGGTTTGCGATTCGGGAGTGATATTCGCATCTGCGGCAAACGGCGGGTTCACACTATCTCCGCCTCACTTGGAATGCACTTGCAAAAGCTACTGTCTCCGTCATAATCTTTAAGGTCGATTATTTAATTTCATACAAATCAAAGTATATCACACAGTTTTACCATTGTCAACTATACATTAATAATAAAATACAGCACTTGACCTGAAATAAAGTGTATGATAAAATTATCTCACATCCTTTGAGAGGAGAAGAAATATGATAAAAAAATTACTTTGTATAGTTTTTGCCGCTTTAATATGCCTTGCCTGTACGGCACCTGCATTTGCCGATAACGGCGGATATTTTACGCCTTTCACCGTTACCGTTGAGGCGCAGTCCGGCACCGTGCTTTACGATCAGGTTTGGAACACCGATATGACACGCAGCATTATGCGCCCGATGTCCGTATTCGTTCCCAACGGCACATCATTGACCGTTACAGGCGAGCGTGAATTTGAGGACGAGGTTTATCTCGCAGTAACCTACAGAGACTTTGACGCTTATGTTCCGCGCTCAAAGGTGACTATGATAAGAGATACTGCAGGCGAGGATCTCGCTTTCCCTACAGCCGCCGAGCGCAAGCTTGCCGTTATAAATCCTGACGGCATCGTTCTGCGCAAGGGTCCGTCTCTTGCATACGGCAACGCAATAAAGAAAAACATTCCCTACGGCACCGTTCTTACATACAGCAAAACAAACTGCGAATCCGAAGCCGATGCTCAATGGGCATACACAAAATACAAAGGCACGGAAGGCTGGGTTTACATCTTCCAGAACGGCATCGAAAGCATCTATGACACAGCACATATGCTTGACAGCTCCGACATTTATACAGGCACGGTTGAAACCCTGACAGACGGCGCATTTCTCACGGAAACTCCCTATGCAGGCTCCGCAAAGGTTGCGGAAAATATCCCTGCAGGCACAGCGATGGAATTCAGATATTACTATGAAAATCTCGATTATTCCGTCAGCGTTTTCGTTGAGTACAACGGCACAAAAGGCTGGCTTCAGACAATGAACAAAGCCTATAAGGTTGCCCTCGGAGAAAGAGGCGGATTATATGTGCTTACCGAAAACGGACTTCCGATGTACGAAAAGCCTCTTGACACATCCGCACAAGCGATTGCAACATTACCCAAAAGCACAAATATTTGCGTTGACAAACAGTATTGGTTTGCCGATGTAACGGAAAGCAAAATTATCCTTGACCGCTGGATGCATGTCAACTATAACGGCGCCGACGGCTGGGTTTACTGCGGCAACACCACGGATTGCTGCTATATGAGCAATGCATATGACCTGAAAATCAATGCAGAAAACGGCATAAATATTTATGCGGAGCAAAGCGAAAATTCGCAGTCCCTCGGAGTGATTCCCAAGGATTCAACCGTAACCTGCGTTTACGGATACGAGACCGTGAAAGGCGACGAAACCGCCTACTGGTCATTCGTCAGCTACAACGGCACAAACGGCTGGATTTTTGCTACGGAAGCAGAAGCAAGCTATGTTGCAGGCTCCGAAAAGCAGCTTGACACTCCCTTCGGCGCCAAAGAAATCAGCCGTGATTCGGCAAAAAATGCGCCCGAATTCACAGACGGTCTCTCATCCGCCGCAATTATCGTTATCTGCGCCGTCGCCGCGGCTGCTGTTGCCGTTACGGCAATCATAATCATCAAAAAGAAGAAAAAATAATAACAAACAGCCCGATTTCTTAACCGATTTCGGGCTTTTTATTTGTTGCAAATAAAGCAACAATATGATATAATTATTTTATATATGATTTGGGAGGAAGTAATTTTGAAAATCGTTAAATCAATTTTATTTTATTTCTGGCAATTTACATTTGCACTCGTACAGAATATCATCGGTCTTATTATGCTCGCAATCTACAAGTCAAAAGGCGCAAAAAGTGAATGGTATCACAATGCGCTGATTACTTACATAGACAAAAAGAATTTCGGCGGCGTATCGCTCGGTATGTTCATTTTCATCAATGCCAAAAGAGAGGGCGACCACCTGCACGACACAAAAATTCACGAATACGGTCACACCGTTCAGTCGCTTATCCTCGGACCCGTATGGCTTTTTGTTATCGCAATCCCCTCAATGATCTGGTGCAACACACCTTATTTTGTGAAAATGCGTAAGCTTGACAATGTTTCATATTACAAGGCTTACTGCGAGGGTTGGGCAAATACCTGCGGTCTTTGGGCAACAAAAGAACGCTTCAAAACACCCGAACTTATCAACAGAGGCAGATACGGCAAGCCCATAAATCCCAACAGAAACAGCCGTAAGGATATCAAGGGCAGAAAGAGGAATAAGTAATGGAAAAGAAATACCTGAAAACGAGCGAAATTCTCTCTTTCTCAACAGCAGGCTTCGGCAGAAGTATGATATACAACCTGATGTCAATCTTCCTGCTGATATTCTACACCGACGCAATGAAGCTGCAGCCCGTTCACGCAGGCGCAATCATTCTTGCCGCCCGTATTTTTGACGCGGCAAACGACCCCGTTATGGGTATTATCGCCGACAAAACAAAAACAAAGTTCGGCAAGCTTCGCCCCTACCTGCTTTTCTCTCCTTTCCTCATTTTGATTTCAACAGCGCTCCTCTTTAATGTTCCCGAAAGCTTTTCATATAACGGCAGACTTGCATATTCCGCAATCACCTATATTATGTGGGGCATCTGCTTCACCATTCAGGATGTTCCTTTCTGGGGTATGAGCGCAGTTGTTTCTCCCCTTGAAAACGAGAGAAACAAATTTCTCTCAACCGCAAGAATATTCTGCACAATCGGCGGAATTATCCCCTCTGTTCTTGTTCCCGTGCTTAGCGCAGACAACGCTCTCGGCACCGTTCAGGGCTACAGAGTAAGCGGAATCATTTTTGCCGTACTCGGCTCAATGCTTTCTCTCCTCGCCTTTTTCGGCACAAAAGAAAGAATCGAACAGACCAAAGAAAAAACAACCGTTAAAGAAATCGTTACCGCATACACAAAGAACGCTCCCCTGCTTCTGCTCATTCTTGCAAGCATTCTCGGCTCTGCAATGCTTATGATTCAGACCTCGGGCAGCTATATTGCAAAATATCTTATTCAGGATTCGGGCATCATCCCAGCAGGCTCCGTTCAGGTTTCAATGACTGTTGCAATCGGCATCGGTATGATGGTGGCAATGGTGCTTATGCCTATCCTTCGCAAAAAGCTTTCACTCAAGCAGATTTACATTGTTTCTGCACTTTTCGGTGCGGCAATTCACGCAGTTATCTATTTTGTCGGCTATGCAAACTTCTATGTGCTTCTCGCACTCCTTATTGTTGCAGGTCTTCCTCTCGGTATTTTCAATGTTATCACCTATGCAATGGTTGCAGACAGCGTTGACTACCTTGAATGGAAAACGGGCAGACGCTCCGAAGGCGTATGCTTTGCATCACAGACCTTCATCAGCAAGCTTACGGCAGGCATCTCAACATTCATCACAAGCATCGTGCTTGAGGTTATCGGCTTTGAGAGCCTCGGCACAAGCATTTCAGCCGCAGAAACAGATAAAATCCTTGACGGAATGTTCATTATGGTTTCCGTTATTCCCGCAATCAGCCTTGCTCTTTGCGCCGTACCTATGGTATTCAACAAATACACGGGCAAGAGAAAGGAAGAAATACAAAAAGAACTTGCACAGCGCAGGGAGAATACAAATGTCAATTGAAAATGAATTTGATGCATTCGCAGAGGGTGTTGAACCCGGCGGATTGCGCAACAGAACACAAATAAAAATACTTATCACCTTTATCGTCAGCAAAATCAAAGAGCCTCTTAAGGACACAATGATTATCGAGGCGCTCCAGATTCACGGGCTTGCCAATTATTTCGAGGTAAGTCAGGCGCTTGACGAGCTGTTTGACAACGGAATACTCACCACAGCCGACGGATTGGTTTACATCACTCCCAAAGGCTCGCTTTCCGTTGACGAGCTTTCGCAGGAGCTGCCAAAATCCGTTAAGGAAACGGCGCTTGCCGATGCACTTAACCTGCAGATTCTTGAAAAGCGCGAAAGCGAAAACACCGTTGAAATAAACAAAACGGAAAGAGGCTATTTTGTTACCTGCAGGGTAATTCATAAGAATGACAACCTTATGGAGCTTACGGTTTATGCCGCCGACTACGAACAGGCAGATCAGATAAAACGCAAATTCCTGAAAAATCCGTCCTATGTTTATTCTACGGTTATAACCTCACTCTACATTTAAGGAGAAAATTATGCTTGAAGCTTTAAAACAAAAAGTATACGAAGCCAATCTTAAGCTTGTTGAGTATAAGCTTGTGCTTTTCACCTGGGGCAATGTTTCCGCAATCGACAAGGAAACAGGTCTTGTTGTAATCAAACCTTCGGGAGTTGACTACGATAAAATGCGTCCAGAGGATATGGTTGTTATGAATCTTGACGGCGAAAAGGTTGAGGGCAAACTCAACCCATCGTCGGATACACCCACCCACCTTGAGCTTTACCGCCGTTTCCCCGAAATCGGTGGCGTTGCGCATACTCATTCAACCTTTGCCGTTTCCTTTGCTCAGGCGGCAAGCGATATCCCCTGCTACGGTACGACCCACGCAGACTTTGCATATGGCTCCGTACCCTGCACAAGAGATTTGACCAAAGAAGAAATTGAGGGCAAATATGAGCTTAACACGGGCAAGGTTATTGCCGAATGCTTTGAAAGCAGAAATATAGACTACAACGCCGTGCCTGCCGTGCTTGTCCGCTCACACGGACCGTTCACCTGGGGCAAAGACGGCGATACCGCCGCAAAGAATTCCGCAATTCTTGAAGAAGTTGCAAAAATGTCTTATCTGAGCAGGATGATGGATGCACCCGAGGCAAGCAAGGATATTCAGAAAAAGCATTATTTCAGAAAACACGGTGCAGGCGCATACTACGGACAAAAATAATTGCTTGACACAGGCTGAGTTTGCGTATAAAATAGAAATGTTAAAATAAAAAAAGGTGTGATTTTATGGCTAAATGTCCTAAATGCAACCGCAAATTACATATATGGAATGTCAAGGCTGAATGCCCCGATTGCGGAGTAAACATCGCCAACTATGACTGGGAAAACAGACTTGAGCAGGACTCAATTGAGGCTGAAGCAGCATTTGCAAAGCTGCACGAAACAATGAGAAAGTTCAAATTCTCATTCGTCGGCACAAAGCTGAGAATTGCAAGAATCCCCATCAGCGTGCTTCCGCTTTTCACATTTCTCCTGCCCCTCGGCACAATGGCGGTTTCAATCCCCTTCTGTGACGAAAAAATAACAATCAATGCCATTACTCTCGTAATGAACATTCTTAATTTCGATATCGGCGGCATTTTCAAAGCACCCTCATCGGAGATTATCGGCGACACGGCTCTTATGTTTCTGCTCTCCGTTCTCCTTGTTGTGCTTTCCGCGCTTTCGCTGCTTGTGAGCCTTGTTTTCCTGCTGCTCAACTTCAAAAAGTTCAACAGCAAGGGACTTTTCGGCACAAACCTCGTTGCAAGCATAATGATGTTTGCAAGCGCATTCTGCTTCAGTCAGTTTTCGGCTATGATGGAAGCAAGCACCCTTGCAGATGCAATTGAATGCGGACCCTCATGGGGCGTATTCGTAAGCGGCGCAATCTTCCTTGTTTCATCAATCACAAACCTTATCGTTTCACTTCAAAAGGTTGAAATTCCTCCCGAAGAAACAGAAGAAAAAGCGGAAGAAAAAGAAGAAGAAACAGTAAATGCATAAAAAATTAACCTGCATGGTCAATAACCGTGCAGGTTTTGTTTTTGGGACGATTGTTAATAACGGATTCAATAAAATAAATGTTTATCGGTAGTAACATACATATTCTACACTTGTACTTTTGCTGAAAATAACAACTTAATTGCAAGGAGATTGTTATGTCACATTTTATTGGAGAATTTTATTACGGAAATATTGAACCCCAAGAAAGTATAACAGAACTGAAGGCTGAAATCAAGAAGAAGTTAGATACGCTCTCTCAAGCAGAAGAACAACTAACATCAAAATTAACCGAGGAAGAAAAGGATTTATTTATGAAGTACGTAAGTCAATCCAACGATTTTCTTTGTGCAAGCAATGCGGACAGTTTTATAGTAGGCTTCAGACTCGGCGCCAAATTTACATACGACACATTTGTTACTGATTGAAAGGAAGGTAGAGTTATGAATAAATCATCATTTGAACAGAACGGCGGTACATACAGAACAGTTGGGGATTACAGAATACCCAACATCGCATTACCTGCCGAAGCAAGCAAACCACTCGGTGTGTGGGGACTGAAACGCAAAGATTATCTTATGCAACATAAACAAGTACAGTTTAACATAATGCTTATGAACGGCACATTGTGGAATCACCTTGCAGAGATTGATAAACAAGCATCAGCCATGTTCTCTCGGCTGGTAGAACAGATAAAAGTCAATGAGGACATAACAGAACAACTCAAAGAAGAAAATCAAATGGAGTGGGTTCGAAGAATGGATAACATTGAAGCTATGGCAAGAGAGATTGTAAATAGTGAAATTATATTCAATTAAAAAATCGGCGGTAGAGGTTGAAATCTCTACCGCCGATTCATTTTCGTTTAGATTGATTTTTTATGAGCAAAAGCGTATAATTACTTCATAGTTACTTTTTGCGAGGTGGTTTTGTGGCTGATTTGGGTTTTCGTTGTCTTATTGACAATTATTTATGCGATATTGCACCTTTTGAAGACTACATAAAAAAAGGCACTATAGATTCCGGTTTAATTCTTATAGCCTTCAATAATAATGAACTTGATATAATCCGTACTCTTTTCAAAAATAATGTTCATAGCGGACAAGAAGCATACCTTGATAAAATTCAGCTTGTAGGAACAGACAATTATCTTTACATAATGTCACAAACAGCTCTTGAAAAGAAAGAAAAGATGCCTCATTCTATTATGAAGGCATACAGATATTATAAAAGTTACAAAAGAAAGCAGTTGAAAGCTGACAACTATATCCGCAAGGAAATAGAAAATAACGAAGACGGCATACAAAAAATTCACGGCGGCAAATTCAGTTCATATAAATATACCGACAAAACAAACAATATGAGCATTCCATTCCGTTTGTTTGAAACGAAAGAAAAGAACAGACCGTTATTTGTTCTTTTTCACGGTGCAGGTGCATTGGGTAATGATAATATCAAACAGCATTTTGAACATAAGCGATTATATAAGCATATTCTCAAGGAGAATTGTAACATCCTTTCTCCCCAAGCTCCATACGGTTCAAACAGAGGTTATGATTTAATTCAAAGTTATATAAAATCAGTTAAAAACCTTATTGATGAACTGCCGATTGACTTTGACAGAAAACGAATTTATATTGTCGGATCTTCTTTTGGCGGGTGCTGTGTATGGCATATTTCGTATCTGTTCCCGAGCTGTTTTGCAGCAGGAGTACCCGTTATGGGTAAATTGTTTTTTGATAACGATTTCAGCTGTTATGATGTTGATAAATTAGTAACCTCTCCGCTATGGATTGCTCACTCATCCGATGATAATAATGTTACAATAGACAGTGATGACTACTGTTTTGATAAACTTCAAAAACTCGGAGCAGATGTAAAATACACTCGTTGGGATAAATACGGGCATTCAATGTCAGGAAAATTCTATAAAACAGAAAAGTGGACAGAATGGTGCCTAAGTAAAGAGCTGAAATAATCCACAAGCTTAATTAACCAAAATGTGGTGATGATAGTGAATAAAAACGCAGCAACAAAATATATCTTAGAAAATGCAAGACCGCTTGAATTAGCTATTTACAAATATTACTTTGAAAATGAATCAAGTCAAGCTATTGTTGATGAGATTTCAAAGTTTCAGAATGCTGACGGTGGATTCGGACATGCTCTTGAGCCTGATTTTTTAAATCCCAATTCAAGCCCGATTGCAACAAACGATGCAATCATTACCCTTTCACGTGTAAATGCACTTGACAGCGATTCCGATATAGTAAAAAATATCGTGAACTACTTGGAATCTCACGATTCCTTTGATGAAGATAAAAAACGTTGGCTGTTTGCAATAGACAGCAACAAGGATTATCCTCATGCAATCTGGTGGGAGAAAAAAGGCGACGGTATCAGCAAGTTTAATCCGTCTATTTCTTTGGCGGCATTTATGGTATGCTACGGCAATCACTCTTCTCTTTATGAAGAAATCATAAAAGAGGGCTTTGAGTATCTTCAAAACGGTGGAGATATCAGCGGAGATGATATTAATTGTTATCTGTTGGCATACGAGCTTTTAACAAAGAACAGCATTAATGATATAGTTGATTTGAATACTTTCAAAGACCTGCTGTGTAATGCCATTGAAAATTGTATTTGCAAAGATACATCAAAATACGGTGTTGAATATGTACCGATGCCCTCTGTTATGGTAAAAGACCTATCCCGACTCGGCAGAGATTATGTTTCGGTAGGTCATTATACAGACAGCTTCTTTCCCGACCACAACATAAGATTTATCGCAATCAACGATTTGGTTGACAGTGCAGAAGGCGAAAACGAAATCGCACCGTTCAAAAATATAATGAACGAAATGTACGCCCGTGATATTT
>JAZQXJ010000064.1:0-42220 GCA_045632815.1 Acutalibacteraceae bacterium | reverse complement strand
ATCGTAAGAGAAACTCAGCCCATCTGCTTTGAAAACGCTGTTTGGGCATATACAGTAGGCTGTGCTATCGCTATCAAGACAGGCTGCACAAAGGCTGCTGACGCTGCTGCTGCAATCGGCATCGGTCTCCAGTCATTCTGTATCCCCGGCTCAGTTGCTGATAACAGAAAGGTTGGTATCGGCCACGGTAACCTTGGCAAGATGCTCCTTTCAGAGGAAACAGAATGCTTCTGCTTCCTTGCAGGTCACGAATCATTTGCTGCTGCTGAAGGCGCAATCAAAATTGCTCTTAATGCTAACAAAGTTCGCGTTAAGCCCCTTCGCGTTATCCTTAACGGTCTCGGCAAGGATGCTGCAATGATCATTTCAAGAATCAACGGCTTCACATACTGCAAGACAGAGTTCGATCCCTATGCTGAAACTGTTACAGTTGTTGAAGAAAAAGCATATTCAACAGGCGACAGAGCGAAGGTTAAGTGCTACGGTGCAGACAATGTTCCCGAAGGCGTTGCTATCATGAAGCTTGAGAATGTTGGCGTTTCCATCACAGGTAACTCAACTAACCCCACAAGATTCCAGCATCCCGTTGCAGGCACATACAAGAAGTGGTGCGTTGAAAACGGCGTAAACTACTTCTCAGTTGCATCAGGCGGCGGCACAGGCCGTACTCTTCATCCCGATAACATGGCTGCCGGCCCTGCTTCATACGGTATGACTGATACAATGGGTCGTATGCATTCAGACGCACAGTTCGCCGGTTCATCATCAGTTCCTGCTCATGTAGAAATGATGGGTCTCATCGGTGCAGGTAACAACCCCATGGTTGGTATGACCGTTGCTTGCGCAGTTGCAGTTGAAGAGGCAATGAAATAATTAATCTTTTCAATCCCTGTTTTCTTTTGAAAACGGGGATTTTTGTTAATGTTGCCGTAGGGGCGATTCACGAATCGCCCGAAAAATATCAAAAAAATCCTTGTTCCGTTCGGAGCAAGGATTTATTTTTTGCTTAAAAGGTCAATTAACTGTTCGATTGCTTTGAGAGCTTCGGGCGAAAGCTCCGCAATTTTACGGGAAATTTCGGAGAAAGCGTTGTTTGATGTGCTTCCTGTCAGCAGATAGTCTGCACTTATATCAAGTGCGGTGCATAGCTTAACGATGTTTTCGGGGCGTATAGCTTTTTTGCCTGATTCAAGGTTTGAAATCATCTGAATTGAAACATTGATTTTTTCGGCAAGCTGCTCTTGGGTGTATCCCAAGGCTTTGCGTCTTGCGCTGACTCTTTTTCCTATTTCTTCGAGAAACTGTTTGCTTTCCACCAAATCCCTCCCTAAATATCACCTATAGATATAATTATACTATTAATATTATACATTTATAATCGCCTATAGAATAAATTTTGGTTGACATTATTAAACTGCAGGTGTATAATTATGGCAAATTAATACATTGGAGGTATATTTTATGTATTGCTTAAAGTGTGGAAAAGAAATTGAAGATTTGGCAATGTCCTGCCCTTATTGCGGAAGTGCAACGGAAAATGCTCCTGCCCCCGAGGTAAATAATTCGTTTAATAACGAAGCGGTAAAATCTGCTGAGAACATGGCAAACATCGGTATGATCATTGGCATAATAGGTGCTATTTTAGCGTGGGTATTTGCTTTGCTCGGTTATGTCTGCGGCGGCATTGCATTAGGTCTTGCTTTTGTTGCAAAAGGAAAGGATGCTGCTTGTCCAAAACTTAAAAACGCAATGATTGCAGGCGGTGTTGCACTTGCTTGTTCAGTTGTAAGCTCAATTATCGGTATGGCTCTTATGGCATAATCTTAAGGGGGAATTATCAATGTTTTGTCCCGGTTGCGGAAAATCACTGCCTGACGGCAGCTTGTTTTGTTCGGGCTGCGGCAGAAAAATAATGTCTTCAACTCCTGCTCCTGTACCGACTATGCCAAGGGTACAGCTTGACAAAGGTGTTGAAACACCTGCAGGCGATGCCGTTTACAGCATAAAGGGTGCCAGAGGCAGACACATAGATGTTTACGAAAAAAAATGCGTAATAAAAACAAAGCCCACAATAGGTTCTATAATTACGAGTAATGCTACCGACGGTGAAAAAACGATTTACTACAAGGATTGCGTAGGAGTTCAGTTCAAAAAAAGCGGATTTACTATTGGTTATCTGCAGCTTGAAACATCTGCAAGCTCAATGAATAACCACGGAAGCAATTTCTTTGGGGAAAATTCGTTTACATTTGAACCCGGTCAGGTTTCAAATGAAAAAATGGAAGAGGTTGCAAACTATATAAAAAGAAAAATTGATGAAATTAAGTCGCAGGGAGACCGTGCAACAGTAGTTTCTCAGGTTTCTGCGGCAGATGAAATCAAAAAATTCAAGGAATTGCTTGATCTTGGTGTTATTTCTCAAGAAGAATTTGATGCCAAGAAAAAGCAATTGCTCGGAATTTAAAAAATAATTTTTCTTGTTGCATAAATGAAAATTCAAATCAAGGAGAAATTTGATAATGGGTTTTATTTTAAGCGTTATTTTGGTGATATTGGTCGGTTTGCTTGTACTCATAGCCTGGGCTACACTTTCTGAACGAAAAGAAGCAATGGCATCCGGTATGTGCAGTCATTGCAAGAAAGTACAGGCTACAAAGAAATTGCCCAAAGGCGGCTATGTTTGCAAAGAATGTTATAATAAAATAGCTCCTGTGCAAAATGCAGAGATACAGAGAGAAAAACAGGCTGCAAGAGATCGCCTCGCAGAGGCAAAGCCTGTTGTTGTCGAGGCGATTCACGGCACCAGTGGTATTTATGATAGTTTTACCGGAGGAATATCCGATTATGCAGGTGGGTGGGATGTCAACATAACTGTCACTAACCGTACATCAAAAACCATAAAGTATGTTATTGCGGAGCTTATTCCGTATAATACTGTTGGTGACGTGGGATACAGCCCTACCGTAGGAGCAGGTGCTAAAAATATCCAAATTACAGGACCGATACACCCATACGGAAAACTTAAAGATATGAGAGTAAAAAAATGTTGGTATGATATCCAGATGGCAAGAATTGGTGTGGGTACTGTAAAAGTTATATTTATGGACGGCACCGAAAAAACTTTCAAGCATTAATGAAAAATACAAAAGCAGACCGCTGAGTGGTCTGCTTTTTTCATTTCCGCCCTTGCAACTTGTTCATAAAATGATATAATAGTATACAGAAAATTATGCCTTGCAAGGTGGTAATGATATGAACAAATGGAATTTTTACACAACCGATGAAATAAAGCCTCAGGGCTGGCTGCACCGTCAGCTTGAAATTCAGGCAGAGGGTCTCAGCGGCAATCTTGACAAAATGTGGAACGACATCAAAAACAGTTCTTGGATTGGCGGCGATAAGGAAGGCTGGGAGAGAGTGCCTTATTGGCTTGACGGCTTTATCCCTCTCGCATATCTGCTTGAAAATGAGGATATGATTGCAAGATCAAAAAAATATATCGATGCAATAATTTCTTTTCAGAAGGCGGACGGCTGGATTTGCCCCTGCACCGATGAAGAAAGAAAAGAATATGATACCTGGGCTGTTCAGCTGATAACCAAAACGCTGACGGTCTATTATCAATGCTCAAAGGATGAGAGAATTCCTGATGTTATTTACCGCGTGCTTAAAAATTACTACGAAATGCTTAAAAACGGGGAAATCCGCCTTTTCAATTGGGGAAATGCCCGTTGGTTTGAGTGTTTTATCGCAATCAATTTTACATATGAGCGTTGCGGTGAAGAATGGCTTTGCGACCTTGCAAAAATCCTCAAAGAGCAGGGGATGGACTATAACGAAGCGATTCCTCTTTGGAAAAGACCTCTTAACCGCTGGAGATTTGATACTCATATCGTAAACCTTGCAATGATGCTGAAAAGTGAGGCGGTTTCCTGCGGAATTCTCGGCGATGAATATACCGACAATGCGGAAAAACTGCACTCGATTCTCAAAGAATATAACGGCACACCCGTCGGACTTTTTACGGGTGACGAGTGTCTTTCGGGTCTCAGCCCCATTCAGGGCACGGAGCTTTGTGCCGTTGCCGAGCAGATGTATTCATACGAAATGCTTTATGCATACACGGGCGATAAAAAATGGGCGGAGAGACTTGAACTTCTTGCTTTTAATGCTCTGCCTGCAACCATCAGCGACGATATGTGGACTCATCAGTCCGTGCAGATGAGCAATCAGATTGCCTGCGAAAAATTCCCCGGCAAATCTCTTTTCAGAACCAACGGAAGCGAGGCACACCTTTTCGGTCTTGAGCCGAATTTCGGATGCTGTACGGCAAATTTTAATCAGGCTTGGCCCAAGTTTGCGCTTTCAGTATTTATGCGCGGCGATAACAAGGTTATCAATGTTATTCCCGTGCCTGCCGAGCTTAAAACTGATGATAAATACGTAAAAATCGAAACGGATTATCCTTTCAGAAACAGTTTCCGATATTTTGTTGAGGCAAAATCGGATTTTGAGTTCATAATCAGAATTCCGTCTTTTGCAAAGAATCTTACCGTTGACGGCGTAAAAGCCGATGCAGGCGACCTCGCTTTCGATATATCCGCAGGCGAAAAAAGAGAAATAAGCATTGCTTTTGATGCTGATGCTTATTTTGAAAAGCGACCTTATGACCTGAATACCGTCAGATGCGGCTCGCTTGTGTTCTCTGTTCCCGTTAAGTATGAAAAGAAGATGTATGAATACGAAAAAGATGGCGTTGAGAGAAAATTCCCGTATTGCGACTATGAGTTTCTTCCCGTTTCCGATTGGAATTATGCTTATTGCGGCGAATCGCTTGAAATCGAAAGAAATGAAATAAATTCTGTTCCGTTTTCTTTCGAAAATCCGCCCGTTACCGTCAAGGCAACCGTCAAAAAGATTGACTGGGGATTTGAGGACGGCTATGACAGCGTATGCTCAAAGCTTCCGCAGTCAAGAGAGGCTGTGGGCGATGAAGAAGAAATAATACTTTATCCCTACGGCTGTGCAAAACTGCGAATGACGGAAATCCCTTGTGTTGATTAAATGAAATGAAGGTGTTGATATGACAAAAACAAAGCTTTCATCCGAATACATTTATAAATATTATCAGGAGCTTGAAAAATACGGCATTGAAAATCACGGGCTGATTATTGAGCAGGGCGGAGAAATTCTTTTTGAGCAGTATGCTTATCCCTACTGCGCAGAGATGCCGCACACCTTGTTTTCAATAACAAAATCCGTTGTTTCAACGGCGGCGGGATTTGCGATAGACGAGGGGCTTGTGACGCTTGACACTAAAATCCGCTCTGTTTTCCCCGAATGCGAAGCCTGCAAAAGCAATGAATGGGATAACCTTACTCTGCGCTCGGTGCTGACAATGCAGAGCAACAAGGAATTCACCTTCCTTCAGGATATGACGGACGACTATGTTGAAATGTTTATGAAAGCGCCTTTCAGGAAAGACAAGGGCTTTTTATACAGCAACAACGATGCTCATATGGTTGCGGCGGTTATTCAGAAGCTGTCGGGTCATAATCTGATTGATTATCTTATGCCCCGTCTGTTTGAGCCTCTGGGAATTGAAAAACCTCTGTGGGAAACCAACGCAAAAGGCGAGTGTATCGGCGGCACGGGAGCTTATCTGACCCTGCGTGACCTTGTTAAAATTATGCGCTGTTATGCAAATGGTGGAAAATATAACAGCGTTCAGGTTATCCCCGAATGGTGGGCGAAAGAGGCTGTTGAAAGACATGTTGTGCTTGAAAACCGCAAGGATGAGGACGGTTACGGCTATCTTTTCTGGTGTCATAACGGTGTTTTCAGTATGAACGGTATGTACGGTCAGCAGGTTTCTTATATCCCCGAATACGATGCGATTATTGCCGTTTTCGGCTGTATTGTTGCGGATAAAATGAACAATTACCTTGTCAAAAATTCTGCCGTAAAGGCTTTTTTGGGCGAATCAACTCCCGAATGGGACAAAAAGCTTGCGGATTATCTTGACGGCAGGGGAGAAAAGCCCGTTGCAAACAGCGAAAAGCTGAATATTCCCACGGGAAAAACATATAAATTAACTTTTGCTTCGGATAAAATTGCAAAAATAATGTTCCCTGCAAGCCTCATCCCTCGCTCGCTGACCGCCAGCTTTGCCAAAAGACCCTCGGAAAACATCAACAATGTTTCCTTTGATTTAGCAGAAAATGTTTTGACAATAAAGTGGACAGAGGGCGCAGACGAGGTTGTTATCAACTGCGGACTTGACGGAAAACCCCGAATGTCCGAGTGCAGTATAACGGGTTATAAATATAAAATCTGGGCTTATGCATATTGCAAAAACGGCGTGATAAATGCCGTTGTAAAGCCTATGAATACCCTTGCAACCCAACGCATACGCATTGAATTTTCGGGCGATGCGGTAAAAATGCAGTTTAAGGATACTCCGAGCTTTGCTGAATTTATTCTGCATAACGCAGGTCAGAGCTCCATTGTTGAAAAATCGGGCAAATTCAGACCCGTTATAGATAAAACCGTAAAAGCTTTTATGAAAACAATCGAAATGCCGATGAAATTCAAAGAAAAATAAACATTTGTTGACTTTTTTGTCGTAATATTATAGAATATGTCTGCGAAAAATTCGAAAACGGGTAGGGTAGCGAGTATTTTAACGATGAAGTGGCGAAAATAATCCGACAAAAAACACGGTTCGGATTATTCTCACTACCCTAGGACAAAAATCAGAAAAGGAGCAAGACAATGAAAAAAATACTTGCAATTTTAACCGTGTTTGCAATGCTGTTTGCGTTTGCGGCATGCAACCGTAACGGCAAAGAAAACACAGACCCCACAAACGAATTTGTAACGGATAACAGCGGCGAAACCGTAACAAATGAAAACGGTGAAAATGTTACCGTCGGTAATACCGAAGCTTCTTCCGAAGCAACCGACGGCACAACAGATACAACGGACACAACTGCAGTAACAACACCCTTGACAGACCCTTCAACCTGGACAAAAGAGGAGATTGTTGAATTCTATAAAGCCGCTGCAATCAATTCAAAATCGCAGAAATCCGTTGAGAAAAAAGCGATAACCGAATTGGTTGTCAATGACGGTGACGGCTTTATCGGTACTCTTGTTGAAATGGTAACTCCTCTCCTCGTTTCTGCGCTTGAAGACAGCGAAACCGAGTTTGACGGTATAACGGGAAAGCCCGAAAACATCGTGCCTGATGATGTTCAGTCCGCAAAGGCATACAAAAGCGGCGAATATATCGTTGTTGAAATGACAATGAAAGAGCAGGTTGACGGCGCTCACGGCGACAGATACAGCGGTACGGTTGGCCACGCAATTTCGGTTGTCGGTGACCTTGCGGTTGTTGAGGAGGCACTTCCTCAGCTTGAAATGAGATTTGATGAAGCAGAATTCAAGCTCCATTACGCAAAACCCACTGTCAAAGTCAAAATCAACAAAGACGGTGTGATTGAAAAAGGCACATGGTCATATGTTATCAACATTGATGTTGCCAACCTTTATGTCGGGGGCAAAAGGCTGCCGCTTTCTGCAACGGTCAAGAGCGCATACGGTACGGTTGATTATTCAGTTACCGTTGGCGGCGGATTTTAATTCTGTTAAGTGAAAATGGCTTGCACATTATCCGTGCAAGCCATATTTTTTTTGTAATGTAAAAAAGATAATTATATGCTCTTGATTTGTGCGTGTTTGATGTGTTATATTTATATAAATAATCCAAAAGAGATGATAAGATGAAAATATCGGAGCTTTTAAAAAAGGAAAGTCTGTCCCTTTCCTTTGAGGTGTTTCCGCCCAAAACAGAGGCGGGCTTTGAAAGCGTGAAAACCGCAACCGAAGAAATTGCAAAGCTTCGCCCTGCGTTTATGAGCGTCACTTACGGCGCAGGCGGCGGCACAAGCAAATATACCCTTGATATTGCAAAAAACATAAAGGAGCTTTATGGGGTGCCGACCCTTGCTCATCTCACCTGCGTTTCCTCCACTCGGGAAACGGTACGCGGCAAAATTGAGCAGATAAAAGCAGCAGGTATAACCAATGTTATGGCTTTGAGAGGCGATATTCCTGCAGGGCTTGAAAATGCGGACAGAAGTGGCTGGGACTATAAGCACGCCGTTGAGCTTGTGAGGGAGCTTAAGGAATGCAACGCGGATTTCTGCATCGGCGGTGCGTGTTACCCCGAAATTCATCCCGAAAGCACCGACAGCAGGGATGACATAAAACACCTTAAGGAAAAGGTTGACGCAGGCTGCGATTTCCTCACAACGCAGATGTTTTTTGATAACAACCTGCTTTACAGCTTCCTTTATAAAATCCGTGAAGCAGGTATAACCGTGCCTGTTATCCCCGGCATTATGCCTATCACGAATGCTAATCAGATTGAAAGGGCAATAAAGCTTTCGGGCTCATTTATGCCTCAGCGCTTCAAGAGTCTTGTTGATAAATTCGGCTCTGACCCCGATGCAATGATGCAGGCAGGCATAGCTTACGCAACTGACCAGATTATTGACCTTTTTGCAAACGGAATAACCAATGTTCACGTTTATTCAATGAATAAACCTGAGGTTGCGATGAAAATTCAGAGCAATCTTTCGGATATTTTAGGGAAATGAGAGGGAAAAATATGAAAAACACAGTCAAAAGAATTATTTCGGTTTTAATTTGCGTTGCAATGCTGCTTTCTGTTTGCTGTTCAGACGGCTTTGCTGCGGAGAATGACAACATTATAACCGTTTCCTGCGATGAAGACCTTAAGAATCTTGACAAGGATATCCCCATTGTTTTTGTAACGGGTCTTGAAGGGGAATACTACAAGGGACTTTCAACCGAAACAGAGGACGACGATGTCCGCATATGGGGTCCCGAGGCAGGCACAATCGTCAAAACCGTTTTCAAATATGCATTGCCCCTTACCTTCCGTATGCTTATAAAGGATTATGAGGGAATCAATGAAATTTCCGCAGATGTTGCAAATGCGCTTTTCGGCGACTTTGCCTGCGATGAAAATGGTGTACCCAACCCCGATACGGGCAAAAAAGTGACCAGCAACTATATTTATTATCCCGGTTTCGGCTACAGCAATTCCTATAATTTTGTTTATGACTGGCGCCTTGATATGCTTACGATTGCTGCTCAGCTTGATGAGTATATCGAATATGTTATGGAAGCAACAACCACCGATAAGGTTGCGCTTGTCGGAATGAGTATGGGTACCGCCGTGCTTTCAACATATCTCTATGAATATTACTACACAGCAGAGGACTATGCAGAGAGAGACCACATTGCGGCGGCAATTTTTGTTGCGGGTGGCTTCAACGGTGTTGCAACCTGCGAGGACTCATTCTCGGGCAATATGAGCTTTGACAGTACATCGCTTATGCGAATGATGAGCGAGGTTATGAAGGGTACGGGCAGCGAAGGCATCTACAAGGTACTTGAGGTGATGTATTCTCTGGGTATGCTTGACCCCGCTGTTGATTATGTCAATAATCTTGTAAAGGATATTTTTGCAAACGGTTTCAATGATGCGGCTTGCGAGACTATAGGCACAATATCGGGCTTTTACGCTCTGATGAGCCTTGATCGCTACGAAGAAACAAGGGATTATATCTTTGACACTTCCGAAAAGAAGGCTAAATACGCCAAAATAATCGAAAACAGCGACTATTATCATTATAATGTTCAGGCTAACTGCGCAAATGTTATTCAGTCAATGCTCGATGACGGCATCAACGCCGCTATTATTGCAGAATACGGACTTACAATTATCCCCATTACATCCGATAACGACAGAATGAGCGACGGCACAATTGCAACGGACAGAGAAAGCTTCGGCGCAACCTGCGCGGATGTTGACGGCACTCTCGGCGAGGGCTACAAGCAGGCAAAGGCTTGCGCTTGCGGCAAGAATCATATTTCTGCCGATAATCAGATTGATGCTTCAACCTGCGCCTTCCCTGATATCACCTGGTTCGTCAAATATGTGCGTCACAGCAGCGAGGATAAATATGTAGGCGACCTCGTTGACCTTATTGTTTACAGCGATGAGCAGGTTACAGTCTGGACATATGAGGAATTCCCTCAGTATCTTGTTAACCTTGACGGCGAAAGCCTTGTGCCTCTTACGGCGGAGAATGCAGGCGAGATTCTTCCCTATGAGGAAACAACAATGATTAAAAAGTTCTTTTAAAAAATTAACGGTATCGGAGAAAATCCGATACCGTTTTTTTAATTCAGTATATAAATCGCAAGTGTAAGATATCCTGCAAAGGTGACCCACAGCAGATAGGGGATTTGCAGATAGCCTGCAATGGGTTTGATGCGGATGAATTTTATTGTCATTATCAGTATAACAACCCACAGAGCAACAAGCCATATGAAGGCAACAAGGAAGGCTTCCATATTAAAAAAGATTATGCTCCAGAAAAAGTTGAGAAAAAGGTTGAGCGCATAAAGGGATAATGCAATGTCAACCTTCTGACGGTTTTTGCCTCGCTCCTGCCATATCATTGCGGAGCTTATTCCCATCAGGATAAAAAGAATTGTCCAGACAACGGGAAAAAGCCATGAGGGCGGAGCAAGTGGCGGCTGATTGATTCGGGAATACAAGTCCATATTGTCTGCGGTTATCAAAGCCGAAAGACCGCCGATTCCCAACGAAAAAGCCACAGAAATAACGTAGGGTTTTAATTTTTGCCACATATCTTTCACCTCGGAATAGTTTATGTCTGACTGAGGCGGAATATGCGAAAAAAGCTGTCCGATGAAGACAGCTTTTTTTCTTAATTTACGGTTTCTGAACAGAGCTTTTCAATGTTTTCAAGGTCAGCATAGTTTTCTGCCTGCCTGATAAGCTTTGTTGCGTCGAGATAGGGTTTTGCAGCTCTGCGATAATCCGAGTTGAGTTTTACCGCGGACTTGATTTCTTTTTTGATGATTGTCTTTTTTGCTCGGAGAGCCTGCGTTTCTTCTCTTATGCCTGCAATTTTGTCTGTGCGGCCGCTTTCTTTTGCGGCTTTCATTGATTTTGCAAGCTCAAGAAGCTTTGTTTCAGTTTCTTGTTCGTCAGCAAAAAGGGAATCGAGTATTTTTGTGTCGAATTCTTTGATGCCGTCGGGGAAAAACTTTGCGGCAGTTTTTCTCGATTCTTCAATATCTCTTATGCGGCTGACGATGGTTTTGCGAAGCTCTTTTTCCTCTTTTGTTCCCCAGGGCATATTTCTTATATCTGTTATCACGGGCAGATCGCCTTTCAGCGCGCCGTTTATGCCTGCCGTGGCAACGCGTTTTGCAAAGTCAAGTTCAGCTTTGCCTGAAACCGTGGTGAAACGGTTAAGTTCATCGCAAACGAGCTTGGCAATTTCGATTTTTTCATTTTTTTCTTTTGCGTTTCTGAAACGTTCTTTGCCGCCGCTTTTAGCTTCTTTGAGATTTTCGGGAGCAAGAGAAGAATGTTCTTTTGCTTCTTTGATTATTTCAATTCCCTCTTTGAGCAAGTCGTCAGAGAGCGAGCCGTTTCCGTAGTCCTCAAACATTGCTCTGATTTTGAGAATGTTAACGATTGCTTTCTGCTTGGTTTCCGTGAAATCATAGAAGAAATAAGGAATTACGTTCAGCAGAGCACCGATAACCGAGGCTATGATAAGCACAGAGCTTATGTTAATGAAATATCCACGGTCAAAAAGAACGTCATATACGTTTGAGCCGTCGTAACCGAGGCTTTGTGCAACCTGAACGTTAAGACCTGATTTTTCATAAATGGCAGGAAGAATAAAGCCCGTTGCCATAGTGATAACGTTGCCGATGAGACCGACTGCGGCAAACATACCGTCAATTCTTTCACCTGTCACGTATTGCTGATAATCTCTTATATCCGCATTAACGCTGGGAGTCATCAGATGACCCATAGAGGTTATGAACTGATTGACAAAGGTAATTCCAAGCAAAAGCCAGATGATGTGAGGAGTGCCCGTGAGCTTGACAATGGGAAGCATTGCAAGAATGAATATCACGCTGAGCAAATTGGTGAAAATCAGAATTTTCTTTTTGCCGTATCTTCTTATGAAGTAGGGTGCAATCAGGTTTGGCCAGAAAGAGGCGTTGCCTGCGATTGCAACAATAATTGAATATTGAGCTGCCGAGCAGGCTGCCTGATAGTTATACATCCATTGCATAATATTGTTGAACGAGCCTTCAAGGAAGCCCATCCAGCCTGCAAGTGAAATAATCCAGAAATATTTGTTCCTTGCAACGGATTTAAGCGCATCGCGGAATCGTATGCTCACGTAATGTGACTTTGCCTGAACGATTTTTTCTTCCGTATTCAGATATACGATGAGGGAAATGAAGAATCCTGCAAGGAGCATAGGCGGATAAAGAATTCTGAAAATCTTCAGGTCGAAAAGCGTGTTTTCGCCCGTAATCAGTTTTGCCAGAAGGGGAAAGATGATATTTACTATTGAGGGCGAAAGATTCTCAACAACGCATCTTACGGAAAGCACGTCCGAGCGTTCAATGCTGTTGGGAGAAAGAACGTTAATCAGGCTGTCGTATGAGTCAAGATAGAAATTATAGAAAAACTGGAATCCGATGTTGTACGCAAGCACAACGGCACACTTTGTGAAAAGTGACATATTCTCATACGGCATCCAGATGAAAAGGCAACCGAGGATAACGGTAGGGATACCCATAGATACAATGTATGGGCGATATTTGCCTTTCATACTGCGTGTGTTATCAATCATTTTTGCCCTTAGTGCAGTCAAAGGGAAACCCGAAAGCAGACTGATAAGATAAATTATGTAAAGGGCGGTGGGGTCAATGCCTATTGTATTGCCTATGAGGGTGTTACCTGTTGAAAGCATAAGCTGACCGTAGCAATACGTAATAAACCTGACGCCTATGCCGCCAACGGCAAGAGAGGTTATCTCCCTGAAGGTCATATATCTGCCTTTGGGCGGAGTTTTCCAATGACTTTTAAAATTGCCGATGGTTGAAATAATTTTCATTTCAATTCTCCTTAAAATATAAGGGTTGTAACGGATCCGGGTGTTATTTTTATGCTTTCACCTTTGTTTGCGTTATATTCTCGCAGATTGCTTTCTTTATCGGTAACAGCAACAAGTGAATCTGCAACGGCGGTGAGGCTTTTTTCGTTCTCTGCAGGGTTGATAAGTATTATAACAGTTTTGCCGTCTTTTTCAAATCCAAGAGTCATAACGTCAGAGTCATCGGTTTTTGCCTCAAAGCGGATTGCACCGTAGGGGATGTATTTTGAGAAATTACCTGTCACGTAATATCTTTTGGTCATTTCAAAACTGCGGTTTTCAACGTCAAGATAAATCAGACCGTCGCAGTAATCATAGCGAGAGCAGGCAATCCAATGCTGCCAGGAGGTAACGTTGAGCAGGGCAATATCTTCATAAATCACCTTTGCGGTTTCGAGTGCGGAATCCATATGAGGATTTTTGCCTCCCTGCATATGACACCATTCGCTCATTTTGACGGGGATATCGGGATATCTGCGCTTCATCCATTTGTTGAATCTGCGAAGGAAAGGAGGTCTGTCGTTGAAAAACGGCAGGGGAGCGTGAAGAAAATATGAGTGAATGTCAACGCTGTCAATGCAGTCTCTGACCTCTTTGTGTCTGAGCATTTCCCTTGTGTACGATTTGTTGAACCAGCGGATGTCACCGTTTTCAACGCCTGAAAGCATTACTCCGTCAAGTGATTTCCTTTTTCTTAATTCGCGTGCAACGCAAAGCATAACTTTGCCTGCCTGACGGGGGCTGTAGTGGCAGCCTTCCTGACCGCCGTTCCATATCCAGAGAGGCTCATTGACGGGAGAAAGATATTTTATGGGTAAACCTTCTTTCACAAAATGCTCGGTAACGTCGAGAATATATTTTGCAAAGGGAAGGTAATTTTCTTTTGCCAGATTGGTGCGGAATACCTTGTTTTTATCAAGGTGAGCCTTTCCGTTTTTTGTCAGTCGTTCAATGGGGGAGTTGACGAAAAGAATGATTTCGTCAGCGCCGTCTTTTGCTGCCTGTCTCATCATATAAACCGCATTGGCATCTTTGGTGAAATCGTATTTGCCGTCTGCGGTTTCAAAACATTGTGCTCTGCGGTCAGGGTCTGAATACTCACCTTTGCCTGATTCGGCAGAGCCGCCGCCGATATTGTATCTGTAAGTGCGAAGTCCGATGCCTTCGGTTTTGCTGTGGAGGAGGCAGGATATTCTGTCGCGGACTGCCATTCCGCTTTCGGGATCAACGTTGTCCCATCCGCCTACTTGTTGCGCCCACCACGCACCGCTTGCACCAAAGCCTTCAAAGGTCTGATGTTTTGTGTTTCTGTCAAAAATCAAATTCATTTATATTTCACCTCTTAAGAAAAAACCGCCTCCCAACGAGAAATCGGGAAGCGGTTTGGGTCCAAGTTTTAATTATTCAGCCTTGGGTGCTTCAACGGGGCAAGCGTCAGCGCATGCGCCGCACTCGATGCAAGCGTCAGCATCGATAACATACTTGCCATCGCCTTCGGAGATAGCTTCAACGGGGCATTCTGCTGCACAAGCGCCGCAGGAGATGCAATCGTCATTGATGATGTATGCCATAGTGATCTTCCTCCTTAACAGTTTTCAAGAACATTGTATCACATTATTTAAAAATTGCAAGAGGTTTTTGATGTAAATTATCCTTCTATATCTTTCAAAGCTTCAATTTCTTCTTTTGCAACCTTGATTCTTGCGTCTTTGACGAGCTTTACTTCTTTTCTGTCAAAGGTTTTAGGCTGTGCATCGGGATTGTTGTGAAGCTGTACCTTAAGCTTGCCTGTGAGCAGGCTGAAATCCGTAACCGTGCCTGCACCTTCGTTTGTTTCAACAATTGCGCCGGGCTTGGGTGTGATTTTAAGCAGATGCTCATAGGCATTCTGTTCGTATTTGAGGCAGCACATAAGTCTGCCGCAAGCGCCGCTGATTTTAGTGGGATTGAGTGAGAGACCCTGCTCTTTTGCCATTTTTATTGAAACGGGCTGGAATTCGCCGAGAAAGCTGCTGCAGCAGAAGGGTCTGCCGCAAATGCCGAGACCGCCAAGCATTTTTGATTCGTCTCTTACGCCTATCTGACGAAGCTCGATTCGGGTTTTGAAAACACCTGCAAGGTCTTTTACAAGCTCTCTGAAATCAACTCTGCCGTCAGCAGTGAAATAGAAAAGAATCTTGCCGCCGTCAAATGTGTATTCAACATCAACAAGCTTCATGTCAAGCTTGTGGTTTGCAATTTTCTGCTGACAAATGGCAAATGCATCCTTTTCCTTTGCTTTGTTTGCGTGAAATTGGGAAATATCCTTTTCGTCTGCAATTCTGATAATCTTTTTGAGGGGCTTTACAATCTGCTCCTCATCTATTTCTCTGTTATCCATTGCAACCTCGCCGCATTCAACGCCGCGCACGGTTTCAACAATAACTCTGTTTCCTTTTTTTAAGCTGTGTCCGTCGGGGTCAAAGTAATAAACCTTTCCCACTTCTTTAAAGCGGATACCTACAACTTCTGCCATATATTTAAACCTCCGATTTGATTGCCGCTTTGCGGAGCTTTGTGCAAAGGGCGGTTACCATAAGATTGTGGTTTGCGTTAAGCTGCACGGACTTCATCAGGCTGTCGGTGCAGTCGATAAGTGACAGCAATGCGCGGCGGCTGAGTCTGGGAGCAAGCTCGCCGGGCAGCGTGCCGAATTCATCGTCATCACGGGCTGAAAATTTTATTCTGAGCGCCGCGGCGAAAATTTCCTGAATTACGGGCAGGGCAGCCCGGAGTAATTTCTGGTCTTTTTCAAATACAGCGGCGGCTTTTACGATTTCAATATCGTCAAGTGCGGTTACGGCTTTTGCAATTGCCGATGCCGCTTCAATCACCGTTTCACGGGGGAGAGCATCCTCGGATGCATAAGCCTGACCGAGATTATAAACCGCCGAGCGTGAAAGCACGGTAGGCAAAAATCCCGATTTTGAAGAGCAGAGCAAAATAAAATTAACATATGCAGGCGGCTCTTCAAGAATTTTCAGAATTGCATTCTGACCCTCAACGCCCATTGTATGAGCATTTTCAAGGATAAAAACTTTTCTGTCAGCTTCATTCGGCACAATATATGCCTTGCTTCTGATATCGCGTACATAGTCAACCTTGAATGCTTTGGGCTTATCCTCAACAGTGTATAAAAGAATATCCGCGTGGGAGTCTGCATCCGCTTTTCTGCAGTTGGGACAAACGCCGCAAGGCACTGTGCCGCCCGATGAGCATACAAGGGCAGCGGCGATTTTTTGCGCAAGCTTCATTCTGTCCTCAACGCTGCCGCCCTCAAGGATTGCGGCGTGGGGAAATCTTTTGGAATGAAGTGCGGCGGATATTGATTTTTCCAATGAATTGTTTATATCAAAAATTTCCATATCAAAGCTTTATAAAGCGGTCAACATCAACTACAAATACGGTTGCGCCGCCAACGGTGACCTCAACGGCTCTTGAAATAAAGCCCTCTGCCATAAATGAGGGTGAGGGAGTAACCATCTGGGTACGCTTGCGTGAAAATTCGCTGATGATTGCGATAACATCGTCAACCTTTTCGTCTTCTGTGCCGATAAGCAGGGTTGAGTTGCCTGCCTTAAGGAAACCGCCTGATGTTGCAAGCTTTGTAACGCCGTAGCCCTTATGGGTAAGCTCATTAACCACGCTTGCGGAATCGTCATTGTTGATAATTGCAACGATAAGCTTCATAAGAGTATCTCCTTTCACCGTTTGTGTAGTGATATGTTTCTGTCTATTACCTTTCTTCCGCGCCATTCATATGCTCTGCCGTCAAGGCTACAGCCCTCTTTTACGCAAGGGATTGGTGCGGAAATAAATTCGTTTATATCGGTTGTTGCGGCATTTTTATTCATAGGGCATACATCCTGACAGATGTCGCAGCCCCAGACACAGCCGCATTGAATCATAAATTCCTTTTCTATTTCGGAAAGCTCACCTTTTTTCTGCGTTATTTCCGAAAGACAAACCGATTTTTGAAAGCTGTTTTTGGCTAATGCGCCCGACGGGCAGGCTTCAATGCATTTTTTGCAGCCGATACAAGGCTTTTCTGCAAGGTCAGGCGATTCAATCGCCAGCGTTGTGACTATTTCACCGATAAAAACATATGAGCCGTATTTTTCGGTTATGAGCAGAGTGTTGAGTCCTCTTGCACCAAGACCTGCGGCGCATGCCGCGCTGACCTCGGGGACGGGGGAATTATCTGCAAATGCGGCAAATTCTTCGCTTGGAAAAAGCTCTTTCAGCTTTTTGACCGCCGTGTCAAGGCGGCTGATTGCAACCTCGTGGTAATCCGTCACAACCGCATATTTTGAAATGTTTGAATCTTTATAGTTTTCTTCGCTGAGGAGGTATGGAAAGCAGGCAACGATAACCGATTTTGCGTTTTGCGGAATACGGCTTTTGGTTCTGCAGTCGATAAGTCCATCTTTTATTTTATCAAATGAACAGATTCCCCACAGGGGTGAAATTTTGTCCATTATATTTTTTATGCTCAATTTATCACCCCACAGCCTGCGCAAGGGCTATCATAACGGGCAGGGTAAGAATTGAAATGAAGCTCACAACAGCTACCGTCTGGGATGCAAGACCCGTGTTGCGGTCGTATTTTGCGGCAAACATAACGGTGTTGTTAGCGGTAGGCGCGCCTGCGGAGATTGAAAGAGCAACAAGCAATGCGCCCGATATGCCTGCAAGCCTGAATGCCGCTATCAGCAGCAGAGGAAGCACAATGAGTTTAACGAGAGAAACCGTGAATATGCGCCAATTCTTGAAAATGCTTTTGAAATTTGTATTCGCAATGTATGTGCCGAAAATCAGCATTGCAACGGGTGTGTTAAGGCTCGCAATGTAGCCAAGAGGCTTTGAAACGATTTCGGGCAGCTGCACGGACAGCAGGAAAAGGGGGAGACCGATTATAACCGAGATAACACCGGGGTTGATTATGAGCTTTTTGAAATCAAACTTAACCTTTTCTTTGCCTTTGGTGATTGTGTAGATGCCGTGAGTAAAGCTGAAAATCTGGAATGAAATAATTACAGCCGAGCAGTAGAATACACCCTCGCTTCCAAGCACGGCGCCTGCAAGCGGCAATGCCATATAGCCGCAGTTGCCGTATGCGCAGGAATATTTGTAAATGCAGCTTTCGTCAACGGGACAGCGGTTAAACACAAGAGCGGCGATTCCTGCCGAAACAATGTGCAGAATAAATCCGCATCCCATTGCTATGAAAAGGCTTTTGGCGGTTTCGGGGTTGTATTCAAGGGACAGAAAGCTTTCAACAATAACCGCAGGGGTTATGATGTAGAAAAGCAGGTCTGTGCAACTTTTGGCAACCTTTTCCGTATAAATGCCAACCTTATCGGCTATTGCGCCGATTGCAACGAGTATATAGAGAATTGCAACCTGTTCGCTTGCAATCAGAACGTTCTGAAAAAACATAGCAAATTATCCTTCAACGGTAGTTTCTGCGGGAATTTCTGTTTTTGATTCCACTTTATCCGTAAGCCTTGTGAAAACAACGGAACAAATGAATATTGCAACACCAAGGTCGCAGAATTCCGCGGCAGAGTATTCATACAGCATATATTCCTTGCCGAGAATTGTGATTATAAATCTGGGTGCAAAACACACAAGAGCAAAAAGTGCGGCGGTCAGACCGTAGCCTGCAAGCTTCCATTCGCAGTTTTTGCTGCTTATCTGTGAATTAACCTGAGCAAACGCCATAAAGAACATTATCATAAATGCAAGCATAACAAGCTCAAATGTGAGGTCGGAAACTCTCTGATAGCTTATCGTGCGGGTGAAGCGGTAAACCATTCTGATTATGCACCAGATAACGGGCGCAAGGCTGATGATTCTATGCTCGGAGCCGTTTGTTTTGCCCGTGAGATAAACCAGACCGAGTGAGAGGAAGAATATTGCCGAAATAACGGCAAACAAAGCCTCTGCGCCGAAAATGAGCTTATCTGTGTTGAAAGTGGGGGTGCCGTAATTGCTGTAATCAATCAGCGGCATACGGCTGTTCATAACCGTGTTTGCGCAGTTGAGACCGTCAATAAAAACTGTTACGGCAGTCAGCAATGTGATTATGCCCGAAACGGGACGCTTTGCAACATCACGGGAGAAATCAAGCTTTTTTCTTTTTGAAAAGCCCAAAATAATGAACACAAGCGTTGCGGCTGCCAACAATGCATAAAGCAGATATACGCTCCAATCGTATGAAGTGAAAAATCCCGTTCCGCCTTCAAGCACGGTAAAAAACTGAACTGTTCTTAACGGCAGAGCGATTATTGCGGCAACGGCAAAAATTATTGCGCCGATGCCAAAGCCGCTGTTTACGGAAAATTTTTTCATTCTTGAATTACCTCTTATCTGTCATTGATGGGGATGTATTCGTTTTTAACATTATTGTTCTTGTATGCGGGTCTTATAATCTTACCGCCCGAAACAAGCTCTTCAATTCTGTGCGCTGACCAGCCCGCAATTCTTGCGATAGTGAAGATGGGAGTGAAAAGGTCGGAAGGAATGTTGAGCATTTTGTAAACAAGACCCGAATAAAGGTCAACATTTGCGCACATTGCCTTTTTGGGTGTTGATTTATATTCGTTGAAAAGCTCGGGAGTGAGCTTTTCGATAAGGTTAAGAAGCCTGAATTCATCCTCAAATTCGGTGTTCATTGCGAATTCTTCAGCCTTTGCTCTGAGGATGGTTGCTCTGGGGTCGGAGAGGGTGTAAACTGCGTGACCCATTCCGTAGATAAGACCTGAGCCGTCGCCCGCTTCTTTTCTCATAACTTTTCTTATGAAGTCTGCAACCTGACCTTCATCTGTTATATCGCTGACGCCTGCCTTGAAATGGTTGACCATTTCGGACACCTTGATGTTTGCGCCGCCGTGCTTGGGACCTTTGAGCGAGCTTATGCCGCCCGAAAGAGCCGCATATGTATCCGTGCCGCTTGAAGTGAGGACTCTTGTTGTGAAGGTGGAGTTGTTGCCGCCGCCATGCTCTGCGTGAAGCATAAGGCAGATATCAAGCAGCTTTGCTTCGCGGTCGGTGAATGTCTTGTCTGCTCTGATTGAACGAAGAACTGTCTGTGCGGTTCTGTATTCGTGCTTCATGGGGTGGATATACATACTCTTGCGGTAATAGTGTCTGCGCTTTACCTGATATGCATAAACCATAATTGCGGGAATCTGTGCAATAAGATGGATGCACTGACGCAGAACATTTTCAACCGAAGTGTCATCGGGATTGCTGTCATATGAATAGAGCGCAAGAACAGCTCGTGAAAGCTTGTTCATAATGTCGGGCGAGGGAGCCTTCATAATCATATCTTCAATGAAGTCCTCGGGTAGCTCACGGCACTCCGCAAGGGTGTTGCAGAAATTATCGAGCTGATCTTTTGTTGGAAGCTGACCGAAAAGAAGAAGATAAACAACTTCTTCAAAGCCGAATCTGTCATCTGCGATGCATCCGTTGACGATGTCCTCCATATTGATTCCTCTGAAAAAGAGGTGACCTTCTCTGGGAATTTTTTCGCCGTCATCGATATAGTAGCCCTCAACGGTGCAAACATTGGTGATGCCCGCCATAACGCCGGTGCCGTCTGAATTGCGTAAGCCTCTTTTGATGTTGAAATGCTCGTAGTCAGAAGGGGCTATATAGTTATTTTTCTTTATCTGTTCGCATAAGGTTTTAATATCACGTTCAGCAACATGCGATTCAATAGTAGTCATAGTATTAACCTCCGTATATTCAGTATAGTTACCCATTCTATATTATATAATCGATTAATTATACTCTTTTATTATATAAAAGTCAAGAAAGGATGATGAAAATGCGAATAAACCTTGTCATATGTATAATTATTGCGCTGTCAATGGTTATATGTCCTTTTGCCGCAGGCGGAGAAAAAAGCAGCACGGAGCAAGCTTCAACATCCGTGGCGGCATATGCCGGAAACGGTGCGGAATATATTTCCGTTATGTCTGTCCGCACGGGACAGGTCAGCAGGGTTGAGCTGAAAGAATACATTGCAGGCTGTGTTGCGGCGGAAATGTCGCCTCTTTATCACACGGAGGCGCTTAAGGCACAGGCTGTTGCGTGCTATACATATGCAAAACGAATCAGAGAAAATAAAAGTACTGACGGTGCGGATATAACCGACAGCCCCGACAACCATCAGGGTTACACGGATAAAGAAGGCAGAAAAGAAAAATGGGGCGAAAAATTCGAGGAATATGAAAACAAAATAAGTGCCGCCGTTGATGCTGTTTTCGGTGAATATATGAGTTATGAGGATGAAACGGTGCTTGCGGTTTATCACGCCAACAGCACCGGACGGACTCAGAGCGCCGAGAATCTCTGGGGCAGCGCAATTCCTTATTTGATAAGCGTTGAAAGTCCGGGTGACAGACTTGCGCCCGATTATCTGAGCAGCTCGGTTTTCAGCAAAAGCGAAATGGAGAAAATTCTTGTTGAATGCGGTGCTGATGTGAATGGCGATGCGGGCGAATGGATTGAAAAAACAACGGCAGACAGCGGAGGCTATGTTTCGTCTCTGACGGTTTGCGGCGAAGAAATTTCCGCCTCCGATTTCAGAAAAGCCACGGATTTACGCAGCCCGTGCTTTGAAATTGAATATAAAAACGGTGAGTTTACGGTAACCTGCAAGGGGTACGGACACGGTGCGGGCATGAGCCAGTACGGCGCGGATTATATGGCGCGTCAGGGCTTTGACTACAAAGAAATTCTTGCTCATTATTACACGGGAGTGAATTTTGAAAAAGAATAATAATTCTGCCTTTTTTGCTAAAACTATCCCAAAAGCCCTGGAGGAAAAATAATGAAAAAAGTTGCCGTAACCGCCGACAGCGCCGCCGATATACCGCCCGAAATTGCCGCTGAATTTGATATAAAAATCGTGCCGATGTGCGTTGTGCTTGGCGGAAAGTCAATGCGTGACGGTGTTGATGTCAATGCACCCGAAATATTTGATTATGCAGAAAGAACGGGCGAAATCCCGAAAACTTCAGCCGTGCCACCGGGGGAGTATTTTGATTTTTTTGCAAGCCTGATAAAAGACGGCTTTGATGTTGTTCATCTTTCGTTTTGTTCAGAGCTTTCGTCCACTTTCCGCAACGCAAAAATCGCATCTTCGAGAATGGACGGTGTATATACTCTTGATACGCGCAGCCTCGGCGGCGGAATGGCATTGCTTGCTCTCAAGGGCTGCGAAATGCGTGACAGCGGAATGAGTGCCGAGGAAATCTATCTGAATTTAAGCAATCTTGTGTCAGAATCAAAGGTCAGTTATCTTCTTGATGATATTGATTTTTTGCGTCGCTCGGGCAGATGCTCTGCGGTTGCGGCATTCGGCGCAAATCTGCTCGGCGTAAAGCCTTGTGCCGCAATGGTTGACGGCAGAATTGAGGTTATTAAAAAATACAGAGGAAAAACAAAAGCCGTCCGCCTGCAGTACGCAAGCGAACAGCTTGAAATTCATAAAAATATTGATTTATCAGCTGCTTTTATCTACCATTCAGGGGTGGACAAGCGTGAGCTGAATATTGTTGAAGAAATGCTCAGAACAGCAGGCTTCAGGCGCGTTATAACCGCCTTTACGGGCTGTATGATAAGCCTGCACAGCGGCAGAAACGCCTTGGGAATTCACTTCCTGATTAACCGTTCTGAAGAAAATTAATTGTAACCTCGCAAAGCTCATCAGCTCTGTTTTCGATGCACTGATGTCCGCCGCCCTCAACAACATATGTTGTTGCGTCGGGGAAGGCTTCGTTCATCTGAGCTTTCATATCCGAGCTGATAATAATATCCTTGCTTGCCTGACAGAGAAGCACGGGGCAGTCAACCTTATCTGCATTTGCAAGGTCGGTTGCCTTGACATTGAACATCATTTCGCAAAGTCCGCCGCCGAAACCGTCATACTGAGTTGCGTCGGTAAGACCCTCAAGCTCATAATTCATCGCAAAATCCCAATCCATTGTTGCGGCATAAACAATAAGCTTTACAAGAATATCAATTCTTGTGCCGTAGTTGAAGAATGCATTCATAAAGCCCTTCATAATGCCTGATGTCATAATGCCTTCCATCGCCTCGGGGAATTCGCTCTGGGGTGCAGGGCAATAGAGGAGAAGTGCATCAACGGGGTTTTCAATTGCGATGTTTACGGCAACGCCGCCGCCCATTGAGTGACCTGCAATAATCCATTCGTCCATAGGTGCAATGGATTTCATAAGCTCCGTAATGAGAATTTCGCGGTCAACGATTGTTATATCATCCGATTCTCTTGTGCTGAAGCCGAAGTTGGGCAGGTCTGCAAGCACGCATTCATAGCCTGCTTCGGAAAGATTAGCCGCCATATTTCTCCACGCAAAGGTTGAGCAAAGGAAGCCGTGAAGCATCATTATTCTGCCCTTCTGCTCGCCTTTTGCAGGAATAATTCTGTAATGAATATCGTAGTCGCCGTATTCAAAGAAAAGGCTGTCTTCATAAGGCTTGAAGTCATCATTCTCCGCATATGCGAAGATTCCGAAAGCCGAAAGTGCGATTGCGATAACGCAAAGAATACTTATTGTTTTTTTCATATGTATGTACCTCTTTTAAAAATTAAGTCCTACATTTATTGTGTAGTCAATAACGGCGATGAGTATGCCGACCCAGACGGCTGTGCATACGCAAGCGGATGCAAACAAGGGAATTGAAAATCCCTTGTGTTTTTTTGCAATGAAAGTGATTATGCTTCCGATAATAAATACAACTGCCGCAATCAGGGTGATTATGTAGATAATCAGAAATACAGCCGAAGCCGCATCGTGGGGAATAAGCTGCGCCGCGACAAATGAAATGACCCACGCACCAATCAGCGAAAGCATAACGGTTGAAAGAATATTAATAGGTTTTTTCATAAATATCACCTTGGAATTTTTGATTGGAATTTCTTTTTGTATTTCCATTTTTTGCTTGAACGTTTATCTGTTGAGCTGTCATTCCAAGTGCTTAAATTGGACAGACAAAGCTTGAGAAAGGCATCTGAATAAACATCAACGCATTCGTCGGTGCCGTTGAAATTATATCCGCAGATAACAGGTTTATTGCCTTTGAGAAAAATATCCCTGATTTCAAAAAGGTCAAGCATATTACTGTTTTCGTCAGTAAAATAGCAGCCGAAAGAAGGGTCAAAGGCACACCATTTGTTGAGTTCATCTATGTAAACATGACATGTGAAATGACAGCCTTCTTTGAATTTTGATGAAATCATACAAACGGGATATGCTTTTATTCCAACTGCTGTCAGACAGTCTGCAAACACAATTGCCTTGAATCGGCAATTGATGGCTTTTTTGAAATTTTTTCTGAAAGAGTATTCAAGAATATCCAAACTGTTATCTTTCAAGTTAATGATTTGCGCTCCGTTATAAAATGTGTTTTCAGTCAGCCAGTTTAAAACACTCAATGTTCGTGCCAAAACATTTTCACCGCAAGACAA
This sequence comes from Acutalibacteraceae bacterium, assembly GCA_045632815.1. Lineage (GTDB taxonomy): Bacteria > Bacillota > Clostridia > Oscillospirales > Acutalibacteraceae > CAG-177. The sequence continues at coordinate 17,578 of JAZQXJ010000064.1, read as the reverse complement.
CTTGTGAAGGCTGTATTTTTGAGCAAGATTTCCGTGCATTTCTGTTGGCTTTGTGACAGCTTCAATGCTTGTTTCTTCTAATTCCGTATTTCCGTAACCTTTGTCATTTATGTACAGCGGCTCGTTTTTAAGCAATTTTGCGGTGTCATAGTTTTTTACAAACTCATGGTAATTATTTTGGTTTTGAAGTTTTAGAAGTTCTATGTATTTTGATAAATTTTTGAGGTTCATATTTTATGTCTCCTCACAAATTATTTGTTATCTTCAAGAAATACTTCAAAGGATTTTCTTCTATATATCGCCATGTTTCTTCATAATCTTGGTCACAACGGATAATATGGTCATAATATCCTATTTGCCACAAGTGCTTATCAAAGGATGTGTATTTTCCTGATTTTACTCCTTTGATGTATTCGTTTGTTGTCATTGTTTTAAACCAGTTGATTATTTCGGGTAGGGGCGACCCTATGTGGTCGCCCGTTTTTGAATTAATTGAAATTAACAAATGAATATGGTCGGGCATAATGATATATTTATCGATTTTTAATTCGCAATATTTGTTTTCCAATTCAAAAATCCATTTTTCTATCATTTTGTCGGGATTGTTCGGGCGACCACGCAGGGTCGCCCCTACGATTTCGCCGAATAAATTTGCACGGTTGTGTGTGCATACGGTCACAAAGTAGACATTATTAAGCGAATAGTCGTAGTCTTTTAACCGTAGATTTTTTCTTTGGGGCAAATCCATTTTACGCCTTTCCTGTGCTTCCGAAGCCGCCTGCGCCTCTCTGCGTTTCGTCAAGCTCATCCGCTTCGACGGGCGTGATAAGCGAAACGGGCATAATTACAAGCTGTGCGATGCGCTCGTCGGGCTGAATGGTGTATTCTTCTTTAAGCTGATTAATAACGCCTACGCAGATTTCGCCTCTGTAGTCGCTGTCGATAACGCCAACGGAGTTGAGCAGACCGATGCCGTGCTTGATGGCGAGACCGCTTCTTGCAAAAACAAATGCGCCAAGCTCTGCAGAAGGCAATTCAATTGCAATTCCCGTTGGGATAACGGCTTTTTCGCCGCCGCCGAGGGTGACAGGCTCGTCAATGCAGGCATAAAGGTCCATTCCTGCGCTGCCGGGGGTTGCCCTGAACGGGATTTTTGCGTTTTCTCTGAGCTTTTTAATCTTGAATGTATCCATTATTTTGTTTTGCTCTCCTTGTATCTTTCTTCGGGAGAAATCTTCTTTTCGGGGCAGGGAATGGGTTCTCTTACCGCAACTGCAGGCTTTGCCCATCTTACCGCATTGATGATGATTCTCTGAACATATTCGTTGTGGAATGTGGGGTTGCTCTCGTGACCGGGCTGGAAATAGAAAATCTTGCCCAGACCTCTCTGCCAGCAGCAACCTGAACGGAAAACCTCGCCGCCTGCAAACCAGCCGAGGAAAACGATTTCGTCAGGCTTGGGAATGTCAAACTGCTCGCCGTACATTTCCTCTTTGTCAATGCTGAAATGCGCGGGGATTCCTTTTGCGATGGGGTGGGTGGGGTTGATATTCCAGATTCTTTCTCTGTCGCCGTCTCTCCAGCGGAGATTGCAGGTTGTACCCATAAGCGACCTGAATATCTTTGAATGATGACCCGAATGAAGAACCACAAGACCCATGCCTGCAAGCACACGCTTATGTATTTTCTCCACCAGTCTGTCAGGTACTTTATCGTGCGCCATATGACCCCACCAGATGAGAACATCGGTGTTTTCAAGCACATCGTCGGAAAGTCCGCAGCGGCGCTGTGCAAGGGTTGCCGTGCGCACGCTGAAATCATCCTGCGATGAGAGAAAATTCTTTATGCAGCCGTGGATGCCTGCGGGATAAACGCCTGCAACCTCGTTGCTGAGTTTTTCGTGAACGCCTTCGTTCCAGACTGTAACATTAATCATTGCTTGCTCTCCTTATCTTAATTTCTTCATTATTTTCTGCGATGCGGCAACGATTTTTGCTGCCGTGGGTTTGATAATCAGGTCCGTTTCGCCCATAAACTCAATATATGTGCCGTCAAAACGGTGCTTGAAGCGGTACAGACCGAAAAGGGGATTGCTCTCGTCAATAACACCTGCAACGCCTCTGAAATCGTAAATGCTGCAACCGCTTTCAATAGCCCATTTTATCATTTCCCATTGCATAAGGTAGTTGGGCATAACATTTCTGTTTTCGTTGGAGGATGCTCCGTAGAAATACCAAACCTTGTCGCCCCACAGAACGGAAATTGCGCCTGCAATTGGCTTGCCTTCATAATAAGCCATATAAAGCCTTGCCTTGTCGCCGAAGCAATCCAGAATCCGTGCGAAGTACGAGGCGGGACGCAGTTCAAAACCGTCTCTTTCGCAGGTTACTTTCATAATTTTATAGAAAGTTTCCGCCATTTCGCTGCCGTGAATTTTAATTTCAACATTGTTTTTTATTGCGTTACGGATTTTTCTGCGGTGGTCGGAATGAAAAGCGGCAAAAACCTCGTCCTCCGTTCTGCCGTTCAGAAGAATACGGATAACAAAACGGCACTGAAAATCCTCAAAGTTAATTGTGCGTTCCTTGAACTTAAAGCCCTGCGACAGCGCAATTGCTCTGTAATCCTCGTTGTCAACGGGAGCATCCTTGTCAGTTTTCAGCAGATATGCGTTGTATTTCTTGCCCTCCTGCTTTGCGGCATCAATCAATGCGGCGAAGGTTTCCTTATCGTCAAAATCGCAGACGGGTCCGCGTGGCGCATACATCATATGATAGGGCAACTTTGAAATTTTTCGCAGCAGAACGCCCATTGTGCCCGTGATTTCACCGCTGTCATTTCTGCAGATAACGCCGAACCATTTCCAGTCATTTTTAACCTTGCCCCAGAGTGAGGTCTGCAGGAAATGACCGTTTTTGTGCTTTTCGGTAAACGCATCGAATTCAGCAGCATTATTTATATCAACAATCTGTATTTTCACTTCTTATCCTCGCTTATAAATATAATTACTGACATTATACTCCAATAATATATGAATTGCAATAGTAACGGACGGACTCTCCGAGTATTATTTTGCGCTTCTGAAGGGAATTTTTTCGCAAAAATGAAAAATTTTTATTTTTCTCTTGCAATTTGAGCCAATAAAAGCGATAATATATAAAAATAAAAACGAAAGGATGACTTTTTTGGAAGCGATACTTAATTTTGACTTGTCTGTTTTTGAGTTTGTTTTCAATAATCTCAGCAACAGCGTGATGGATGTCATTATGAAGGTTATCACAACCCTCGGCGATGACGGCATTTTCTTCATCATTCTCGGAGTTATAATGCTTTTCTTCAAGAAAACAAGAAAAGCGGGTCTTGTCTGCCTCGGCGCACTTCTTGTTATGACTCTGCTCAATAATGAGCTTATCAAGCCCATTATGGAGCGTCCTCGTCCCTATAACCTCACAAGACTCCCCGAAGCAACAGCAGAGGTTATTGCTTACACAAACGGCGCAAAGGATTATGACTGGGTTGGTTTCTTCGGCAAGATTGACTGGTCAATCGACAGATTCCCCGGCCTTGCAGAGAAATGGAACGCAGGCTATGCATTCCCCGAGGTTGTTGAAAGAATGAGTCCCAAATCACTCTCATTCCCCTCAGGGCACACCTCATCAGCCTTCACATTCGCAATGGCAATCACACTTGTACTTAAGAAAAAGGGCGTTGCAATTCCCGCGTTTATTTTTGCATTCCTTATGGGTCTGTCAAGAATCTATGTCGGTGTTCATTACCCCACAGACGTTATCGTAGGCGCATTTGTAGGTATTATCTACGCACTTATCGGTTACGCAATTTTTGCAAAGCTTTATGATGTTGTTTATCCCAAAATCGAAAAGGCAATTGCAGACAGAAAGGCAAAGAAAGCCGCATAATTAAAGAAAAGGGTCGGAAGTCCAGACGGATTTCCGACCTTTAAAATTTATCCTAACATTTCAAGTGTTTCCTTGAATTCGGCAGATGCCTTGAATTCATCGGACAGGGGATATTTTTCAGTTAAAAGTGCTTTCACCTGTTTTTTGGCAACATAGGTAGAACCCAAAGTATGCTTATCAAATTTGTTGCCTTCAAACATTACCGAGTGCATTGTTGTTATTCTGTCCATATTATCAAATCGGATAGCAAGCTCGCACATTTTCTGAAAGCTTTTTAATGAATTAGCTGTATCACCGAGTTTGAAATATCTTACGCCCAAATGCCCGTAATTATAAATAACCGTTCTCCACATTTTGCCGTAATGACCATCATCGTAAACAAAATTCAAAAAGTCGAGTTCTGCTTTGAAAGCCGAAAGCACCCATTCGTCAGAGAAATTTCTTTCGTAGAAAAAGCCGTTGTAATGAAAATAATGAGAATAAACCGTGTTGAGTAACAAGAACTGTTCTTCAAGAGTGTTCATTATTATCTCGTCGCCGTCAGGATAGTTTTCAGGATAATAAAAACAGAACATTTCCTGTCCGTCTCTCATCCTCGGCATCTCTTTTATGATTTTTTCGCAGTCCTCAAATGTTATGCCGCTTTCTTCCTTTTCTGAAAGACCTTTATAAAGTTCGGCAATATGTCTTTTGGCGGAAATACGGATTTTGTCATTGCTGCAGTTTTGCTTAATGTTTTCGTATATCGCAATTATTTTTGCAACATTTTCGGGCGTGTTTTCTTCAAAATGAACAAGGCAAGACATATACCTTAAAAGAACACGAAAATCATTAGGAAACTTTTCTTTAAGTCTGTTTATTATTTTTTGTTTTAATTCATTGTCTGTGACATTATCATAAGCTTCAAGTTCTTTGATGATTTCTGCTTCATCCTCAGCTTTGTTAACACCGAGCAATTCATCAACACTTACCCTGAAGAAACCTGCAATTTCAGGAAGAATTGTTATATCGGGGAAGCTGTCACCTCGCTCCCATTTGCTGATGCTCTGGTATGAAACGCCGAGAAAATTTGCCAGTGCCTCTTGGGTAAGCTCTCTTTCCTTACGCATACGCTTGATATTTTCGCCGAGATAAATTGTCATTGTATCACCTCAAAAAGATTTTGACTGATCAGTTTGGCTTTATAATACATCGAAAGCTTTCCGAAAACAATAACGCAAATTTAGAATTGGATTCTACCAACCGAAGAAAAAATCAACAAAACAATGAATTTTTGCAAAACACGAAAAAATTTAAAAAAATTTAAAATAGGTATTGATTTTTTGTGTGGGATGTGATAATATACTTTGGCAATCGGAACTCACCGATAAAATTTAATATGCGCTGTTAGCTCAGCTGGATAGAGTGTTTGGCTACGAACCAAAAGGTCAGGGGTTCGAATCCCTTACAGCGCGCCAAATTTAAGAGCATAGCAACTGATGTTGCTATGCTCTTAAAATTTATAGAAGATAGTTAGAGGTTCGAAAGGGCGTTAAGAAAACCTTTTCGTAGGAGGCAAGGTAAATTAGATAATAGAGAATAAAGAATAGTTGGTAGGGGCGGATATCATCCGCCCGTTTTTTGTTTGGTCATAGACGGAGCCTATCCGAAACTTTTTACTATTCATTATTCACTCTTCACTTAAATTTCCCCAGAGGGGGTAAGGTAGGCATGCAAGAGAAGTAATGGAAACTTTTTAACAGGAATAATTGTTTCAATCCCCCAGAGGGGGTAAGGTAGACAGTATCTGGTACAGATAAGCTTTGGTATGAGTTTCAATCCCCCAGAGGGGGTAAGGTAGGATAAGAAAGGATCATGGGCTACCAATTCAGCTATCAAGTTTCAATCCCCCAGAGGGGGTAAGGTAGGCTATCTCTCTAATCCGAGTCTTGTTTTCGAAAGAGTTTCAATCCCCCAGAGGGGGTAAGGTAGAGCAACATTTTGTGTTCAGCTTATATTAACACACAAATTCTTGATTGTCAAGTGTTCGTCATTGCGAAAACGCCTTGTTTTATTTAGTCACAGACTCGCTGAAGTGCTCAAGCTTTCAGGATGCATAAAAGAAAACAAAAAATATGTTTCATTCAAGCAGGTGAGATAATGTTTATAATATCTATATATGATGTGGGTTCAAAACGAGTTGGCAAAGTGATGAAAACTGCCAAAAAGTATTTGATTCCTGTTCAAAAATCTGTTTTTGAAGGCTATATAACAGAAAGCAAACTCGGAAAACTGAAAGTTGAAATATCGAAAATTATCGACCCCGATCACGATTCCGTCATGGTCTACAAAATGGGATCAATGCGTTTTGTTGAAAAGGAAGAAATCGGAATTGTTAAAAATGCAGATCCGTTTTTTATCTGATTATGCCCCTAAATGTGGGGTTATTTAGTTACAGGCGCTTTTGCTGCATGAAAATGTGAGGTTTTGCAATGTTTTTGAACACTCTAATCGCTATGTGACTAAATAAAACGGAGATTTTTCAAAAAGCTGAACACTTGACAGACAAAAGATTGTGTGTTAGAATAAATTGAACACAAAATGTTGTTCTACCTTACCCCCTCTGGGGGATTGATACTTTATAGGCCGGGGCCACTCAGGATTAGTCACCTACCTTACCCCCTCTGGGGGATTGATACACTTCTACTGTAATTTCCTTTGTGTTTGATAAAAATACTACCTTACCCCCTCCGGGGGATTGATACAGATTGAAGATACAAAACGGGCGGCGAAACGTCGCCCCTACAATACTGCAGATAAACACGGTGTTGTAAGGGTGTTCTTTGAACACCCGCTAATTCCGCATTACGAATTATATTACCTAATCGACCTATAGGCGTCTTGTAAAAAAACAGAAAAAATCCCCTTTACAGCAAAATGAAACCGTTGCCGTAAAGGGGATTTTTTTTGTAACAGACTTGTTGCAATGGGCTTTATTTCTCAGGTAAGTTAAGATTAAAAACAATTAATATTGCTTTTTGTGAATTTTTCTACAATTTTATGCTTTTTATATTGATTTATATGCAAAATGCTGATAAACTTTATTTGTGATTTTGCTTTTATGGGAGGGATTGGTATCATTATAAAATCTTTTGTCGGAGGACATGATGTGAAGATTTATTCCGACTCCGTTTATGACCCGTCAATCAGGAAACACAGAGGAGGTAAGGTGGCGGCCGTTATTCCCTACAGCGGAAGAATGCTGTCGGCCGTTATTGCTCAGTCGCCTGCTGAACCGCTGGTGTATAATGGTGTGCTTATTCCCGTTAACGCCCCTCAGGTTTTCATAGAAGCAGACCCAATTCCAACCGATGATGAATGTGATTACTGCGTTGTTTCAGCGATGTATGTTGCCGCTTGCAAGGTGCTCGGCATTGACACCTCAAGGCTACTGACAATAGGCGAGCCTGTTGCCGACGACGAGGGCAAAGTTATAGGCGCAGTCAGTTTGAACAGAAATTGAGGAGAGTGATAAAGTGGCAGTAATAATCACATTTTTGAGCGCTTACAGAAACAGCGACGATTTGAAAAAATACACCTTGCCTGTCGGAGGGGAAATCGAGTGTTGTTATACCAACGATGCACCTTTGATATATCTGTCCCGTAAAATTGAGGATGAATTATGTGAAGAAAAAAGCATAAAGATTGTGACAATTACCTCTTACGATGTTTTCACAAGAAAGTGTTTTTCCGATACTTTTGAAGTTTCTCAAGACAATAATGATAAACGTAGAACTTTGTATGATTACTATGAAAATGCTCTTGTTGAGAAAAAGGAACTTTACGAGTATCCGTTTTTTTGGAAAGGGAAAACAGATATTAGTGTAAAAATGTGTATGGTTCCATATGATTTTTATTTTGATGAACAGGGTTTGCCACAGAAATATGAGGGAGACAACGAAGAAAAAAGCTTGAATTCGGTCTACTCAAAACTTATTGAATTTTTGAAAGGCGAGAAATATGTTTATATAGACTATTCAGGTGGACTTCGCAACGTTCAGTATCTCATGGCATCGCTCATCCAGTTTTTCGAGCTATCCGATATGCAGTGCAAACAAATCGTATACTGTTCGTTAAATCCGAACAAAATAGTTGATATTAAAAATATATATAATATCGGGCAGATTGTTCAGGCGGTCAGCGATTTCACTGAAACGGGCAGTGTTAAAAAGCTTGTTGAAATCTACAATGACAAAGAAAAATACGGTTATATTTCCGAGCTTATCGAAAGCCTTGACCGCTTTGTAAAAGCGATAAGCATCGGCAGAGTGGATGAACTGGATGACATTAGAAAGAAACTTAAAGACAGCCTTGATATTCTTGATAAAACAGAAAAAAACAATAGCATCAATGACCTTTATTGGGGCATATTTATGACGCTTGTTCCGAAAATCAAAGAAAGTTTTTATATGAAGGATAAAGAAAGCTCGTTGAGCTATGCCAATATTATCAAGTGGTGTCTGGATCATCGCTTTGTTCAGCAGGCTGCTACAGTCTATGTTGAAAAAATGCCGTCGGTATACAAAGCAAGAGGTCTGGAGAAGTTAAGTTTGACGGTAGAAAAAAAGGCACTTGGTTCATCGATGGACTCAACTTTGTTTTTCTATTCGTTCTGGAGTCGGTTGTTTCCCAACGAGATTTCTGCGTTTGCGCAAAAACTGGCAGACGGAATAAAAACAAAAAGCAGTCTTGATTACCTGACGCATTTAAGCAAAAGCGATATGGTTACTCCCCGTGAAAAAGAAGCATTGGATTTATTAATTGATTATATCGGAAAATATACCGCATCAAGAAATTTTCGGTTTGGCACAGAAGAAAGAGATAATGGCAAATGCGCACGTCTCAGCTTTATGTTGAGCAAACCAAATATAACGGCGTATTGTCTGATGAATAAATGCCACTTTGCTCCAGAAGATATCAGAAGCGCTGATAACAAGAGGAAAGACGATAACAGTTATAAAGCACAGAAAGCAATCCTGAAAAAATTTGATGAATTTATCAAGAATGGTTGTGGCGCAGAGCAGGAAAATATGTATAAAAAGCTCTATGAAATAATGAAATATTACCTTGCGGTGAAAATCATAAGAAACAATATGAATCATGCCTCTTTAATGAGTGACGGGGATGCGTCCTTTGTTAATTCGCTTGCAGACGATAAAAGCGGTATTGTTTCCTATGATAAGGCATGCCTCATTATTTCCGAGGGCGTATCCCTTACGGATGATTCAGATGCCAACCAGATCATAACCAAGGAAATGTGGGACAGGCTGACAGAACGCAAGGCAATATAATATTTCCTTATTAACAAAACTGAAGGTGATTAACTATGGATAATAAGAAAGTCCTGGCGCTATATGATTTTGCGTCAAAACAAGAGTTCATTTATCGAACATCAAAGGTAAAAGAAATTTCAGGTGCATCCGAAATGCTCTCGAGTATATACGGCGAACTCATTTCATATTTGAATAGCCTTGAGGACGGCGTAAAAATAAACAGCTACGACCCTGACACGGAGGTTGACAGCTTCAACCTGAACGCATTTGAAACAAGCAATCTTGACGCTCAGGTTCTGTATGAGGGCGGCGGCAATCTTATGATATTATATAAGGATAAGACCGCTTACATCAAAGCTAACAGACTTATGTCGGTGTATCTGCTTGAGAGGTGTCCCACGCTTTCTATGATTGCGTGCTGTGTACCTTTTGAAAGTAATTTTGATGCCAACAGAAAAGCTCTTTACAAAGAGAATGCCATTGCCAAAAAGCGCCGACCTTCAACCTATATTTCAGGCGTCACTCCGGTTACAATGGTTGATCCTCTAACATTTTTTCCTGTAACATATCGAAAAAGTTATCCGGAGCAATCGCTTTCTGCGGACAGAGCTGCAAAGCAGGCTTACTACAAAAAGAAAAGCACGGATAATCTCGACGGTCTTGAGGGCCTTGCCGCAGTTATTTATATTGACGGCAATTCTATGGGCGATAAGCTTAAAAAATGCAGCTCCGAGGATTATGATGAGGGTGTGTGTAAGCTCAGAACTTTTTCAAAACAGGTTAATGATGCTTTTGTCGTGAAACCTCTCAAAGCGATTGAAGAAATACTCAAAGAAAACTCAAAGGGCTACCGCAGAGTTATCGGCGGCGGCGATGAGATAACCATTATCTGCGAGGCGAAGGATGCATGGAATGTGGTCAAAAAGTATTTTGAGGTGCTTTCTGTTCAGGAGCTTTCTTTGATCGGCTGCAAATGCACATCCTGTGCAGGTATAAGTGTTTTTCACGCCAAGACACCTTTTGATACGGCGTATCAGATTGCTCAGGCAGCTTGCGAATCAGCAAAAAGACGCTCACGCAGTTGTGAGGATGAAGATAACAACAATTATATTGATTTCCATTACTGCCATTCGGGAATTACCAATGATTTTAAAACGCTCCGTGCATCAGAGCAGAAGCATGCTACGGGCAGGCCTTACCACTTTGATGATATCAGAAACAAGTTTGATTATATGACACCGATTCTGCAGGCAGCTGACAGAGCTAACATAAAAGCTCTCGGAAACGCAGCACAAAAAGGATTTACCGATTATTTGCTTGAAGTTGAGAGAGTGAATGCCTATCTTGCTGGCGGAGTTGCAAAGCTTAATTGTTCAGAGCAGGATATGAAACTGGTTTATGATATGGCAGAGTTCTATGATATATGGTTTGCCAAGGAGGGTGAGTGTGATGAAGAAACAGCTTAAGATAAAGCTTATGTCTGATCTGTGTGCAGGCTCGGGCAAAAATTATGCTGCAGTTATAGACCTCGATACAGCCGTTGACGAGTACGGAATTCCTTATATTCCGTCGCGCCGACTTAAGGGTTGCATGCGTGAGGTTGCAGAAATGCTTGAGATTAAAAACGAAAGCATTGACAAAATTTTCGGAGTCAGCGCCTCATCGGATTCGGGCGCACTCAGTATTTCTGATGCCAGAATCAGCGATTATGCCGATGCGGTCAACGCTGTTGCAGCCAACGGCATAACACCCGAAGCGGTAACGGAACTTTTTTGCTCCGTGCGTGCCGAAACTGCACTTAAAAACGATACCGCCAAGGAACATTCGCTCCGCTTTATAAGAGTTGTCAACAGAATTTCATCGATCAACTGGGAACCCATGGAGTTTTTTGCAGATATTGAATTATCCGATGATAAAGAATACGATGAACTCGAGAAAATTGTAAAAGGTCTCAGGAATATCGGATATCACCGCAACCGAGGTTTGGGTGCCGTAAAATGCACGCTGGAAGAAAATGCACATTCCTTCTCGCTTAAGGAATATGATTTCAGCGATGACACAGAATACGAACTCTGTTATACCGTGCGTGTGCATGGTGATCTTATGTTACCATCTTCTGACACAAACCGCTCACAAGATTATATTTCGGGTACCTGTGTACTCGGTGCAATTGCATCAAAATACAAGGCAGATAATTTTAATGAGATTTTTCTTTCGGGAAATGTAAAGTTTGGTAATCTTTATATTTCTGAATTTTCGCAAGATGGAACAGAGTTGTTTATTCCCGCGCCCCGTTTTCTTGCCGAAATAAAAACTCAAGCATCCAAAGAGATACACAATACCATCGGCAAAGATAAAACCGCTGAACAATATAAGCCTCTCAAGAAGGGATATGTCAACACAAAGCTGGGTCATAGGCAGCCGAAAACAAAAATAGCGTATCACAATGCGGTGACAGATAAGGACGGCGGACTTTATACGCAGCAATGTGTATGCAGCGGCCAGCTTTTTTCGGGTTCAATCACCGCAAAAGGAATGTTCATGAAGGAGATATATCCTCTTTTTGCAGACGGGGTAATTTCCTTCGGCAGAAGCAAAACTGCACAGTATGCTCGATGCGAAATCGCAGATCCGACGATTGCACCCGTTCAAATTGAAACTGTTCAGCTGAAGAAAGGACAGGTTGCAGCATGGTTGTGCGAAAGCGATGTTATTCTGACTGATAAAAACGGTTTGTTTACGGTGGATTTCGATGCCTTTGCAAACAGTCTCACAAGTGCCGCTGATACGATTTGCGAAGAAAGTGAACTTGGTACAAAAATAATTTCGGGTTTTAATTCAAAATGGAACATGAAAAAACCACAATTCCCTGCTGTATGTGCAGGAAGCGTGCTTGTTTTTATTCCGTCGCAGGATATAACCCTCCCCGAGATTAAGTATGTCGGTGAAAAGCAGAACGAGGGCTTCGGCAAACTCAGACTTATTTCAGATGCAGCGGCTTTCCGCGTAAATGTAACTGATGACAGTTATGAACCCTACAGTAATGAAACTGCTCACGGCATAGTAAATGCAATTGAAGAATCTATTCTTGATAAACATATCGTCAAATCGGCTATAGATGTTGCCGATAAGATAAGCCTCAATTCAAGCCAGATAGGTAGAATTATGCTTATGTGCAAGGAGTCTGAGAACATATATGATTTTGCCAAGAGAACGCACAGCATAAAAACTGATTCCGTCAGACGAGAAGCCGAAAAGCATTTTTCAGAGTCTTGTCTCAAGCAAGTGCTTTCCGCCCTGTTTGTTGCAAAAGCACCTAAGGATAGCGAATATCTTTGGAGCAAGTATCGCAAATATATCATAACAGCGCTTACGGTTAAAAAATACAGATTAAGGAGTGGGAAATAATGAATTTAACCTATTATAAAATCAGATTTACGCTTATTTCTCCTCTTGCGGTAGGCTCGGGTGCAAACTGCAACACCGACAAAGATGTAACGGTGGATTCAAAAGGCAATCCTTTTATTCCGGCTACAGCGATTGCAGGAGTTCTCAGAAGCTACATGAAAAATTTATCACCTGAAAAAGAAAATGAAATGTTCGGCTCGTTGGAAACAGATTCAGACTCAACGGTCAGATTTTATGATGCCGTTTGCAACGGCGGAAGAAACAGCTTTTTTATAACGTCCAGGGATTGTGTGCATCTTGCAGATAAGGTAGCGGTCAACAAAGAAAAATTTGACATGGAGGCAGTTGAAACAGGCACAAGCTTCGATGGTTTTGTTGAGCTGCTGTGTGAAGATTTTGCTCAGGATCTTGAGAATGCACTTGCAGCTCTGCACAACGGCAAAATTGCGTTGGGCAGCAAAACAAGCCGAGGCTACGGCAGAGTGAATTTATCAATTCAAAAACGTCACTTTACATCTGCCGATGAATGGCTTGATTTTGATATGTTCGATGACTCGCACTGGGAAGGTGCAGACGAGGTTTCCGTTGCTGAAAATATTCCTTCGTTTGATTTTTCCATAGGTCTCAGACCTGTTGGCGGCATCTCAATAAGAGAATACACAACGGAGGTTTCGCAAAGCGGCGGATATTCTCCTGACTACAAGAGTATGTCTCTCCATTCCGTGAAAGAAAATGGCGAAGCTGTTGCGGTTATTCCCGGAACATCGTGGTCAGGTGCTTTCAGAAGCAGATTCAGCGAAGTTGCAGGGACAGAATTAACAGAAGAGATTTTTGGCTTTGTTAGGAAAAACACAAAAGAAACTCAAAAATCAAAAATCCGTTTCTCGGAGTCAATGCTGAGTGGCGGCACCTATAAAATTTACAGCAGAAACGCAATCAACAGATTTTCGGGTGCTACCAAAGACGGTGCGTTGTATACGGAAAAAACATATTATTACGGCAAAACAAAGCTTGAAATTTCATTTTCTGAGCGACCTCAGAAAGAAACTCTGTTTGCACTCGGTGTTTGCCTTGCAGACTTGCACAACGGCTTTCTTGCTGTAGGCGGTCTCTCATCGATAGGCAGGGGCTTGTTTGAAATTGATTCAATCGAATTTAACGGAAATGCGCTTTCTGTGGAAAAAATCATCAATGGTGACATTGAATGTTTTGTCGGGGAGGTAATGGCATAATGTGCAAACTCAGCGAAGAAAAGCTTGTGCTGAAATTAAAGGAGCTTAACAAAAAATACTTCCTTGTAATTCGTACGGATTGCGTGGATTTTGAAAAAGAGGTAAATTACTGCGACAACCTGCTCGAGGTCAGAGCTTTTGATGAAAACGGCGAATTTAGAGCGTATCGTAGCGTTGTAGGTGTAGAGTTTGCTTGCAGAAATACAGAGGAAACAACGCATGATGGCTCATATACACAGATACATTATCTTGATGTTGACAGCATAAGGTCAAATGGTGGAGTTACCTATGCAACGGGAGCAGGTTCGTATCATTTGCCGGAGGGCATAAATGCAAATGCGCTTGAAATAGAGTTTTATTATGATTTTGGTGAAGTAGACGGGATTGCCCGTGTTTGCGATTGGCGCATAAAAGGATTCACAACAAAGGAGGCGGGCAGATAATGGCAATTGAGATGAAACCTCACAATTCGAATTTCTTTGTTAATCCTTATAATTTCGTTTCTTTGAATCCTAAGGGCGTATTGAAAAATAAAGAGGAAACAGAAAAACTGACGGGCTATATTTCTTGTACTCTGAAAGTAGGCAAGGACAGCATGCTTGCGTTGCCCGATCGCAATGCAGAAGACAGTGAAAAGGCAAGATGCTTTGATTTCTTTAAGGTAAATACAACACCGGTGATTCCCGGAAGTGAAATCAGAGGCTGTATAAGAAGTGCTTTTGAAGCTGTTACTCGCAGTTGCCTTTCCGTACTTGATAATGAAGAGCTGACAACGAGAATGCGTAAACCCCAAACGATGTCTTGCGGCTTACTTGAATATACCGATAAAGGCTGGATGATATATCCTGCCGAATATCGTTCAAACTTCGGAGCAAAGAAAGGCAAATATCCTGAATGGAAGGACGGCAGGCACGCAGATTACAGTGAAAGAAAGTGGAGAACAACCAACTCTCCCAATCCTGAGGGCGGCTTCAATTTCTACAAAATGCACGGTAAACCTGCGATCAAATGCAGCAACGAGACCGTCGCAAAGCTTATAAAAATTCTTGAGCTTTATATAGATAACAACAAAAAGCTTTCCGAAACCAAGAATGGCGATAAGGAAGGTTGCAGGAATTTTGAAAATGTGCTTGTGAAACACATCGGAGAGCTTGAACGTAAAGAAGGCATAATGGCTGTTTTTTATAAGCAAAACGGTGATAAATTCACCTGGATTTCTCCCGCGGCAATCGGACGATATGTTTATGATGACAAGGTATTTGACGTTTTGGAAAGAACAACCTCCAATGAAGAAAATTCCTATGTTCCTTGCTCTCATCTGGCAAAAAAGAAGAATGGCAACGATGATTCGGCTGTCAGAAACTGGCTTTGCCCTGCTTGCTCACTTTTCGGAACTCTGGGCGGCGAGAACCCCACCGCATCAAGAGTAAGATTTTCAGATGCAACGGCAATCGATGTTAAGCTTTGCGAGGAATACCTTGAATTACCCGAGCTTTCTTCGCCCAAGCTTTCCACCGTAGAGTTTTATACATTGAATGACGACAGAAACGGATTTGAGGATGTTGCGCTGTGGGATTACGATATGACCTCAACGAAGATTCGTGGCAGAAAGTTTTATTTCCACAGCAAACCCCGATACAAAGCTGTTAATGACGGTAAAGTCGGAGAAAGGCAACTTGCCACAAAGCCTGCAAAGGGCGGCAGCACATTTGCATTCAAGGTTTATTTTGATAAAATAAGTGAAAACGAGTTGAATCAGCTTCTGTGGGTGCTGACTCTGGGCGAAAACAATCCCGAGGGAGACCAACTCCACAAGTTGGGAGCAGGTCGTCCCGTCGGATTCGGCAGCGTTAAAATAACGGTTAACGATAATGGAATTATAAAAAGAAATTTAACCCCCGGCAGCTATTCAATCAGTTGTGAATCTTATGCGAAAAAACCGCATACAGATATTACGCTTGACGAAAAAGCAGCAGACCAACTTCTCGTTATAACCTCCGTAAAGCAGTTTGTGGGCGATAACGTTAAAGTAACCGTGTCTTATCCTATTGCCGATAACAAAACAAGGGACGATGACCACGATGCAGGTTATCAATGGTTTATGAGCAATCGGACAAACAGAGAATTCCAACAGATTCTTCCCATACTTCCCGACAAAGGCAATAATGCACGAACAGCTCTGCAGATGAAGCCTATGTATCCCGAATTTTTCTGCAGCGACTCACAGGGTTCCCAAAGCCATAACAGACCGCAAGGCAGAAACAATACGCACTCCAGAAGACCTGCTTTCGATTTCAGCAAAGTTATTCCCGACACAACTTATACCGTAAAGATTGAAAGAATATCAAGGAATGCTCAAGGACGGGAGTTTGCCTGCTTTACCGTTGACGGCGGTCAAGCAAGCGTGCCTCTTGGTAACAATGTTGTCGGCGACACAATTCGGGTGGTGTATATCGGTCCCGGAAATAATCCTCAGTATCCTTTCTTCAGACGCAAATAAAAAAACACACGGGTAACCATTGCGGTTATCCGTGTGTTCTTTGTTGATACTGTTATTTGAGATTGACAAACCCGAAGCCCTGGCTGTTTTTTTCGCCGAATCCGGAATCATACAAAAATTCCAGCGCATACCAGTTTCCTTTTACGGCAAGCTCGCATTTGTTGCCGTTGAGCCATATGCCTTTGTAATTCGTCACAACCTTTTTACCTTCGTTGACAATCTCTATGTCAATGTCAGGCGCATCTCCCATGTAGACAGATTCAAATTTATTTTTGTAGTTCTTTATAAGCCTTTCGATAAAGCAATCATCATGCGGAAAATAAAACTCTGTTTTTCTGTCTTCCGTAATCGAATGAACAATTATGGGCGATGCTGCCGAGAATATCGCCGAGCTTTCATTGATGTGGCGGTTAGTAAGGCTTGCGTTAATGACGCTGAGCTTTGTATCGAAAAGCTTGATTGACGGATTCATTTCTATGCAGCGTTGCAGCTCATCGCAGAATTCGAATATCGGACTGCGGATTTCAAATGTAATTTCACCATCAAAGCATATTTTTTTGTCAATAATGCGATATATGCCGCAGAGGGGCGAAAAGGTGAACATTTTAAAGGTCTGGTCTTCTCCGAATCCATCGTCATGCCAGAAATCGGATAAATCCTGCTCGGCAAGTTTTGAATAAATCGAACTCTGCAGCTGATAATTGTAATTCATAGGAATGCACAGCGGTTTTTCCGCCACTAAAGTAAGAAGTATTTGCATAAATTTCACCTGAACAATAATCAATATTTAATGTATAAATGTTTTGAGGCGAGAGTAAACTCTCGCCTTTCTCTTTGCACTTTGCCCTCACAAAGAAGTTTCCCGAAGGGATAATGTAATTCGTAATTCGGAATGCGGGATTAGTGGGCGATTCGTGAATCGCCCATACTTCTACTTATTACTTTTTACTTCAAATATTCCCCAGAGGGGGTAAGGTAGGAAAAATGCTCGCAACAATCTCATTTCACTCATTGCACTTTGTTTCAATCCCCCAGAGGGGGTAAGGTAGACAACTTTATTTATCCTGAAGGTGAATATTATACATTCTTCGCGTTTCAATCCCCCAGAGGGGGTAAGGTAGATAAAAGTAGGGTACATAGGCGTAGTACCGTATGGTTTCAATCCCCCAGAGGAAGTCGGAGGCCAAGCGGTCTTAGGAAGACAATCCA